>NZ_JACIUW010000051.1:0-1052 GCF_014145825.1 Stenotrophomonas sp. I18B00994 | reverse complement strand
GTCGACTAACTGTGTAAACCCACCACGTTGTTCAGCGGGATTCTGGAAATAGGCGGTTGGCTGCCGATCCCCATGTGGGGTCGGTGCCAGTTGTAGTAATGCAGCCATTCAGGCAGCACGGCATCACGTTGCTCTGACGAAGCGTACTCGCAGGCGTAGGCCCATTCGCGCAAGCTGGTCTGGATGAAGCGCTCGGCCTTACCGTTGGTTCGCGGGGTGTAGGGCTTGGTCCGATAGTGCTTCATGCCCAACGAGGCGACGAGTCGAGCGAAGACGCCGGAGCGATAGCAGGCGCCGTTGTCAGTCAGGACACGCTGGAAGGTGACCCCCAGCGTCTTGTAGTACGCCAAAGCGGCCAGCAGCGCTTGGCAGGCCGTTGAGCCCTTCTCATCGGTGTGAACGCTACTGAAGGCGACTCGGGAGTGGTCATCAATGGCCACATGGACATAGCCCCAGCCACCGCCGCCAGCATTGCCACGCCGATTCGGATCGACCCGGTGTCCGGGCCGGTGGAAGTTGCCGAGTTTCTTGATATCCAAGTGCAGCAAGCCGCCCGGGCTGTCGTACTCATACCGGACCGCCTTCTTCGGTGGGTCCAGAAGGCACAGGCGATTGAGTCCTCGTCGGCGCATCAGTCGTGAAATGGTGCTGTGAGCCACACCCAGTGCCTTGGAAATGGTCAGGTAGGTTTGCCGTTGACGTCGACGCTGAACGATCTGCTCTACCAATGCCTCAGGGGTGCCATGGGGGCTGCGGCTGGGCCGAGAGCTGCGGTTCTGCAGCCCAATCAGGCCCTCGGCTCGATACCGGGCCAGCCACTTGTAAGCCGTGCGTACACTCACCCCGCAAGCCTGGGCGGCCTCTTCTGGCCGAAGGCCTTGCTCAGTGATGCGGCGGACAAGAAGTTCTCGACTAAACGGCGTCAAACGGGCATTTTTATGGTGGTTCATCCGGGCTCTTTGGGGACTGGATAGGTGTGGTAACCACCATTTTCCAAAGATGCCCCGGATGAACAACCTACCGAGAGATCACAACTAACAGTCGACTCTACC
>NZ_JACIUW010000050.1:0-1053 GCF_014145825.1 Stenotrophomonas sp. I18B00994 | reverse complement strand
GGTAGAGTCGACTGTTAGTTGTGATCTCTCTGTACGTTGTTCATCCGGGACATCTTTGGAAAATGGTGGTTACCACACCTCTCCAGACCCCAAAGAGCCCGGATGAACCACTATAAAAATGCCCGTTTGACCGTCCATAGTCGAGCACTTCTTATTCGCCGCATCCTCCACGAGGGCCTGCGCCCAGAGGAAGCAGCCCAAGCATGCGGCGTAAGTGTGCGTACGGCCTACAAATGGCTGGCCCGATTCCGCCAGTTCGGGGCACCGGGGCTGGAAAACCGCAGCTCACGGCCTCACCAGACGCCGCATGCCACACCTGCTCCGGTAATCGAGCAAATCAAGGAGCACCGCCGTAAACGGCAGACCTACCTGACCATCTCCAAGGCGCTGGGGGTCGGCCACAGTACGATTTCAAGGCTGATGCGTGCCCACGGCCTCAATCGGCTGTGTCGGCTTGAACCGCCCAAGGAGGTCATCCGATACGAATACGATCAGCCCGGAGGGCTGCTGCACCTGGACATCAAGAAGCTGGGCAACTTCCAGCGGCCAGGGCACAGAACCGATGCCAAACGCCGGGGAAACGCCGCTGGCGGTGGCTGGGGCTACGTCCACGTGGCCATCGACGATCACTCCCGGGTCGCCTTCAGCAGCGTCCACCCCAACGAACAGGCCGAAACCGCCTGCCAGGCGCTGCTGGGCGCTCTGCAGTACTACGCCAGCCTGGGAATCACCTTCAAGCGGATCCTGACCGACAACGGTGCCTGCTATCGCTCCACCGCCTTTGCCAAGCTGCTCAAATCCCTTGGGATCAAGCACATCAGAACCAAGCCCTACACGCCGCGGACCAATGGCAAAGCCGAGCGCTTCATCCAAACCAGCCTGCGCGAATGGGCCTACGCCCGCGAATACGCCTCCTCGGACCAGCGCAATTCCGTGCTGACCCAATGGCTGCACCACTACAACTGGCACCGCCCTCACATGGGGATCGGTGGCCAGCCACCTATTTCCAGAGTCCTGCTGAACAACGTGGTGGGTTTACACAGTTAGTCGACT
>NZ_JACIUW010000005.1:0-275389 GCF_014145825.1 Stenotrophomonas sp. I18B00994 | reverse complement strand
CTGAAAACGGGCTGGTCCCTGCCTAAGGCCAGCCAGGGCGCAAGACCAAAGGCTGCCGGCCAGCGGCCGGCACTACCGTGCCCGTCTCATGGAGGGGCCAAGTCCCTCCATCAACACAGTTGCTACACGGACGTACTTGCGGCGTCCCCCGCGAACCCAACCCGCCCGGCCAACCCCATGACAAGCATTACGCGACCAACCCACGAGGGGCTGCGCCGTTGGCTGGAAATCACGCCACCGCGCGAAACACCAACGCCAGGATCGCAGGCACCGCCTGGATCATGAAAATGCGCCGGCTCACGCTGTAGGCGCCATAGCACCCTGCCACCACCACGCAGGCCAGGGAGAACGTCACCAGCACCGGCTGCCCGATCACCAGCCCCACCACGATGCCTGCTGCCAGAAAGCCGTTGTACAGGCCCTGGTTGGCCGCCAGCACCCGC
Organism: Stenotrophomonas sp. I18B00994; assembly: GCF_014145825.1. NCBI lineage: Bacteria > Pseudomonadati > Pseudomonadota > Gammaproteobacteria > Lysobacterales > Lysobacteraceae > Stenotrophomonas > Stenotrophomonas sp. I18B00994. Next base: position 274,946 of record NZ_JACIUW010000005.1, on the reverse strand, counting down.
GTGGTCTCCGCCTTCTCCGGCGTGTTGCGGAAGGTCTTCAGGCCCAGCGGGCGGGTCCACAGGAACATCTCCAGCACCAGGAAATAGACGTGCAGCAGGGCGACGAGCAACGTCAGGGTGAGTGCGATCCAGTACATGGGCAGTTCCTTGGACAGGGATGGGGATCGGGCCCCGGAAAATCAGCGGTCGCGCGGCAGTTTCTTTTCTTCGCGCAGTACACCGAACGCGGCTGCGGTCATGCACGCGGCCACCAGCATGCCGCCGATGAACACCACGTGCGAGCCGAACAATGACAGGCCCTTGTGCACCCAGGCAAAGCTCAGGTCCGCACCGCGGTAGACCACGGTGTCGATCGCTGCGCCGGCCTTGTAGCGCCACTGCCGGTCCACGCGCGTGTAGATGGTCTCGCGCGCCGGCTTGGCCAGTGCAAATTCGCTGGCGCGGGTCATCACCTGCACCACCGCGACCATCAACGGCATCGGCGAGGCTGCCAGAACCGAGAAGCCGATCAGGATCGCGAAACCGGGAATCAGCAGCGCCGGCGCGATGCCGTGGCGCGACAGCAGCCAGCGGGTCAGGCCCACCTGCATCAGCAGCGCCAGCGCGTTCACCGCCAGGTCGATGCGCGAGAAGAACGCGGTACTGGCCGCCGGGTCGGTGAACGCCGCACGCACGATCGCAGCCTGCTGGTTGTAGAGCAGCGTCCCCACGCCCACGCCGAACACCACCATGATCGCCAGCCAGCGCAGCAACGGCTCGCGCACGATCAGTTTCAGGCCATCCAGCACGCTGCCGCCCATCGGCTTCTCACCCGATACCAACTGCTGCTCCTGCTCGCGCAGCACCGCCCAGTGCCGCAGGCGCCAGATGCAGAACAAGCAGATCGCCAGGAAACCGGCCGACACCAGCATCAGGTTGGCGATGCCCACGCGCTGCACCAGCGCACTGGTGATGACCGGACCAAGGAAGGCACCGACGGTGCCCGCCGCGCCGATGTAGCCATAGAAGGCCCGGGCCTGCACATTGGAGAAGACATCGGCCATGAAACTCCAGAACACCGCCACTGCGAACAGGTTGAAGACGGTGATCCAGAAGAAGAAAGCCATGCCGCGGCCAGGCACGCCGCTGTCGAACATCATGTAGAAGCCAAGCAGGGTCACGATGAAGAACCCATACACCGCCGGCAGGAACACCCGTCGCGGGAAGCGGCTGACCAGCCAGCCGTACACCGGCTGCAGCACCAGCATGATCACGAACACACAGGAGAACAGGAACTGCAGGACGAAGTCCTTCAGCGCGATGCCGTGACCGGCGAACCAGGCAATCAGCATTGGCGGGAACACCGTTTCCAGGTCCGCCGAGGCGGCCATGGCTTCACGCACCGGACGCAGCACGTAGTAGCCGCTGAGCAGGCAGAAGAAGTACAGGAACGACCACCACAGCGCCGGGGACTCGCGCAGTGCCGCCATCAGCCCCTGCAGCGGGCCCTTCCCTCGTACCGCGCTCACGCGGCGTCCCTCGCCAGATGACGGCGGTTGGACAGCGGCATGGCAAGCTCCGGGGCGGTGAAGCGCGTACGTTATCCAATGCACTGCAACATCGCCAGCAGGTGGCCGTCTGAAGGCCGCAACGCGGTGTCATGACCGGGTCCGGATGACACGTTCCGATACACGCCTTCGAGGCGTCAAAATCCCAACTTTTTCAACGAGATGCGCATTCATCTTCGCTTTGTTTGTGCACAGAGGAAAAGCGGCGCTAGAATCGCCATCAGCAGTCGCGCACGGGTCCCACCGATGAAAAAGAACAGCCTGCGTCGTCCGATCCGTTCGGCGGCCACCGGTTTGCTGGGCATGTTGATGCCTGTTGCCTTGTCCACCACCGCGCAGACCCCGCCGCCGTTGCCGCCGATGCCGGCCAACATCGAGTCCGCTGCGGCCACCGCCGTTGCCCACACCCAGCCGGCGGCCTACCGTACCGGGCTGGTGCCGCAGGTGCAGGCGCCCGCCGCAGGCTTCAACGTCGCCAATATCGAATCGATGGCGCAGCAGCTCACCTATGGCGAGCGCGTGCCGGGCATGGCCGTGGCCATCGTGCAGGGCGGCCGCATCCTCAGCGCGCGCGGCTATGGCGTTACCGACGTCAACAATCCGCTGCCGGTCGACGCCCACACCGTGTTCCGCCTGGCTTCGCTGTCCAAGGCCTTCGCCGGCACCATGGCCGGACTGCTGGTCAACGATGGCACGCTGCGCTGGGACAGCAAGGTCACCGACTACGTGCCGGGCTTCCGCCTCAACTCGCCCGAAGCCACCGACCGCCTGACCGTGGCCGATGTGCTCAGCCACCGCGTCGGCCTGCCCTACAACGCCTACGACCGCGACATCGAAGGCAACGCCGAGTACTACGCGCTGACCCAGAAGCTGGCCAACACCAGCCTGAAGTGCCTGCCGGGCGACTGCTACGCCTACCAGAACGTGGCCTTCAGCCTGATCGGCGACGTCGTCTATGCCGCCTCCGGCAGCTTCTACGAGCAGTCGGTCGAGCGCCGCATCTTCAAGCCGCTGGGCATGAACGATGCCAGCCTCGGCCTGGCCGGCATCCAGGCCAGCTCGCGCTGGGCGCGCCCGCACGTGCGCAGCCGCAACGGCTGGGTGTCGCTGACACCGAAGCCGACCTACTACCGTGTTGCCCCGGCGGCTGGCGTCAACGCCAGCGCCAGCGACATGGCGCAGTGGCTGCTGGCGCACACCGGCCATCGCCCCGATGTGCTGCCGGCACCGTTGCTGGCTACCCTGCATTCGAGCCTGATCAACACCCCCGGCGAGATGCGTTCGGGCTGGCGCCGCGAGCGCCTGCACTCGGCCGGCTACGCGCTGGGCTGGCGCACCTTCGACTACGCCGGCCACGACGTGGTGTTCCATGCCGGTGCCGTACAGGGCTACCGCGGCCTGGTCGCGCTGGTCCCCGAACGCGATCTCGGCATCGCCATCATGTGGAATGGCGAGAGCGGCCTGCCCAGCGGCCTGCTGCCGACCGTGCTCGATTCCGCGCTCGGCCTGCCGGCACAGCGCTGGCTGGATGTGGACACCGACTTCGGCAGCGACAACCTGATGGCCGAAGGTGCAAGCCCGGCGCAGCAGGACAAGCGCAAGGGCAAGGGCGCTTCGAGCAACCGCGCGGTGGCGTCGCCGCGCTGATCAGGCGGGCGCGACCGTGAGCATGAAGGGCGGCCTGCAGGCCGCCCTTTTTGTTGGCTGTTGTGGAATCGAGCCGCGCTCGCCTCTACAAACGCAGCGCTAATGCGCGAAGTAGTGCATGCCGCCGTCCACCGGAATCACTGCACCGGTGATGTAACCGGCCAGCGGCGAGGCGAGGAATGCCACCAGCGGCGCCACTTCTTCCGGCTCACCGAAGCGTCCGATCGGGATGTTACTGGCGATGAACGCGCGTCGGCTTTCCTCGGTGGGATGCAGGCGGTCCAGGATCTGCGGGCTGTTGATCCGACCCGGCGCAATGGCATTCACCGTGATGCCCTGCCCGGCCACCTCCGACGACAGCCCCTTGCTCCACAGATGCAGCGCTGCCTTCGCCGCGGTGGCGGCATTCACCGAACGGGGCTCCATCGAACCGCTGAAGTTGATCACCCGCCCCCATCCCTGCGCCTGCATCGCCGACAGCAGTGCCTGGGTCAGCCGTCGTGCGGCAGAGAAGTTCAGCGCCAATGCCTCCTCCCAGATCGTGTCGGCTGCATCGACGGTCGTTGGCCGCGAACCGCCAGCCGCGTTGACCAGGATGTCCACCCGCTGCAACGCCGCCAGCGACGCGTCAGCAATGCGTCGCACGTCCCCGGCGTCAGTGACATCGCCCAGCAGGATGATCGGCGCGGGTGCGCCCGCCGCTTCGATCCCTGCCGCCAGCGCCTGCAGCGGTGCCTGCCGCCGTGACGAGATGGCAACACGTACGCCCAGCGCGGCCAGTTGCCTGGCGACAGCGGCACCGATGCCACTGCCCGCCCCGGTGACCAGCGCTGTGCGTCCCTCAAGATTCAAATCCATCGTGTTCTCCTTTCAGCACGGCCGGTGGATCCGGCCCCTGCAGTGCATGCTGTTTGATCACCCGTGATTGATAAACTCCGCAAAAGTTTCGGCATTCAACACCCGGAGTGTCAGATGAACCTGCTGGAAAGCATGCAGGTCTACGTGCTGATCGTGGACAAGGGCAGCCTCAGCGCTGCGGCGGCAGCACTGGCCATCTCCCCGACGATGGCCGGCAAGCACCTGCGTGCGTTGGAGGCGCGGCTGGGCATGCAGTTGCTCAGTCGTACCACCCGGCGCCAGCACATGACGCCGTTCGGCGAGGACTACTACGCCCGCTGCCGGGAGATCCTGCGGCTGGTGGAGGAAACCGATGCTCAGGCCCAGTACCAGCACCTTGCACCTGCAGGCACGCTGCGCATCAGCGCGCCGGTGATCTTCGGCACGCATGCGCTGGTGCCGGCGTTGGCCGATTACATGGCGCGCTACCCCGACGTGCGTGTCGACGCGGTGCTGACCGACCGCGTGGTCGACCTCGCAGAGGAAGGTTTCGAAGCAGCCCTGCGCATCGGCACGCTGGCCGACAGCAGCGTGCTGGTGGCGCGTGCATTGGCACCATATCGCTTGATGATGTGCGCCTCGCCCGGATACCTCGCCCGGCACGGTACGCCCTCCGACCTGCTGGCGCTTGCCCGGCACCAATGCCTGTCCTTCGAACCCAGCGCGCTGGCGCAGTGGCTGCAGGCCGATGCTGGCGGGCTCGGCCATGTGCCCACAGGTCGGCTGCAGATCAACAACGGCGAAGCGCTGCGTACAGCGGCGCTGCATGGGCTGGGCATCGTGCTGCAATCGGCACTGCTTCTGGCCGCGGATGTCGAGGCTGGGCGGTTGGTGCAGCTGTTTCCCGAACACGGCCACGCGGGGCGGCCGATGCACGTGGTCTACGCCCACGACCGCTACCCCTCGACCCGCCTGCGCAGCTTCATCGATTTCCTGGTGGAGCGCTTTCCACCGGCGCCGCACCGCTAGCATCGACCGTCAGCAAGGCGGTCGAGCATGGCTCGACGCTGCCAATGGCCCCATAAAAAAACCCCCTCCCCGCTGGGCAGCCAGGGAAGGGGTTTCAGGATGCGGCTATCGGGAAGTACTTAGATCAGCGGCGCCGGGGTTGCCGGCAGAGCGACCGGAGCGGCCTTCTTCTTGCGGGCGGCCGGCTTGCGCTTGGCAACCTTCTTCGCTGCCTTCTTCGGGGCAGCCTTCTTGGTGGCCTTCTTCGCGGTCTTCTTCACTGCCTTCTTGGCGGTCTTCTTGACGGCCTTCTTGGCAGTCGCCTTCTTCGCGACCTTCTTGGCCGGCTTGCGGGCCGTTGCCTTCTTGGCAGTCTTCTTGGTGGCCTTCTTGGCTACCTTCTTCGCGGTCTTCTTGGCAGGAGACTTCTTGGCTACCTTCTTCGCCGCCTTCTTCACTGCCTTCTTCGCAGTGGCCTTCTTGGCGACCTTCTTCGCAGCCTTCTTCACTGCCTTCTTGGCGGTCGCCTTCTTCGCGACCTTCTTCACTGCCTTCTTGGCAGCGGCCTTCTTCGCGACCTTCTTCACCGCCTTCTTGGCGGCGGGCTTTTTCTTCGCAGCTTTCTTGGTTGCCATGGGATGGCTCCTCGTCAGTGATAGGGAGTTGAAACGCCCAGGTGGATCAAACCCGCGGATGCTGCGTGCGGGGACCGCCGGCGCGTCAAGCGCGCCGTTACGGATGCGGCAATGCCCGCCTCGATCGGCGGAGCGGGCATCGGAACGGGAGGTGCCTTGCATTTCTCCGGGGGAAGCGGGGCCATGTCCACCGTCATCTGGGTCGCGGTGGTCTTGAAGGGGCTGCTTCGCATCGGACGATTGATTCTGCGCACTCGGTTTGGCAGGCAAGGTCTGCTGAGGCGAAACCTAATCACGGTTTTTTTTACTGTCAACAACCCCCGCGAAAAATTTTCACATCCGCGCCATCCGCGGTGTTGCCTGCACGGTCGCGACGCTCCGCCCTCGACGACCAACAAAGCACCACGCACGCGCGTTGCCTGCAGCAACAACAACGCAAGCGTTGAACAAAAACCACTTGAAATAGGCACTCTGCGCAGATGCATGCATGTTGGCGGCCGCTGCATGCACGCAACGCCGGCACCGGCCGGCGCCGGCACCAGCGCCAGCACAACGGCACCGCAACGGGGGGCGAAAAGTTTTCACATCCGGACGCGTCGGCGCGGGGCGGAAACGCGGATTTGCGCAAAACTGCGCACGCCCCTCGGTACCGTTCGCGGGTCTGCTGATGCCGCGTCGAGGGCGCGCAGCAAACCCTGCGTCATGAGCCGACGTACTCGCCAAAACAAAAACGGCCACCCGAAGGTGGCCGTTGCAGAACCCGTAAACGACGACTCAGTGGTCGTCGTTCTCCAGGGCTTCGGCGTACGCGTCCGGGTCCAGCAGCTCGTTGACCTCTTCAGCGTTGGTCAGTTCGACCACGAACATCCAACCTTCGCCGTAGGCATCTTCGTTGATGGTTTCCGGCTTGTCGGACAGGGCCGAGTTGACCTCGACAACCTTGCCGCTGATCGGGCTGTAGACGTCCGAGGCGGCCTTCACCGACTCGACGACGGCGATCTGTTCGCCGGCCTTGGCGTCGGCGCCGACTTCCGGCAGTTCGACGTAGACCAGGTCACCCAGCAGGCCCTGGGCATGGTCGGAAATACCGACGGTGACGCGGCCATTGCCTTCGACACGGGCCCACTCATGGGACTTGAGGAACTTGAGGTCGCCGGGGATCTCGCTCATGGGACTGCTCCAGAGATATGCAGGGGTGGAAAAAACGGGGCTAGTGTAACCAACCGGCCGCCACTGCTGTCAGTGACGACCGGCATGTCCGGATCAGGCGTCGGCGAGCACGCCGGGCTGGGCCTGGCCTTCGCGCACGAACGGGAACTTGACCACGCGCACGGGCACCTGCCGGCCGCGGATGTCGACGGTGACCTCGCCGAGTTCACCGGCGGGCACGCGGGCAAAAGCGATGCCCTTGGCCAGGGTCGGCGAGAAGGTGCCGGACAGGATCTCGCCCTGGCCGCCAGCGGTGGTCACCGCCTGGCCATGGCGCAGCACGCCCTTCTCGTCCATCACCAGGCCGATCATCTGGCGTGCTGTGCCTGCAGCCTTCTGCGCTTCCAGCGCGTCGCGACCGATGAAGTCGCGGCCTTCGTCCAGCGACACGGTCCAGGCCAGCGCCGCTTCGTACGGGCTGATCTCTTCGTCCATGTCCTGGCCATACAGGTTCATGCCGGCTTCCAGGCGCAGCGTGTCGCGTGCGCCGAGACCGGCCGGCTTCACGCCCGCCGCCAGCAGGCGGTTCCAGAACGCGACCACCGCGTCCTGCGGCAGCAGGATCTCGAACCCGTCCTCGCCGGTGTAACCGGTGCGGGCGACAAACAGTTCGACGCCGTCGTCGGACTGCACCTGCAGGGCGGCGAAGCGACCCAGCTTGGTCAACGCGGCACGGTCGGCTTCGCGGGCCAGGCCGATCACGATGTCGCGCGCCTGCGGGCCCTGCACGGCGAGGATGGCCAGGTCCGGGCGCTGCTCGACGGTGACGCCGAACGGCGCAGCCTGCTCGCGCAGCCAGGCCAGGTCCTTTTCGCGGGTGGAGGCATTGACCACCATGCGGAAGAAATCCTCGCCCAGGTAGTAGACGATCAGGTCGTCGATGACGCCGCCGCGCGGATTCAGCATGCACGAGTACAGCGCCTTGCCGGTGACCTTCAGCTTGTCGACCGAGTTGGCCAACAGGCGGCGCAGGAACGGCTTGACCTGGTCACCGCGCAGGTCGACCACGGTCATGTGGCTGACGTCGAACACACCCGACTCGCGACGCACCAGGTGGTGCTCGTCCAGCTGCGAGCCGTAGTGGATGGGCATGTCCCAACCCCCGAAATCGACCATCTTGGCGCCAAGGGCGCGGTGGGTATCGTTGAGCAGCGTCTTCTGGGTCATGACCGGGTCCGGCAGCAGAGGAAACAAGAATGCCCATTATCCCAGATCGGTCGCCTGCAGGTCGCGCCGCAGCGCAGCGGGGGGTGTTTGGCCGGCCTGCGGCCGGCGGGCGCCTTTTACAGGCCAGGCAACGGCAACAGCCAAAGCGTATCGGCTCGGCGAAGTCGACGGCTTGGCCGGAGCGGTATGGGCGAGCGGGACACGCCGTGATCCCATCCCTGGGGGCGCTTTGCTTGCGAAGCACTGCTTCGCAAGCGCCCGAACGCGCAGCCGCCAGCGGCTGGGCCGGACCGCGGAGCGGGGTTTACGGCGTGTACCCCGAACCCAACCCGCCCGACCCAACACATGCCAGTCGACTATCAGTCGACTCTACCCGCAGCAGACTCGACCACCAGCGTGCTGCCCTGCACCGCTACCACCCGCACCATGGCACCGGCCTGCAGTTCCGGGCCGCTGACCTGCCAGTACGCGTCGTCGATGCTGACCCGGCCCTGCCCACCAACGATACCCTGCTGCAACGGCACCACCCGTCCGACCAGTTGTTCGGCGCGGCGGTTGAGCAACGGTGCATCGCTGGGTCGCGCCCTTGCCTTGCCCCAGCGCCGGTAGCACTGGATCGAGACAACGCTCAGCACGACGAAGGCAACGACCTGCCACAGCAATGGAATGCCGCTGAACACCGCAACCAGTACGAACACCGCCGCCGCGCCAATGCCGATCCACAGCATGAACGCCCCGGGCGCCAACGCCTCGGCGGCAAACAGCAGCAGCGCCAGCGCGCCCCAACCGACGACTTCCCAGCGCATGTCAGCCTCCGAGCGGCGGCGGCCGCTTGCCCGCGGCCTTGTTGTCCTGGCTGGCCAGCGCCTGCTTCGCCAGTTCGGCCACGCCGGCGATCGAACCGATCACGCCACTGGCCTCCATCGGCATCAGCACCAGCTTCTGGTTCGGCGAACTGGCCAGCTCCTTGAACGCTTCCACGTACTTCTGCGCAACAAAGTAGTTGATCGCCTGCACGTCGCCCTCGGCAATCGCCGCCGACACCACCTTGGTCGCCATCGCTTCGGCCTCGGCCAGGCGCTCGCGCGCCTCGGCATCGCGGAACGCGGCTTCGCGACGGCCTTCGGCCTCCAGCACGGTGGCCTGCTTTTCGCCATCGGCGCGCAGGATCTCCGACTGGCGGGAACCCTCTGCCTCTAGAATCTGCGCGCGCTTCTCGCGCTCGGCCTTCATCTGCCGCGCCATCGCATCCAGCAGGTCGCGCGGCGGCTGGATGTCGCGGATCTCGATGCGGTTGACCTTCACACCCCACGGGTTGGTGGCATGGTCGACCACGCTCAGCAGCTGGGCATTGATCACCTCGCGCTGGCTGAGCGATTCATCCAGGTCCATCGAACCGATCACGGTACGGATGTTGGTCTGCACCAGGGCGATCATCGCCACTTCCAGGTTGGCCACCTCATAGGCCGCCTTGGCGGCATCCAGGACCTGGAAGAACACCACGCCGTCCACGCGCACGGCGGCGTTGTCCTTGGTGATCACTTCCTGGCTGGGTACATCCAGCACCTGCTCCATCATGTTCACCTTGCGCCCGACCCCGTACACGATCGGAATCAGGAAGTGCAGGCCGGGGGTCATGGTGTGCGTGTAGCGCCCGAAGCGCTCGACGGTCCACTCGTAGCCCTGCGGCACCATCCGTACCGCCTTGAACAGGATCACCACGGCCACGAAGGCCAGCACCACGGTAAAGAACATGGTCGGGAACATCTTGCTTTCCTTATCTATGACGTCCAGGCCCCAGCATAGCGCGTGAAGGCCGCATTCACAGCGGAGCTACCAGGGCATGCGCCCGCACAGGATGTCGGCGAACATCACCCAGTCGCCCATGAACGAGTACAGCGGGTGCTGGAATGTCGCCGGGCGGTTCTTCTCGAAAAAGAAGTGACCGACCCAGGCGAAGCCATAACCGCAGACCAGGGCGGCCAGCACGAGGATGGCTTGCCCGCGCAGGATTGCCGCCGCAACCAGCAGCAACACCCCGCAGCTGCCGATGAAGTGCAGCCGGCGCGATACCGGGTGGCGATGCTCGCTGAGGTAGAACGGATAGAACTCGCGGAAGCTGGCGAAGCGGGACATGCGCGTGCTCCGGGAACCAGGGGCGTCGCCATCATGCACCATCGCTGACCTTGTGGCGCCGAGCCATGCCCGGCTTGCGCGCGCCAGCGCGGTCGGAAGGAGGCGCAGCCACGCACGGCCCGGCGCTACCCTGATGAGGTGCGCGGCCCGAACATGATCACCGCCATGCCGGCCAGGCACAGCGCAGCGCCCAGCAGGTCCCAGCGGCTGGGGCGGATGCCGTCGACCAGCCACAACCAGAACAGCGCGGTGCCGATGTACACGCCACCGTAGGCCGCATAGACCCGCCCACTGGCGGCCGGGTGCAGGGTCAGCAGCCACGCGAACAGGGCCAGGCTGGCCGCGGCCGGCAACAACAACCAGACGCTGCCGCCCTTGCGCAGCCATACCCAGGGCAGGTAGCAGCCGACGATCTCGGCCAGCGCGGTCAGCAGGAACAGGCCCAGCGTCTTCACGCTTTCTCCGCCGCCTTGGCCTGCTGCCACAACGCTTCCTGCGCATCCAGGCCCATCGCAGCCAGCGCCCCACCCTGCGCGTCGGCCTGCGCTTCCATCGCGCGGAAGCGGCGTTCGAACTTGTGGTTGGCCCCGCGCAGCGCCGCACCCAGGTCGATGTCGGCATGGCGCGCCAGGTTGGCGCAGACGAACAGCAGGTCGCCCAGTTCTTCCTGCAGCCGCGCCTTGTTGCCGGCGATATCGCCGCGTTCGAACTCCTCGCGCAGTTCCTGCAGTTCCTCGGCCGCCTTGTCCAGCACCGGCAACGGGCCGGGCCAGTCGAAGCCGACCTTGGCCGCACGCGACTGCAGCTTCACCGCCCGCTGCCATTCCGGCAGCCCGCGCGAAATGCCGGCCAGCGCGGAGGTGTCCTGCTCGCCCTTGGCGGCACGCTCGGCACGCTTGATCGCATCCCAGTTGCGCGTCACGCCGTCGGCATCGTCGACGCTCACGTCGGCGAACACGTGCGGGTGACGGCGCTGCATCTTGTCGCTGATCGCGCGTGCGACCTCGGCGAAGGCAAAGGCCCCCTGCTCTTCGGCCATGCGCGCATGGAACACCACCTGCAGCAGCAGGTCGCCCAGCTCGTCACAGAGATCGTCGAGATCGCCACGGTCGATCGCATCGGCCACCTCGTAGGCTTCCTCGATGGTGTACGGCGCGATGGTTGCGAAGTTCTGCTCCAGATCCCACGGGCAGCCGCCCTGCGGGTCGCGCAGGCGCGCCATGATCGCCAGCAGGCGCTCCAGCTCGTGGGCGGCGGCGCTGCCGGTGGCGGGGGTGTCGTGCGCGCTCATGCGGCCTCCAGGTTCAGTCGGACAACCAGTCGCGCCACGGCAGGCTGGTATCACCAAGGGCAATGAAATCCCCGTTCAACAGGGTTTCGCGGCGGTTGTAGCGGAACGGCTTGCCGGTCGCGGCCGACAGTACCGCACCGCCGGCGGCGTGCAGCACGCACTGGCCGGCGGCGGTATCCCATTCGGAGGTCGGGCCCAGCCGCGGATAGACATCCAGGCCACCTTCGGCGATCCGGCAGAATTTCAGCGACGAGCCCTGCGCGATGGTCTCGATGCGGCCCATGCGCGCCAGCAGCGCCTCGGTTTCCGCTGAGCGGTGCGAGCGGCTGGCGGCGACGCGCAGCGGGGCGGTGGCCGGCGTGCGGGTGCGCAGCACGGTGTCGTGCAGGCCCTGCCGGCGATAGGCCAGCTCGCCACGCATGGCATGCCAGACGATGCCGGTGACCGGGGCCAGCACCACGCCGAACGCTGGTGCGCCCTGGTAGATCAGCGCGATGTTGACGCTGAACTCGCCATTGCGCTTGACGAACTCGCGGGTGCCGTCAAGCGGATCCACCAGCCAGTACGCGCCCCAGTGGCGGCGGTGCTCCCACGGCACCTGCGCCGATTCCTCCGACAGGATCGGCAGGTCCGGGGTCAGCTGGCGCAGGCCCAGTTCGATGACCTGGTTGGCGGCCAGGTCGGCGGCGGTGACCGGGCTGTCGTCGTCCTTGATCTGCACCTCGAAGCCATCGGCGTACACCTGCATGATGGCCTGTCCGGCTTCCTGGGCGATGGCGATGGCGGTCTCGCGCAGGTCCGTGGTCAGTTTGATCATCGCGTTCCCTGCAGCCACTGGCGAGCGATGAACAGCGCCGCCAGCGAGCGTCCCTCGGAGAAATCCTCGCGCAGCATCAGCTGGTCCAGTTCGGCCAGCTTCCACGGCACCACCTCCAGTTCTTCCGGCTCGTCGCCGGCCAGCTTTTCCGGATACAGGTCGCGTGCCACCACCAGCCACGACTGGTGGCTCATGTAGGTGGGGGCCAGGGTCATCGCGCGCAGCACGTCGACCCGGCGTGCACCGTATCCGGCCTCTTCCTTCAGCTCGCGGTCGGCGGCCTGCCCGGGGGTTTCGCCGGCATCGATCCGGCCCTTGACCAGGCCCAGTTCATAGCGGTGCATGCCGGCGGCGTATTCACGCACCAGCAGCACCGTCTCGTCATCGAGCATCGGCACCACCACCACCGCACCATGGCCACGGCTGACCAGGCGTTCGAAGCGGCGGCGTTCACCGTTGGAGAACTCCAGGTCCAGGTGCTGGCGCTGGAAGGGGCCGTTCTCCTCATCGGTGATCCGATGGATGATCGGCAAGCGCCGGCCGGCACGGTCATCGTTCATGCGGAATCTCCGCGGCGGCCGGCGCCAGCGCCGGGGCCGATAGAATGTGCAGGCAGCAACATGTTCATGAGCCCGAAATGCTAGCAGACCCAACCCCCTCCCCGCTGGCCCAGCACTGGCGGCAACGCGACCTGCAGGTGCTGTGGCATCCGTGCACGCAGATGCGTGAGCACCCGCATACCCTGCCGCTGGTGCCGATCGCCCGTGGTGAAGGCGCATGGCTGATCGACCACGACGGCAACCGCTACCTGGACGCCGTCAGCAGCTGGTGGACCAATCTGTTCGGCCATGCCGAGCCGCGCATCGGCGGCGCCATCGCGGCGCAGGCCGGGCAGCTGGAACAGGTGATGCTGGCTGGCTTCGGCCATGAGCCGGCGATCACCCTGGCCGAGCGCCTGCTGGCGCTGGCGCCACGCCAGCCCGGCCGCGAGCCGCTGGCCAAGGTGTTCTACGCCGACAACGGCTCGGCCGGCGTTGAAGTCGCGCTGAAGATGGCCTTCCAGTATTTCCAGAACCGCGGCGAGCCACGGCGCACGCGCTTCATCGCGCTGGAGAACGGCTACCACGGCGAGACCCTTGGAGCGCTGGCGATGGCGGACATTCCGCTGTACCGCCGCGTCTACGCGCCGCTGCTGGCCGAAGGCCTGTTCGCGCCCTCGCCCGATGCCTACCTGGCCGAGCCGGGCCAGAGTGCGGCTGATCGCGCACGCCAGGCCGCTGATGGCCTGGCCACTCTGTTTGACCAGCATCCCGGCGAGATCTGCGCAGTGATCCTGGAACCGCGCCTGCAGTGCGCCGGCGGCATGCGCATGCATGACCCGGTGTACCTGCAGCGGGTGCGCGAACTGTGTGATGCGCACGGCGCATTCATGATCGCCGACGAGATCGCCACCGGCTTCGGCCGCACCGGCACCCTGTTCGCCTGCGAGCAGGCCGGCGTGATGCCGGACCTGATGTGCCTGTCCAAGGGCCTGACCGGCGGCTTCCTGCCGCTTGCCGCGGTGTTGGCCACGCAGGCGCTGTACGACGCCTTCCTTGATGACTCGCGCGAGCGCGCCTTCCTGCATTCGCACAGTTACACCGGCAACCCGCTGGCCTGTGCGGCTGCGCTGGCGACGCTGGACATCTTCCGCGACGGCGATGTGATCGCCCGCAACCGTGGCATCGCCTCGGTGATGGGCGCGCTGGCTGCGCCATTGAGCGACCATCCGCACGTGGCCGACGTCCGCCAGGCCGGCATGGTGGTGGCCTTCGAGCTGTCGCGGGATGGCAACAAGCGCACGCCGTTCGATCCGGCGCTGCGACTGGGCCTGCACGCCTACAAGGCTGCGCTGAAACGTGGCGTGGTGCTGCGTCCGCTGGGCGACGTGCTGTACTGGATGCCACCCTACTGCGTGGATGACGAACAACTGGAGCTGCTGGCACATACCACGCTGGCGGCGATTGACGAGGCGATTGCATGCGCGTGACCCGCTGCCCCATCGACCTGGCGCTGCACAGCGGCCAGACCGTGACCCTGCCGGAAGAGACGGCCAACCATCTGGTGCGGGTGATGCGCCTGCGCGAGGGTGATACCTGCGTGCTGTTCAACGGCGATGGCCACGACTACAGCGCCACGCTGACCGCCGCTGGCAAGCGCGAGGTGCAGGTGCGCATCGATGCGGTGCAGGCGGTGGACAACGAATCGCCGCTGGCGATCACTCTGCTGCAGGGCATTGCCCGAGGCGAGAAGATGGACCTGATCCTGCAGAAGGCCACCGAGCTGGGCGTGAGCGCCATCGTTCCGGTGAATGCCGAGCGCACCGAAGTGAAGCTGGATGCCGCGCGCGCGGAGAAGCGCGTAGCGCACTGGAACAACGTGGTGACCTCGGCCTGCGGCCAGTCCGGGCGCGCGCGCATTCCGCAGGTGGGCTCGCCGGTGGCATTGGCGCAGGCGGCGGCGACGCTGCCGGCCGATACGCTGCGGCTGACGCTGGACCCGCACGGTGCCCATCGCCTGTCGACGCTCGACGCGGCGCCGACCGGCGGCATCGTGATCGCGATCGGCCCGGAAGGCGGCTGGTCGCCGCGCGACCGGGATCAGCTGGCAGCGGCAGGATTCCAGGGCCTGCAGCTGGGGCCGCGCATCCTGCGCACGGAGACCGCCGGGCTGGCCGCGATCGCGGCATTGCAGGCGTGGTTGGGCGACCTGGGGTAAGGTTGATTGGTGGTAGTGCCGGCCGCTGGCCGGCATCCAAGGGATCATGAGGTTGCCGGCCAGCGGCCGGCACTACCGGGAACCCGACCGGCGGATTGCCGATCAGGTCGCCAGCGAATCCAGCGCGGCTTCCAGCGCATCCAGGTTCGGCAGCAGCGCGCTCTGCTCACCCAGCAGCACGCGCATGTGCACGATCTGCGGCAGGGTTTCCTCGGAAGCATCGGCCAGCAGGCCATCGCGCGGCACCGAGATCAACTGCGGGAAATTCTGCGTCAGCAGCGCGTAGTAGGGGCGCTGCGCGTTGCCGCTGAGGGCCTTCAGCACGACGACCTTGTTGTGGCCGCCCACGGCTTCCTCGCCCAGGCCGGAAAGGCGCGCGAACGACACCAGCGGCACCTGCCAGCCGTGCCAGCCGATTTCGCCGACCAGCCAGCGCGGGGCGTCGGAAACCGGCTGCACCGGCACCCGCGACATCATTTCGGCCACGGTGGCATTGGGCAGCAGCACGCGCTCGTTGCCGGCCTGGATCAGGACGCCGCGGATTTCGTCATTGCTGGCATAGCTCATGGTGCCTCTCCGTTATCGTCTTCCACGCCCCAGCGCGAGGCGATGGCCTGCGCCAGTTCCTGTGGCTCACCCGCCACCATGCCAGCGGCGACCACCGCCGTGGCTGCGGCAGGGTCATAGCAGCCCTCGCCGACCTGCCCGGCCACCCAGGCACCGGCGGCGGCCAGGTCCAGCGCCGGACCCACATGCGCAAGGTCGGCGCCGCTGAGCAGGACCAGCGCAGTGTGGTCGGCCGGCAGCCCGGCAATCGAAATGCCTTGCGCGTCGCTGACGAAATGCAGGCCGTCGCTGGCGGCCTGCACGCCGATGTCATCGGCCAGCACGTGCACTTCACCGGGTGTTGCACGCTGGCCGGCTTCGGCCAGCTGCACCGGCAGCGGCGACACCCGCGTCATCTGCTTGACCAGGTTGCCGTAGCGGCCACCGTCCAGGCGCATGTGCACCATCACCGGCACGCTCAGCGACGACGGCAGCGCACCGAGCAGACGGCGCAGCGCATCCGGGCCACCAATGCCGGCCAGCACCAGCAGCGAGCCGGCACGTGCGCCCGCAGGCGCCGCAGTGTCCAGGTCCACCAGGCTGAGGTGATCGGTATCGAAGGACGGCAGCGGGGCTTCCATCGCGGCGCTGTACCCGGTGGCTGCGGGTGCGTCTGCTACGTCCTCGACCAGCGACCACGCGGTGTGGTCGAAGGACACCGGCGGCGTTGCCGGTGTGGCAACCGGCTGCATCGGCGCTGCCTCCAGCGGCTCCGGCACCACCGGCTGCAGCGCGGCCAGTGCCTGCTCCAGCGCGATCGGTTCGTGCAGGTGCGCCGGTGGCGCATACAGGCTGTCCGCCGGCACCTCGTCGGCCCAGCTCAATGCCTGGTCCAGATGCGGCTGGAGCGCTTCTTCCCGTGGTGCCGGCGGCGGTGCCGGGTGACCCGGTTCCAGCTGCAGGGCGGGTTCGTCTTCCGCACCCGGCGGCAGCACCTGCTGGTGGCCGTGCAGCTTGGCGGCCAGGTGGCGGCCCCAGCGCTGTGCCTCCCAGCCATCACGGCGCGCCGCCAGCTCGGCTTCGTCGAAGACCAGGGTCAGGCCTGGTGCGGACAGCACCGCTTCAAGCCGCTCCAGAGCATCCTCGATGGCCGCTTCCAGCGCGATCACCACGAACTGTGGACGCGCGTCCTGCAGCAGCTGCGGCTCCAGGCCGTTGGGGTCGTCTTCCAGCACCAGCTGCACATCGGCATGCGACAACGCCTCGCGCAGGCGCTCGCGCGCCGCGCCAGGACGGGCCAGCAGGGCGACGGCCGGGGCCGCCTGGGCTTCACTCACGGACACGGGCGATCCCCAGCAGGTCGTACACGTTACGCATCAGGTCCAGCTCCTGGTACGGCTTGCCCAGGTAGCGCTGCACGCCGATCTCGAAGGCGCGCTGGCGGTGCTTGTCGCCGCTGCGCGAGGTGATCATCACGATCGGCACGTCCTTGTAGCGCGGGTCGGCACGCATCGCGGTGGCCAGGTCGTAACCATCCATGCGCGGCATCTCGATGTCCAGCAGCATCAGGTCGGGCACGCGTTCTTCCAGACGCTCCAGTGCTTCCACGCCGTCGCGGGCGACGCTGACCTCGAAGTTGTGGCGTTCGAGGATGCGCCCGGTCACCTTGCGCATGGTCAGCGAATCGTCCACCACCATCACCAGCGGCACCTGGCGCTCCTGGCGTGGCGCGTTGGCCAGCACCGGCAGCGTCGGGTTGGCGAGGAAGCGGCGCACCAGCGGCGCGACGTCCAGGATCACCACCACGCGGCCATCGCCGGTGATGGTTGCACCGTAGATGCCCGGCACCGACGCGATCTGCAGGCCGACCGGCTTGACCACGATTTCGCGGTTGCCCAGCACCTGGTCGATCGCGACAGCGGCACGCAGGTCACCAGCACGGACCAGCAGCAGCGGTACCTGGTCCTGGCCATCGGCACGCGCCGGGGCCTGCCCGACCAGGCTGCCGAGGTCGTACAGCGGATAGTCCTCGCCGCTGTAGCGGTAGCTGCTGTCGGCCGCTTCGAAACGCTCGCGCGACAGGCGGCCGATGCCACTGACCGATGCGACCGGCACCGCAAAGGTGGTTTCGCCGATCTGCACGAACACCGCCTGGGTGACCGCCAGCGTCTGCGGCAGGCGCAGGGTGAAGCGCACGCCCTGGCCACGCACTGACTGGATATCTACCGAACCGCCCAGCTGGCGCACTTCGTTGCGCACCACGTCCATGCCCACGCCACGGCCTGCCAGCTGGCTGACCTGGTCAGCGGTGGTGAAACCAGAGGCGAAGATCAGGTTGTCCAGTTCCTGCTCGTTCGGCTGCGCATCGGCAGCCAGCAGGCCACGGTCGATGGCGCGGCGGCGGATCGCCTCGCGGTCCAGGCCGGCGCCGTCGTCGGCCACTTCCAGCACGATTTCCGAGCCTTCGCGGTGCAGCCGGATGGCGATCTCGCCCTCCTCCGGCTTGCCGGCGGCGCGGCGCTGTTCCGGCGCCTCCAGGCCATGGGCCACGGAGTTGCGCAGCATGTGTTCCAGCGGCGCGACCATGCGGTCGAGGACGTTGCGGTCCAGTTCGCCGTGGGTACCTTCCAGGGTCAGGTGGACCTGCTTGCCGGTATCCATGCCGGACTGGCGGACCACGCGGCGCAGGCGCGGCACCAGACCGTCGAACGGCACCATGCGCGCGCGCATCAGGCCATCCTGCAGTTCCGAGCTTACGCGCGACTGCTGCTGCAGCAGGGAGTCGTACTGGCGCGACAGATCGTCCAGGACGCCCTGCAGGCCGCCAAGGTCGGCGGCGGACTCGTTCAGCGCACGGCTGAGCTGCTGCAGGGTGGAGAAACGGTCCAGTTCCAGCGGATCGAACTTCTGGTCCGCCTGGTCCTGCTCGCGCTGGTAGCGGGCGACGATCTGCGCCTCGGTTTCCAGGTCAAGTCGGCGCAGCTGGTCGCGCAGTCGCGCATTGGTGCGCTCCAGTTCGGCCATGGCACCACGGAAGGCACCCAGCTGCTGTTCCAGACGCGAGCGATAGATCGCCACTTCACCGGCATGGTTGACCAGGCGGTCGAGCAGGTCGGCGCGCACCCGCACCTGCTCCTGCTGCGGACGCGCCAGCGGATCTTCGTCGGCCACGCCTTCGGCCGGCAGTGGTGCCGACAGCGGGGCATCGGCCGGCGTCGTCAGCGGGCCCACAGCCTGTGCCGGCACGGCCTCGGCCTCGCTGGCCGCACGCGCGGCCGCAGCGGCCGCCGCGATATCGGTGGTGGTGCGGACCTCGAAGGCCTCCACCAGGTCCTGTGCAGGCGCCACCACGCGGTGGGCACCGGTCCGCGTCAGCAGCTGGTGCAGGCGGTCGAAGCCGCGCTCCAGCAGCTGCACGTCGCGGCGTTCGATCTCGGTGCGGCCGGCCGCCACGGCTTCCAGCAGGGATTCGATGCTGTGGCCAAGGTCGCCGATGGCATTGATGCCGGCCATGCGTGCGCCACCCTTCAGGGTGTGCAGGTCACGCTGCAGGCCGGCCAGCACCTCGCGATCCTGAGGCGCATTGCGAAGCTCGCTGATCAGGCCATCGCAGTGGTCGAGCAGGTCCTTGCCTTCCTCGACGAAGATGTCGACCAGTTCGCGGTCGTACACGCTGAAGTCGAGCGCATCGGCGCCATCCGCGGTGTCTTCCAGGGTGGAGGCTTCATCGTGGAGCGGCGCCCGCTCTCCGGCGTCGGCCTCGGCAGGTTCGGCATCGGCGTCGGCCGTGCCCTGCCCCGGCGCTTCTTCCAGTTCGAAGAACCGCACCGGCTCGGCGGTGGCCTGCAGTGCTTCGGCAGCGCTCACCTCGTTCACCGTCGCCGGGGACGGCTGATCGGCGCTCTCTCCTTCGCCGACCGCCGCCTCCCCGCCGACGTCCGCATCCTCGGCAAAGGCTTCCGCCTCGCCCGGCGCGAGTTCGCTGGCCTGGAGGCCGAGCACGGGCCATTGCCCGTCGTCGTCCAGGGTCTGCTCTTCTTCGATCACGTGCAGGCCGGCCTCGAGCGCGGCTGCCAGCGTGACCGGTTCTGCAAAACCCGGCGCAGCCATTTCATCCTGCAGGCTCGACAGCCCGCTGTCGAGTGGCAGTGCAGCAGCGGCGTCAATGACGCTGTCATCGCCACTGCCCGAATCAAAGGACAACGACGTATTCAGGTCGATCGCGCCAACTTCCGCAGGCACCGGCCGTTCTTCCGCGTCGCGGTCATCCACCGGCAGCGCACTGGCGTCGAGGTAGGGCGACAGATCGTCGGCCATGGTCAGATCAGCGTCGTCGACCGTCGCGATCGTGGGCACGGCATCTGCTTCGGTCACTTCGACAACAGGCGCACTCTCGACCGGCTGGATCGATTCAATCGCGCCGGTGTCCGCCACGGCAGGTTCACCTTCGCCCGGCACCGACGGCCAGCCGGCGTCGAAGTAACGCGAAAGATCGTCGCTGGCGGTCAGCTCGCCCACGTCCAAGCCGCTATCGGCCGCGATGTCCAGCGTCTGCGGGTCGGTTGCAGCTGGAACCGGCTCCAGCGCATCTTCGGCAAGCGGCTGCGGCTCGGCAATGAGATCGGGCGCCACATCGAAAGCGGACGCCATGCTGGTTTCGTCCAGCGTGTCCAGCCCAGCCAGCGGCGCTTCCGCTTCGGATGCCTGCCCGGCATCAGGCGCCAGCTCGATGCCCTCTTCATCCTCGTCCTCCAGCCCGACCATCGGCCAGCGCGCTTCCGGCAGTTCACCGGCCAGCGCCTGCAGGCGCTGTACCAGCGCTTCCTGTGGCGTGATGCGCGGCTGCTCGGCCTGCAGCGCTTCCATGGTCGCGGTGATCGCCTGCGCGGTCGCATCCAGCGCAGCCACGCCCTCGTCGCCCGGCACCACGTCTGCAGCCAGCGCGCGCTTGATATAGGACTCGGCACCGCCGGTAACGGCAGTGATTTCCGGCACTTCGGTCATCGCGAAGGCGCCGTTCATGGTGTGCACCGCGCGCAGCAGCGCGTCGCTGACCGGCTGCGGCGCCTGCTGCGCCGAGCGCAGCCAGTCCTGCAGGGTCGCCTGGTGGACTTCCACTTCGGCTTCCAGGATCTCGCGCAGCACGCTGTCGATGTTGGCCGGCGTGCCCAGTGCTTCGGGCGCCGGGTCCGCATCGGCTTCAGCCTGCACCGACGCCATTGCTTCGGCTTCGAGGATGCGGCTGATCTCGTCCTCGCCATCGGCTTCGACCACCGGTGCGGCGGGAGCGGCCGCAACCGGCAGCGGTACGTAATAGGTTTCCTCACCCGCGCCAACGCGATCGGCAATGGCCTGCATCGCCTGCAGGTCCACGCTGATCCGCTGGCCATGACGCAACGCGGCGTTCAGCTGCGGCAGCGCGGCATGCGCGTTGTCGACCATGGCCAGCACGGCTGGCGTCGCCGGGCGGCTGCCGTCGAGCACGCGGTTGAGCATGCCCTCGATCTTCCACGCGAATTCGCCCAGGGTGCGTGCACCGACCAGTCGGCCACTGCCCTTGAGCGTATGGAAGATGCGGCGGATGGGACGCAGACGGTCCATGTTGTCCGGCTGCATGCGCCATGCCGGCAGCAACGTTCCGAGGTTGGCCAGTTCGTCGTCGAACTCTTCCAGGAACACCTCGCGGATGTCCTCGTCGATGTTCTCGGCATCGTCGTCGAAGCCGGCCTCGAAGCCGGCGTCTGCATCTTCCGCGCTGCCCACGGCGACTGGCGCTTCCGCATCGGCCGGCGTCGGGGTCGCCTGCGGATTGAAGTCCGCGGCGGCAGCGCTCAGCTCGACAAAGAACTGCGCGTCGGCTTCGCTGAAATCAATCGGTGCGATGGTGTCGATGTCGATCATCGACACCGCCGCTGCCGGCACATCGGCAAGCGGTGCCGGCGCTTCCACCGGCACATCCACAGGGGTGATGTCCGGCTCTGCGGCAGCCGGGCTCTCTTCCACCACCGCAGGGGCAGTGGCATCGATGCTCTCCAGCGACGGATGCAGCCCGGCAGCGTCCTCCAGCGACAATGCCTCCATCGCATGCAGCGACAACACGTCGTCGGCATTGTCCAGCGCATCGGCATCGAAACGGAACACGACGTCGTCACTTGCAGAAACCGCGTCATGTTCGGCGGCCACCGGGTCGAACCCCGGTGCGGCATGCGCGCCGGTCTCGATGGACAGCGAGGCGTCGGCGGCGTCCTCTACGTCCAGGCCGGTTGTCGCATTGGACTGCACTGGCAGAGCCGCCTCCGACAGCGTCCAATGGGCGGCGGCGCCCTGCCCTGCATCGAGCTGTTCGAAACTGACCGGATCGAAGCTGGCAAACGTCGGACTGCGCTCATCGTCCGCTGGAGCGGGCGGATCGGTCTCAGGATGGAACGGTGCCAGATCCCATTGCGGGACCTCGGGTGCAGGTGCACTGGAGGCGGCAAAGACCAGCGGTGCATCCGACTCGTCACGCAGCGATAGTGGCGCGGAGGCGACGGATCCCAGCCCACCGAACATCAAGCTGTTGTCCGCCGCTGCAGGCGAAGGCGTGGCCGGTGGCGGATCGAAGGTGAAGTCCGGCAGCGGTACCGGCACCTCACCGGGTGCCGGCGCGGCCGACTGTACCGGGATCTCGATGTGCTCTGGCTGCAGTGCCTCGCCCTGCAGCACGACCGGCTCACGCTCGATCGACTGCGGCACGGACGCTGCCGGCTCAGCCGCATCGTGGTCCGGCAACGGCCAGTAGCGCAGCGCCTCAAGGCTGCTGCGGGTGATGTCGAGGATGTCCTCGCGACCCGGACGACGGTCGCGCAGGGCTTCCAGGTAGTACTCCAGGCTGGCCATGGCGTCGGCCAGCGTGTCCAGCTGGCGGCCACTCGGCACGCGCTGGCGACCGATCAGCTCGGCTTCGATGTACTGCTGCACACCGCGCAGGTAATCGGCGGCGGTACCCAGGTCGAGCATGCGCAGCGCACCGGACACATCGCCCAGCAGGCGCGGCACGTCGTGCAGCTCGGCATGGTTCCAGCTGGTTTCAATGAACGCGACGAAGTGCTCGCGCGCGGCGGCGAAGTTGGCGATGGCCTCGTGCGCCAGCACCTCTACCGTGCGCCGGTTCTCCACTGCGCTCGGATCGTCCTGGCCACTGCCGCCGGCGCCCAGGTGGGCGACCTGGTCATCCAGCGACGCATCCACGTAGAGCAGCGCCCCGGCGATATCCAGCAGCAGGTTTTCGTCGATCTGCTGGCGGCCCTCGACCACGCCACGCAGGGCATCACGTTGCTGCACGACCACGCCGCGGGCCACGCCCAGGCCCATCATGCCCAGCGTATCGGCGACCGCACCGAGCTCGTTGGCCTGGGTCTGCAGTTGCTCCGGCGCACCGCCGGTACGCAGGTGCAGGTCCAGCGCATCCTTGATGCGCAGCAGTTCTTCCTTCACTGCACTGCCCACGGTATCGAGCAGCTCGCGGTTGCGCCCGCTCAGGCTGCCACGGGCATGGTCCAGCTCGGCCTCGGTGGCGGTGACGCTGTCCGGTGCGAATGCCAGCAGCACGCTGTCATGTACGCCCTCTTCGCCACGTGCGGCACGGATCTCGTTCAGCAGCGGCATCAGCACGATCGGGATGTCACGGTGACCGTTCTGCAGGCGCTCCAGGTAATCGGGCAGCAGCACGCTGCCACGCATCAGGGTCGCGCAGGCTTCATCCCGATCGGCCACGCCACCGGCGCCAATGGCATTGGCCAGCTGTTCCAGCTCCTCGGCCACCATGGCCGGGGCGTACAGCTCGACCATGCGCAGGGTGCCCTGCACCTGGTGCAGGTAGCCGGCGCAGATGCGCATGCGGCTGGCGTCGGTCGGGTCTTCCGCGTAGTACTCGACTTCGTTGCGCACCTGGCGCAGGGTCTCGTCCAGCTCGGGCTTGACCCAGCCCAGCGCTGCGTGGCTCATCGCATCGCGCAGACTGCTCATGGACGCGCTCCGTTCGCCGCCGCGCGGAAGCCGCGCGAGTTCTGGCGTGGGGAATGGAAATGCTTCATCGACTGGTTCCTTGCTCGCCGCCCTGCCCGCGTCACGCCGGCAGCTTGAAGTCGGCGACCGAACGACGCAGGTCGGCCGCCAGCTGCGCGAGGTGGCCGATCGATTCGGCGGTCTGCCCGGCACCCTGCGAGGTCTGGCCGGTGATCTGCCGGATCACGCCCATGGTGCGGGTGATGTCCGAGGCCGCGGCCGACTGCTGCTGGGCGGCGATGGAGATGTTCTTGATGAGGGTGTTCAGTGCATTGGACACGCGCTCGATCTCGGTCAGCGCGGTGCCGGCATCCTCGGCCAGGCGTGCACCGGACACCACTTCGGCGGTGGTCTGTTCCATCGAGGTGACCGCTTCGTTGGTATCGGCCTGAATGGCCTGCACCAGGTTCTCGATGCGTCGGGTCGCGCCGGAGGTACGTTCTGCCAGGCGCTGCACTTCGTCGGCCACGACCGCGAAACCGCGACCCGCTTCACCGGCCGACGCCGCCTGCACTGCCGCGTTCAACGCCAGGATGTTGGTCTGTTCGGAAATGTCGTTGATCAGTTCCACGATCGAGCCGATTTCCTGCGACGACTCACCCAGGCGCTTGATGCGCTTGGAGGTTTCCTGGATCTGGTCACGGATCTGGTCCATGCCCTGGATGGTCTCGCGCACCACGCCGGCACCTTCGGCGGCGATCACCACCGAACGCTGTGCCACGTCGGCCGACTCGGCCGAGTTGCGCGACACCTGTTCGATGCTCGCCGCGATTTCGCCGATGCGGTCCGACGCCGAGGTGATCTGGTTGGCCTGGTGGCCCGCCGCCTCTGCCAGCTGCATGGCGGTGGCCTGGGTTTCCTGGGTGGACAGCGCGACCTTGGCCGAGGTGTCGTTGATGGTGGTCACCAAGTGGCGCAGCTCGTCGACGGCGTAATTGATCGCGTCGGCGATGGCGCCGGTCATGTCCTCGGTCACCGAGGCCTTCACCGTCAGGTCGCCCTCACCCAGCGAGGAGATTTCGTCCAGCAGCCGCATGATCGCCTGCTGGTTGCGGCTGTTGAATTCCACCTGGGTCTGGTAACGCAGTTCCTGCTCGCGCGAGCGGCTGCGCACGTTGGTGGAAACGAAGCCGATGATCGCGATCAGCGACAGCGCACCGGACACCACACCGATCCAGAAGTTCGGGAACAGGCGGGTGTCAGACACCGAGCCGAACGAGGAGAACGCGTCGAACAGCTTGCGGCTGTCATCCAGCATGTGGGCCGAACCCTGGCCCAGCGCGGTGGCGGCGGACTGCGCCGCGAACAGCTGGCGCGAGCTGGCCAGGATCGCGTCAGCGTCCTGCTTCATCGCTTCCCACTTCTGCTGCGACTGCTCCAGTGCGGCGACGGCGGCGGCACCGCGCACGGCGGTGATGCCCAGTTCCTCGTTGCCGTTGCGCAGGCCGTCGAGCACCTGCGAGAACACGGTGATGTCGCGTGCCAGTGCATCGCCGGACGTCGCTGCGGCGCTGCCACCGGCGCGCATTTCGGTCACGCGACGGGCCATGGAGCCGGCCACCACCACCTGCTGCAGGGCGCTGTACACCTGCGACGACGGCGCGCCGGAGGCCGACATCGCACGCACCAGCTCGTTCAGCTGGGCCTGCAGGCCCGGCACCGCGCCGGTGAAGTTGTTGGCATTGCCGGCCAGCGCCAGCACCGCCGGTTCGCTGGCGACCAGCTGCCCGGCCTGCTTGCCCAGCGGCGCCCAGGTCTCGCCCAGGGTGGCGATGGCACCGGACACGCCCGGCTCCTTGCCGTAGCGCCCCTGCAGTGTCGACACGTTCTGTTCGATCGCGTTGCGGGTCGCCTTGAAGGCGGTGAACGCCTGCGCGTTGCCGCCCACCGCGTCACGGCCCTGGTTGGCCAGCTGCTGCGACAGCACCTGCAGGTCGGCCGCCTTGGAACCGGCATCGGCCAGGCGACTGCCCTGCCAGGTGGCGACGCCGGTGTTGACGCCGAACAGGATCATCGATGCCAGCAGCAGGAACAGCCAGAGGTTGCTGCCGCCCAGCCGCAGCTTGCCGGTCTTGGTGGCGTCCGAAGCAGTACTCATCGTTCAACCTCGATCTTCAATGCAGGGGGCGATGCCCGGCCTCAGGCCGCGGCTTGCCGGAATTCAGGGGTACGCGACAGCAGCGAGAGGGAGAACACGCCCCAGTCGTGGCCGTCGGCGTGGAAGGCGCGATCGACGAAGTGGCCGTAGCGCCCTTCGGCCAGCGTGCCGGCCGCGATCTGCTGGTCCAGTTCAAAGCTGCGCTGGCCGAACAGTTCATCGATGGTCAGGGCGACGTCGCCGCCGGCCTGGCGCATGATCAGCACGCGCTGGCCTTCCTGCTGCACGGTACGCGTGCCTTCCAGGAAGTACTTCAGGTCGACCACCGGGAACAGGTTGCCGCGCAGATTGCCCACGCCCAGCAGCCACGGCTGCGCGCACGGCACCGGGGTCACCGGCGGCATCGGCACGATTTCCACCACTTCGCGGAAATCGGACACCAGCCGGCGCTGGCCGACGCGGTAACCCACGCCACGCCAGAGGTCCTGGGCGAACTGCCGCTCGGGCAGCTGCACCGCATGGGCCAGGCTGCGCCGTTCGTAGGCTTCGAGAATGTCGAAGGGCGAGCGCATCAGGCCACCAGTTCGTTGATCCGCGCGATCAGTTCATCCTCGCGCGGCGGCTTGACGATGTAATCGGCCGCGCCCTGGCGCAGGCCCCATGCCTTGTCGGTTTCCATCGCCTTGGTGCTGACGATGATCACCGGGATGTGCTTGATCGCCGCATCACGGGCCATCGCGCGGGTGGCCTGGAAACCGCTCATGCCGGGCAGGACCACGTCCATCAGCACCAGCTGCGGCACCTGGTCGCGGACCAGCTGCAGTCCATCCTCGGCATTGTCCGCCTCCAGCACCTCGTGGCCGGCACGGCGCAGCCACTGGGTGAACACCGCGCGGTCGGTCGGTGAATCCTCGATCAGAACGATACGAGCCATTGTGCCTTTCCCCCCTGGTCAGGCGTTGACGTATGTGCGGATGGCACCCAGCAGTTCTTCACGCGTGAAAGGCTTCGTCAGGTACTGCTCCGAGCCGACGATGCGTCCCCGCGCCTTGTCGAACAGGCCATCCTTGGACGACAGCATGATGACCGGGGTCGCCTTGAACAGCTGGTTGCCCTTGATCAGCGCACAGGTCTGGTACCCGTCCAGGCGCGGCATCATGATGTCGACGAAGATGATCTGCGGCTGCTGGTCTGCGATCTTCGCAAGCGCTTCGAAGCCGTCGGTGGCGGTGACCACCTCGCAGCCTTCGCGCTTGAGCAGCGTTTCCGCAGTCCTGCGGATGGTCTTCGAATCATCGATGACCATCACCCGGAGTCCTGCGAGTTCCCCGCCCGCAGTCGTGTTTTCAGTCATTGCCTATCCCCAAGCGCACGGCCCGATCTCTGGCGGGGGCCGCTACGAAAGCGTATCTATATCGCACTTTCCGCGCCCGCTTCAAGGCCGCCCCATGGCGCGGGGCATGGCACCCTCCTGAACGTGACGGGTTTCGCAATGCGTGCGCGACCGCCGGGCGGACGCTGCGTTGCAGGACGGCGGGGAGGCGCGCGAGCGGCGTTGCCGCTACCATCAACGCCTTGCCTGACAGGTGCGCCCATGCCGTTGAACGTCATCGTGGTGATGGATCCCATCGCCCACATCAAGATCGCCAAGGACACCACCTTTGCCATGCTGCTGGAAGCCCAGCGCCGCGGCCATGCCCTGCACTACGTGCGCCCGGGCGGCCTGGCCCTGGAGGGTGGCGTAGCGGTGGCCCAGACCGCGCCGCTGCAGGTGCGCGACGACCCGGCCGGCTGGTATGAGCTGGGCGCGTTCAGCCGCACCGAGTTCGGCCCCGGCCAGATCGTGCTGATGCGCAAGGACCCGCCGGTCGACGCCGAATACATCTACGACACCCAGGTGCTGGACGTGGCCGCAGCGGCTGGCGCCTGCGTAGTCAACAACCCGCAGGGCCTGCGCGACTACAACGAGAAGCTGGCCGCGCTGCTGTTCCCCCAGTGCTGCCCGCCGACCCTGGTCAGCCGCGACGCGAAGGTCTTGAAGGCCTTTGCGCTGGAGCACGGCCAGGCCGTGCTGAAGCCGCTGGACGGCATGGGCGGCCGCTCGATCTTCCGCAGCGGCCAGGGCGATCCGAATCTGAACGTGATCCTGGAAACCCTGACCGACGGCGGCCGCAAGCTGGCGCTGGCCCAGAAGTTCATTCCCGACATCACCGCCGGCGACAAGCGCATCCTGCTGGTCGATGGCGAACCGGTGGACTACTGCCTGGCGCGCATCCCGCAGGGCGATGAATTCCGCGGCAACCTGGCCGCCGGCGGCCGCGGCGAAGGCCGCCCGCTGAGCGAGCGCGACCGCTGGATCGCCGCCCAGGTCGGCCCGGAGATGAAGCGCCGCGGCATGCGCTTCGTCGGCCTGGACGTGATCGGCGATTACCTGACCGAGGTCAACGTGACCAGCCCGACCTGCGTGCGCGAACTGGACTCGCAGTACGGCCTGAACATCGCTGGCACCCTGTTCGACGCACTCGAGGCCGGCCTGCGCTGATGTCTGCCGCACCTGCCGTCCTGCCCCCGCCGCCGCGCGAAGCGCAACGGCTGGGGGCGACCATCGCGCTGTCGGTGCTGGTCCACGCCCTGCTGATCCTGGGCGTGGGCTTCGCCGTGAAGGGCGATGCGCCGCTGGTGCCGACACTGGAAGTCATTTTCAGCCAGACCCGCACCGCGCTGACCCCGAAGCAGGCCGATTTCCTGGCCGCGGCCAATCAGGAAGGCGGTGGCGAGCACGACCGCGCACAGCGTCCGCGCGACAACCAGGCCGGCATCGTGCCGCAGGCCCAGTCCGGAATCAGCCCGGTTCCACAGCAGCAGCAATCGGCCGCGCCGGTTCCGCCGCCACAGGCACGGGTGGTCAGCAGCCGCAATGGCGAAGAGGTGGTGGCGCAGGCGCAGTCCCGCCCCACGCCGGATCAGCCCGAACCGGATGCGCCCTTGAGCGCACGCGAACAGCGCGACGTGGAGATGGCGCGGCTGGCTGCCGAAGTACATCTGCGCTCGGCGCAGTACGCCAAGCGCCCGAACCGCAAGTTCGTGTCGGCCAGCACGCGTGAGTATGCCTATGCCAATTACCTGCGCGCCTGGGTCGACCGCGCCGAGAAGGTAGGCAACCTGAATTACCCGGATGAGGCGCGGCAGCGCCGCCTCGGCGGCCAGGTAGTGATCAGCGTGGGCGTGCGCCGCGATGGCAGCGTGGAGAGCAGCCGGATCCTGCGTTCGAGCGGGACGCCATTGTTGGATGAGGCCGCCCTGCGGGTGGTGCAGCTGGCCCAGCCGTTCCCGCCATTGCCGAAGACCGAAGACGAAATCGACATCCTGCAGGTCACCCGTACGTGGGTGTTTCTGCCGGGCGGCACCCTGCACGACGACCGGTAGGGTTTTGTTGCCCGGGCCTGCGGCCCGGGACCCGCTGGAGGCAACAGCAACAACTGAAGCAACAGCAACAGCGGCGGTTGGGCTGTGGGTTTGGCGGGGCGGTGTGGGCTTGCAGGACACGCCGTAAACCCGTCCCTGGGGGCTCGATGGCGCCATCCATGGCGCCAACGGTCCTGCAAGCCCACACCGCCCCACCTCTGACAGATCGCGGCGCATCACGTCCCGCTCCGCTGTTGATAGGTGTCGACCTTGGTCGACACATATCCACGCTACGTGTGGATGCGAGCGAAGCGATCCGCTTTTGACTTTGATTCTCTTTTTTGATTTTCCGTGGCGGACGCACACGGAAACTGTCAGAGGCCGGGCGGGTGGGCTGCGCAGGGGCGTGAGCCGCATGGATGCGGCGACCGAGCTTACAGGGA
This sequence comes from Stenotrophomonas sp. I18B00994, assembly GCF_014145825.1. Classification (NCBI taxonomy): domain Bacteria; kingdom Pseudomonadati; phylum Pseudomonadota; class Gammaproteobacteria; order Lysobacterales; family Lysobacteraceae; genus Stenotrophomonas; species Stenotrophomonas sp. I18B00994. The sequence goes on along the minus strand of NZ_JACIUW010000005.1, from coordinate 245,357 downwards.
CGTACTTGCAGCGCCCCCTGCGCAGCCCACCCGCCCGGCCAAACCACGGCTTTTGATCTACGCGACCAATCCCGCCACGAGGGGCTCAGCCGTTGGCCTTCGCCTTCGCCTCGCGCGCGGCCTGCTGCTCGACCAGGGTCAGCGCCACATTGTCACGCAGGTACGCCGGCTCGACCTTCTCCGGTGCAATGGCTTCGCCGCGAGCGAACGCCGGCACCGCCAGTGCCAATACATCCGACGCCCGCGGCAGCGCCGTCGCATCAAAGCCGCGCAGGCCGGTGCCCAGCTGGGTCACCAGTGCCCCCTCGGCTGCACCGAAACCGGTGCCGACACCGTAGGCCGACATCCCTTCCGGCAGCGCAACCGCAGCGGGTGCGCACACGCGCTCGGCATCGCGTGCCACCGGCAGGCCGTCTACACGTTCGAAGCGCGCGACGTACAGCTCGCCCATCCGTGCATCGATCGCCGACAGGATCTGCGTTTCGTCCGCCGGTGCCCGCAGCGCCAGCACCTGCAGCGTCGAGACCGGCAGCAACGGCCGATCCAGTGCCAGCGCAATGCCTTGCGCGATGGCGATCGCCAGGCGCACGCCGGTGAACGCACCCGGGCCGCGGCTGAGCGCGATACCGTCCAGCTGGCGGCGGCTGATGCCGGCTTCGGCCAGCAGCGCCTCCGCCCACGGCAGGCTCAGTTCGGCATGCCGGCGCGGGGAGATCTCGAAGCGTTCCAGCACCTGCCCATCGACATGCAGGGCAACGGAACAGGCTTCGGTGGCGGTTTCAAAGGCGAGCAGTTTCATCGGATCGGGTCAGAACAGGGGGAACGTGGCACCGGGCGCCGGCTCGGGGCCGGTCGCAACGGCGGCCGGGGCAGCCGCATGATCGGCCACGGGCGCCCATTGTGGCGTAAAGAAGGCCTGCACATCGGCCAGACTGCGGGTACGGCGGAATGGCGGCAGTGAATCGAGGAAGACCCGGCCATAACCACGGTTGAGCAGGCGCGGGTCGCACAATACCAACACACCACGGTCGCTCTCACTGCGGATCAGGCGACCGACGCCCTGTTTCAGCGCAATCACCGCCTGCGGCAGCTGCTCATCGCGGAACGGATTGCCACCCTGGCTGCGGATCGCCTCCAGCCGTGCCTCGTACACCGGATCGTCCGGCGCCGCGAACGGCAGCTTGTCGATCATCACCACGCTCAGCGCCTCGCCCACCACGTCCACGCCCTCGCGGAAACTGGCCGAGCCCAGCAGCACGCCATTGCCCGATTCGCGGAAGCGCTGCAGCAGCGTCGCGCGCGGCGCCTCGCCCTGCACGAACAACGGCCATGGCCCATCACGCAGTGCCTCGGCGGCCTCGCGCAATGCACGGTGCGAGGCAAACAACAGGAATGCCCTGCCCTGGGAGGCCTGCAACACCGGCCGCAGGGTCTGGATCAACGCAGTACCGAAGCCCCGCGCAGCCGGATCAGGCAGGCCTTCGGGCAGGTAGCACAATGCCTGCTCGGGCCAATTGAACGGACTCGGCTGGACCAGCGTGTGCGGATCGTCCAGGCCCAGGCGGGTGGCGATGTGGTCGAAGCCACCGCCCACGGTCAGCGTCGCCGAGGTGAAGATCCATGCCGCGCGACTGCGTTCGCGATGCTCACGCAACGGGCCGGACACATCCATCGGCGTGCGCTGGCAGCGAAAACCACGTGGCGTGAGCTCGTACCAGAGCACATCAGCGGCAGTGGCGGTTTCCGCCGGGTCGGTATCGAAATCGAGGGCAGGTTCGTCATCGCCCAGCCAGCGGCTGAGCCGCGAGACCGCTTCGCGCGCCCGTGCATGGCAGGCATCCAGGCCCGCCGCGGCTTCGCGCAGCGGCTGCAGTGCCTGCTCCAGCGTCACCAACCCCGCCATCACCGTATCGAATCCATCGCGCACCTGCGGCATCGCCAACGCGCGCCATTGCGTGCCACGCGGCGGCAGTCCCTCCATCGCCGAACGCAGGGCCAGCAGCGCCTGCTGCAACTGGTCGACCGGTTCCTGCAGCGCGGACTGCGCGCCGCCGACGCCACGCGCTTCGGCCAGGCAGTCGCGGCCCAGTTCCTGCCACGGGCGCATGCCGAAACCTTCGCCGAAGAACTGCGCGGCCAATTCGGGCAGCTGGTGTGCCTCGTCGATGACGAAGGCCTGCGCCCCCGGCAGCAGTTCACCGAAGCCATCCTGCTTCAGGGCCAGATCGGCCAGCAGCAGGTGATGGTTGACCACCACCACATCGGCCGCCTGCGCACGCTGCCGCGCGCGCACCACGAAGCAGTCATCCCAGAACGGGCAGTCGGTACCCAGGCAGTTGTCGACAGTGGAAGTGACCATCGGCAGCAGCGGCGAATCATCGGCCAGGCCTTCCAGTTCGGCGATGTCACCGAACTCCGAACGACCGGACCAGGCCAGGATGCGCTGGAACTGCGCCGCCTGTTCGGGGCTGGAAAAACGCGGCTCGCCGCGCGCCTGCTGCAGGCGATAGCGGCACAGGTAGTTCGCGCGCCCCTTCAGCAGCGCACTGCGCAGGCCGACACCCAGCGCCTGACGCACCCGTGGCAGATCGCGGTGGTAGAGCTGGTCCTGCAGCGCGCGGGTTCCGGTGGAAATGATGGTACGCAGCCCGGACAGCAGCACCGGCACCAGGTAGGCAAAGGTCTTGCCAGTGCCGGTACCGGCCTCGGCCAGCAGCGGGTCACGCTGCTGCAGCGCATCGGCGATGGCTTCGGTCAGGTGCAGCTGTGCCGGACGCGGGACGAAGGCATCCAGGTGCGAGGCGAGCGCGCCGCCGTCGCTGAGGGCTTCGCGGCTGGCATGGACAAGGTCGGACATCAGAGGGAAAGGATACCCGGCCGGGCGCTGCCCGGCACCCGTTTCAAGCCAGAGCGCAGGCAAAGGCAACAGCAACAGCGTGGTTCATGGCTCTGGGTTGCTGCGTGTTTGGCGGGGCGGGAGGGGCAGGCAGGACACGCCGTAAACCCGTCCATGGGGGCTCGATGGCGCCTTGCTCGTGTGCGCTGTCCTGCGCACACGGCAAGACCGGGGTTGGGCGTCCTGCCCAACCCGCCCGAGGCGTGCCTCGGGCCCATGGCGCCAACGGTCCTGCCTGCCCCTCCCGCCCCGCCTTCGACAGTTTCCCGGTGACGGATGGACGTGCTTCGTGGCGTCGCGCTTGCTCGACTGGATTCAGAAGCGGTGGGTCGAACGGAAACAAGAAGGGGTCGAGTGCGCGCAGCGCGCGACCCGCTTTTGATTTTCTTTTTCTTTTCCGTGGCTGGACGCACACGGGAACTGTCAGAGGCCGGGCGGGGTGGCTTCGCGGGGGTGTCCGCGGCATGGATGCCGCGGCCAAGCCCCCAGGGACGGTTCACGGCGTCCCCCGCGGACCCACCCCGCCCGGCCAAGCGCGGCTTTTGCTTTACGCGGCCAAGCAGCCAGCCACGAGGGGCTGTTCCGTTGGCTGAAAACTCAGTACCGCTTGATCCCCGGCACCGTGCAGCCTTCCAGCTGCGCATGCGCCGACACCGCATTCTCCTTCTCGCCCCGCGCCAGGCGAGACTGCTCGATCGTCGCCCAATGCCGGCGGCACAGCGGCCCTGTCTTCGAGCCCAGGTCGACCGCCTTGCGCGCGAACGCCTCCGCCTGCGCCCACTGCCCCTGCAGCAGCGCCAGCTCGGCGCGCTCCTGCAGCACCGCCGGGTCGCCGGCGACGATTTCCAGCGCGTGGTCCAGGCTGCTGGCGGCACCGGCCAGATCGTTGGCTTGGCGTTGCGCCTGCGCGGTCACCCGCAGATCTTCCACCTGCGAGTCACGCAACGGCTGCACCGACAGCTCCTTGTCATCCGGGCCAGCGGCTGCGTCAACTGCGGCCAGGCGCTGCGCCGGCGTGGTGGTATCGACCGGTTTGACCACCGGCGGTGCACTGCTCACGCAGGCGGCCAGGGACAGGCTGAGGCCGGTCAGGGCCAGGGGCTGCAGCAGGGATCGCATGTTCATCGGCATCATCGGCTCGGGGGAGGAGTGGCAGCGGGCGTCGCGGCAGGTTCGGCAGGCACTTCCGGCTTGCGGTCCAGGCCGAACCAGCTGCGCCAGCCACCACCCTCGCCTTCGGCCTCACCCTGCCCGTCCGGCGACACCGCCGGTGCACAGGGCGCATAGGCCGGCGCATAGCCGACCACGAACGGGAAGCGGCGCGCTCCCGGGCAGCCTTCGTCGGTCGTGTTGAGGCCGCTGGCGGCCACCGACTGCCAGTCCAGGCCCTTGTTGCTGACCCGCAGCGGCGCACTGGGAAGACGCTGGAAGATACCCGACCAGACCCGCATCGCGCCGGTAGCACCGTACAGGCCAGCCTGCTCGTTCTGGTCGTTGCCGATCCAGATCACCGCCAGGTGATCCCCGGTGTAACCGGCATACCAGCTGTCACGACCATCATTGGTGGTACCGGTCTTGCCGGCCGGCTGCAGGCGGCTGAGGCCATCGGCGTTGAGCCGCTGCGCGGTGCCGCTGGCAACCACCTGCTGCAGGCCGACACTGATCAGGTTGGCGGCAATCGAATCGCCTTCCTGGGCCGGTGCCGGGGTCTTGTCGTAACGCTTGAGCAGCTTGCCCTGCGGATCGAGCACGCCACGCACCGCATGCAATGGCTGGATTTCGCCACCGGACGCGAGGAACTGGTACAGCTGTGCCATCGCGTATGGGCTCTGGTCGGTCGAACCGAGGATCACCGCCGGATTCGCTTCGGCCTTGATGCCGGCCAGCACGTGGATCAGCTGGGTCACACGCTCGGGGCCGACCTGCATGCCCACGCGCACCGTGGCCTGGTTGTAGGAATGCGCCAGCGCGTCGATCAGGCGCACGGTGCCGTGGCTGCGGTTGTCCGCGTTGCCCGGGCTCCAGTTGCGGCCACGGCCGAGCTGCACCGTCACCGGCGAATCGTCGACCCAGCTGGCCAGCGAGTAGCGGTCCGGCTGCGCCAGCGCCAGCAGGTACACGAACGGCTTCAACAGCGAGCCGACCGGGCGCTGTGCTTCGATCGCTCGATTGAACCCCACCTCGGACACCTCACGGCTGCCGATCACCGCCAACACGTCACCGTTGTGCACGTCGGTCAGCACCATGCCGGCCTGCAGTTCGGGACGGCGCTTGCTTTCCAGCGACTTGATGGTGCGGGTCACCGCGCCTTCGGCATAGGCCTGCGCAGACGGCGACATGCCGGTCATCACGCTCAGGCCGGCGCCCTGCAGCGCCGATTCCGGATAGTCATGGCCGAGCTGGCGGCGAACCAGGTCCACATAGGCCGGGAAGCGGTTGGCCGCCACCAGGCCCGGCGTCTTGGGCACGCCCAGCGGCGCCTTCAACGCACGCTGGTACTCGGCATCGTCGATCAGCGTCGCCTCATGCAGCTTGCCCAGCACGAAATTACGGCGATCCAGCGCGCGTTCCGGGTTGCGCCGCGGATCGTAGTAGGACGGGCCCTTGACCAGGCCGATCAGCAGCGCGATCTGCTCGGTTTCCAGCGATTGCAGGTCACGGCCGAACCAGAACTCGGCGCCGGAAGACATGCCGTGGATGGCCTGGCTGCCGCGCTGCCCCAGGTACACCTGGTTGAGATAGGCCTCGAAGATGGTGCGCTTGTCGTAGCGCGCCTCCATGATCAGCGCGTACAGCACTTCGTTGAATTTGCGGGTGACCGTCTGTTCCTTGCCGATCCCGAGCAGGCCGCTGCGGGCCAGCTGCTGGGTCAGCGTGGACGCCCCCTGGCGACTCTGGCCACCGGAACGGACCGTCACCCACACCGCGCGCGCGATGCCGGACAGATCGATGCCGTGGTGACGGTTGAAGTCCTTGTCCTCCACCGCCTGCAGGCCGGTCACCAGCAGGTCCGGCGCCTCGTCCATGCGGATCAGGCGGCGTTCTTCCTGCTTCTGCCCGTACAGGGTGGCAATACGCGCCGGGTCCAGGCGCGCAGCCTTCAGCGCCTTGCGGTTGTCGGCATCACGCAGCGACGCGACCGCACCGTCTGCCAGCGACAGTTCCAGCCGACGCGGTGCGACGCGGCCATCCACATCGTTGTAGCCACGGCTGGAAATGACAAAGCGCCCGCCGTTCACCGCATAGGTCGCCGGCTCCTTGCCCTGCCCGTCATCGCGGTAGGCGGATGCGGCGAGTTCGGTCTTCAGGGTCGCCGCGTCCATCGCCTTGCCGGGTGTGAGCACCAGCGGCCGCGCATATACCCGGGTCGGGATCTGCCAGCGCAGTTCACCGAAGCGCTGGGTCACCTGTTGGTTCAGGTACAGCGTATAAGGGATCAGGAAGCCCAATCCCAACGCGACCGCAGCCATGCTCCAGGTGATCAGGCGACGCCGCCACAGCGGGCTGTCGTCCTGCTGGTCGTCGTCGAAATCGTCGATGTCGTCGGAATCGTAGCGTCGGGGCACGGGCATGCAGGCAGGTAGGGTCTGGCGAGTCTAACGCAGGCGCCGCGGTGGCTGGCAGGCGATGGCCCGCGGTTTCACTGCAGTTCAAGCAGCGCGCGGCGCCCGCCACCCGGCCCACGCACCCGCAAGCGCTGCCCAGCCCCCTTTCCAGCCGCCCCCCGCCAGGCAGACGTTGGCCAGGCGTGCGATCAACCGCGGCGCATCATGGGCGATCCAGCCTGCCGGCACATCCACGCGGCGATACAGCTGCAGGCGCGACCAGGCCATGCGCCAGGCGAGCGCGTGAAGTCCCTGGAAGCGCTCCGGCGCCACCACCACGCCGCGCTGCCCCAGCAGATCGGCCAGGGCCAGCAGGCGCCCGGCCGTGCGCTGGCGCGCCTGTGAATCGAACAGATCGAGATGGCGCAGGCGTTGCAGGAAACCGCGGCGACTGGCACCGATCTGGTTGTTGCCATGCTGCCGGTAGTCGATGGTCGGTTCGGCCAGCATGTCCAATCCTCCACGCAGCGATGCGTGGACCGCCAGCCATTCGTCGTGGCTCCAGCCCGGCGGGACCGGCAGCGATCCGGCCAGCAGCCCGCGGCGCAGCGCACAGGTGGCACCGGTGATGAAGTTGCGCAGCAGGATCGCGTCGATCGCAAGGCCCGAGCGTTCCAGCTCGACCTCGGCCGGATGGACCACCAGTACCTCCAGCAGCCGCTGGCCAAGCGGCGCGCCCTGCGCGTCCACCAGCCATGCATCGCTGTGCAGCAACAACAGGCCCTGATCGGCCTGGAAGCGCTCCACATAGCGGCGGACACGCCCCGCATGCCAGACATCATCCTGGTCGCACAGGAACAGGATGTCGGCCTGGCAACGCATCAGTGCATCGGCGAAATTGCGCACATAGCCGAGATTGCGCGCGTGCTGGACGATCTCGACACGGATGCCCAGCGCCTGTGCACGCGGCACGAAGGCCTGCAGCAGCTGCAGCGTCTGGTCGCTGGAACCGTCATCGCCGATCATGACTTCGTTCACCGGAAGATCCTGGTCGAGGATGCTGTCCAGCTGCGCCTGCAGGTAGCGCGCACCGTTGTAGGTGCACAGCGCGACGCCAATGCGCTCGGCAGGGGCCGATCGGGATGGCGCGTCAGGCATCGAACGTACTCGCGGAAACAAGGGCCGGGGGATGGTAGCAGAGCCCCCAAAGAGGATGGATACGGTGGCTGGCTAGCCGTTGCCGGGATACGCAGCGATCCGCTGCACGGCCTGGGCCGCGCTCATCGGTCGCCACGTGTCCGCGTCGGGCTGGAACGGCCGCGGATGTACGTCCAGCAGCGCCTGCAGCGGGCCATTGTCCGCAATCAGATCCTGCTGCAGGCGTGACACCGGACCACGCGCCCGCGGCAGCACCGCGGCCAGGCCCCGCAGTGCCGCGCCCGGCAACGGCAGCGCCAATGTCGGCTGTGCCAGGCTGGCGTGCACGCGGCGGAACATCGCGTGATAGGGCAGGCGCTCGCCACCGCCGATTTCCAGCACCCGTGCCGACGCTGCACCGGTGGCGATGCAGGCCACCACGGCGCGGGCGATATCGTCGGCATGCACCGGTTGGCGCAGGCCTCCCACCAGCGGAATCGGAAACAGGCGCAGACGCAGCGCACGCTGCACGATCGGGGTGATGCTGCGGTCGATGCCGGCCCCATAGATCAGGGTCGGCCGCAGGATCGTCCAGCCCATGCCAAGACGCTCGGCCTGCGCGATCAGGCCCGCTTCGCCCCGCTGCAGCATCGCCACGACGTCCTGCTCGTCGGCCTGCTCGGAATTCTGCTTGCTCAGCACGCTCATCGAACTGGTGGCGATGACCTGCCGCGCGGGGGCCGCCGTCTGCCGCGACAACCACTGCGCCAATGCTTCAAGGGGGCCGAAGCTGGCAATCGCCTGCCAGTCCGGAGACGGCACGCTGTCCAGCGCAGCTGCCAGGTCCCCGCACAGCCACTGCACGCCGTCCTGTGCCGGTTGCGGTTGCCGGCTCACCGCCTGTACCCGCCCATGCGCCTGCACCAGGCGCGGCAGCAGGAACCGGCCGATCTGGCTGGTGGCTCCGGAAACAAGGACGGTCATCGGCACTCCGTGGGGATGTTGCGAGGGGTGGCTACTATAGCGGTCCCTCCGGCAGCGGCGGGCTCAGGGCGACGACACCCCGATGTCGCGCAGGCGCTGCCGCAACTGCTGGTACTCGCTGCTGGAAGTGCCGACGCCAAGCTCGCCCGCCTGCTGGAGCGCACGTTCGGCAAAGGCGACATCTCCGTTGCCCAATCGTTCGCTGCCAATCGCAATCCAACGCTGCGCGAGGCGCTGGCGGGCCGCAGGCAGGCCGCCAGCGGTGGGAGACAACGTCTGCCAGGCCTGCAGGCAGGCACCTGCAGCCTGCACCCGGTTCTGCCGGAGGTTGTCGTCGAAACAACGGCGACTGGCAGGCAGCAGGCGCGCGGCCGCGGCCTTCACCCGTGAATCGCGCGGTGCCAGCGCCTGTGCTTCGCGAAGGGCATCGAATGCGCTGTGCCCCGGCGGGCTGATCCATTGGCCTGCGCGCTCGGCGCGTTCGATCCGGCGCAGGTGATCGCGCAGCTCGCGTTCACGCTGCGCGTTGCTCACTGCGGGCTGCTGCAGTGCCTCCCGGGCCTGCCGTGCACGCTGCAGGCGCTGCACCAGTTGCTGTCGTGCCGCCTGCGAAGCGCCCAGTGCTTCGGCCAGCACGGCATCACGCTGCGCCGCCTCGAACTGGAAATCGTCGGCCTGGATCTGGCTTCGCGCCAGCACCGCCTGCAGCACCTGCTCGCGGCCCCGCTGGGCAGTGGGATCGTCCGGCGCCACCGCCAGCACGGCCAGGAACCCCTTTGCGGCACGTTCCAGCTGCTGTCGCTGAAGTGCGCGCTGTGCCTGCCGCAAGCGCTCGTCGACCGCCCGTGCCAGGGCCTCCTGGCTGGCGGGAAGATCGGCGTGGCCTGCATCGAACAGGCGCGCGCGCTGCAACGTCGCAGCGGCTTCAGCCAGTTCCCCGCGTCCGGCCAGCGCGCGCGCATGCTGCAGCAGATCGCTCAGTGCATCCTCGCGCCCCTCCAGAGCGGGCAGGTTGTCCGGCTGCAGTGCCAGGATGCGCTGGAACAGCGGCAACGCACTGCTGTCGCCATCGTCCAGCCGGCCGGCCGCGAACGCATTGCGGGCCTGGGCCAGCAACGCGCCGATACCGGCGCCGGCGCTACGCCGCGCCTGCAGTTGGCGGGCCACGGCGTCGGCGTCGCCCTGCGGCACCTGCAGCTCGCGGGCCAGCGCCAGTGACTGCGCGCTGCCCTCCAGATCGTCGCCCTGCAGCTTGTCGCGGGCCTGCTGCAATGCTGCCGCGGCGGTTCGTGCAAGGCCCTGCCGCGCCTGCGGCCGATCGCCATCCAGTGCCAGCACCGCCTGGTAGCGCTCCCGCGCACCACTGCCGTCGGCCGCACTCAGCCGGCCGGCGGCGAGCGCGCGATCGCCTTCGACCAGCAGCTGATCGATCTGCGGCTCGTCCCAGAACCAGTCGGCCAGCGGCTTGCGCAGCAGCACCAGCAGCACGAACACCGCCAGCGCCGCGACCAGCGCCCATCGCCAGACCCGCCGCGCATGACGTGCCTGCAGCCACCACCAGCGGCCTTCGCGGCGGACGCGATCCAGCGCAGGGTGTTCAGCGCCATGCGGGCGATGCGGGGGCTCGCGTTCCATGCGTGCAGGGTAGCCGGGGCGGCGTGAAGCTCAGCCGAGGCGACGCGCCTCGCTCACGCCCGGCAGCGCGTCCAGCTTGCCCAGCAGGTTCGACAACTGGTCGTAGTCGCTGACCTTCAGCCTCAGGCGCAGATGGGCACGGCCACTGTTGCGCACGTTGTCACTGTGGATGTCGAGCACGTAGGCGTCTTCCTGGGCGATCAGGTTGGTGATGTCCTTCAGCAGCCAGCGGCGGTCGACCGCATTGACCACCACGTCCACCTCGTAGCCGCCCCCGGCCTGGCCCCATTCCACCGGCAGGATGCGCTGCGGGCTGGTGGCCGCCAGCCGGGCCAGCGCGGCACAGTCTGCCCGGTGCACGGTGACACCACGGCTACGGGTGAGGTAGCCGACGATCGGTTCGCCGGCCACCGGCTGGCAGCAGCGCGCCAGCTGCACCAGCAGATTGCCCACGCCCTGCACCGTGAACTTGGACTTGCCCAGGTTCTCGCGGCGGGCGGTCGGGCGCGGAAGCGCCGGCGCAGGGGCCGGCTGGCTGGCCGCGCGCTCTGCCTCCAGCAGCGTACGGCTGACCTGGTTCGGGCCGGTGTCGCCCAGCGCCACCTGGATGTAGAGGTCGTCAACGCTGTCGGCATGGAACTTCTTCGCCGCCACCGCCAGATCCGAATGCTGCAGCCCCAGACGCTTCAGCTCGCGCTCGAGCAGTTCGCGCCCGGCCTGCACGTTGCGCGCGCGGTCCAGCTTGTGGAACCAGCTGCGCACCTTTTCGCGCGAGCGGTTGCTGGCCAGGAAGCCCAGCGCGGGCATCAGCCAGTCGCGGCGGGGGTCGGCCTCCTTGCCGGTGAGGATCTCGACACGGTCGCCGCTGCGCAGGCGATAGGTCAGCGGCACGATGCGGCCATTGACCTTGGCGCCACGGCAGCGGTGGCCCACCATCGTATGTACCTGGTAGGCGAAATCGAGCGGCGTGGCCCCCTGGGGCAGGTCCAGCACCTCGTCCTTCGGGCTGAGCGCATAGACCCGGTCCTCGGTCAGCTCGGCGTCGAGTGCCCCGGCCAGTTCATTGCCCTGCCCGTCCTGCGCCTGCTCCAGCAGCTGGCGCATCCAGGTGATCTTGCGATCGAACGACTTTTCCGCGCCCTTGCCGCCTTCCTTGTACTTCCAGTGCGCGGCCACGCCCAGCTCGGCCTGGGAATGCATCTCGTGGGTGCGGATCTGCACTTCGATCGTGCGCCCTTCCGGGCCGACCACGGCGGTGTGCAGCGAACGGTAGTCGTTGGCCTTCGGGCGTGCGATGTAATCGTCGAACTCGCTCGGCACCGGGGCCCACAGCGCATGCACCACACCCAGCGCGGCGTAGCAGGCGGCGACGTCGTCGACCATCACCCGCACCGCGCGGATGTCGTACAGCTGGTCGAACGCCAGCCGCTTCTTCTGCATCTTCCGCCAGATGCTGTAGATGTGCTTGGGGCGGCCACTCACTTCGGCATGGATGCCCTGTGCGGCCAGCTCGCGCGACAGCTGCTTCTTCACGTTCTGCACGTAGCGCTCGCGCGCCACGCGGGTTTCGTCCACCTCGCGCGCGATGCGGCGGTAGGTTTCCGGCTCCAGGTGGCGGAACGCCAGGTCCTCCAGCTCCCACTTCAGCTGCCAGATGCCCAACCGGTTGGCCAGCGGCGCATGGATGTCACGGGTCAGCTGCGCCAGCGCCCGGCGCTGCTCGTCGTCCAGCTTGTCGGCAGCGCGCATTCTCGCCAGCTGCCGGGCCAGCAGGATCGGCACCACGCGCAGGTCGCGGATGATCGCCAGCAGCAGGCGGCGCAGGCCCTCGCTGTTGCGCCCGGCCTCGCGGCCAGCATGCAGCGCCCAGACCGGATCGGCGGCGTCCTGGCCGTCGAGCAGGCCGATCACCGCCGCCTTGTGGTTGCCCAGCGGCAGCTGGTCCAGGCTGGCGCGCAGGCCGGGCAGGTCGAACAACAGCGCGGCAACCACCGCGCCTTCGTCGGCCGAGAGCATCGACAGTGCATCGAGGGTATCGCCCAGCACCGACCAGCTGGCGCGCATCTGGTGGTCGCACTCCGGTGCTTCCCAGTGTTCGCGCAGGGCCTGGCGCAGCGGAGCGGGCAGCACCGCGGCGGAGGGACGGTTCAACAAGGCATCCAGGCCGGGGACAGAAGCGCGGTTCACAGCATCGAGCAGGCAAGACAGAGGTTCCTACACTAGCGCCGGCGCCGTTCAGGGACAATCACCGCAGCCACCATCACCCGGCATGAAGACATGCCGCTACACTCGCCGGCAAACCCAGGAGAGTTCCGCCATGCCCTCGATCGCCCCACGTTTCCGTCCACGGCTGCTGGCCTGCGCCGCACTGCTGCTGTCCCTGTCGGCGCCTGCGCTGGCCCAGCGCGTGGTGGACGGTGACCTGCAGCAGCAGATGTCGCCGACCGAATTCAAGGCGGCCGGCCTGGACAAGCTGAGCGCGCAGGAACTGGCCACGCTCAACCGCTGGCTGCAGGGCAAGGTTGAAGCGGCGACGACCCAGGCTGTGGCAGCGGTACGCGAAGAAGCCCGCGAACAGGGCCGCCAGGAAGTGATCGTGAAGAACCGCGGGTTCTTCGATTTCGGCAGCAGCGAGCCGATCACCGGCGTGCTGCAGGGCGAGTTCCGTGGCTTCGGCAAGGGCCGCGTCTACGTGCTGGACAACGGCCAGGAATGGGAGCAGACCGACAGCACCAGCGTGGTCGGCGTGCGCAAGCAATCGCCCAAGGTCAGCATCAAGCCCGGCGTGATGGGCGTGTGGTACATGAAGGTGGAAGGCGTGAACAGCCAGCCCAAGGTGCGCCGCTCCAAGTAGTGGATCCACGCCACGCGTGGATGACATTCCACCGTACCCCGCCGGTCATCGTCCGGCGGGGTCGGGTCGGGGGTTACGAGGCCTGGCGCAGTGCCGTCACCCGCTGCGCCAGCTTCTTCGCCGAAATGCCGGTACGTGCCCCCAGCTCCTGCGCGAACAGTGACACCCGCAGCTCTTCCAGGTCCCAGCGCAGCGCCTGCCATTGCGGGCGATCGCGCAGGCCCTGCTGCTCTGCCGTTTCCAGCGCTTCCAGGAACGGATGCAGTTCCAGCATGCGTGCCTGGTCACGTGGCGGATCACGCTTGGCGCGTTCGCTGCGCAGGATCATCGCCTTCAGGTAGCGCGGATACTGCGCCAGCGCGTCGGCCGGCGTGTCGCGCAGGAAGCCGGGGTGGATCAGCCCGGACAGCTGCGCTTCCATGTCGTCCAGGTTGCCGCGCGCCCAACCCATCAACGGTGCTTCCAGCATCGGCTTCAGTTCCGCCACCAGCGCCAGGATGGTTTCGGCCAGTTTCAGCCGCGACATGGCCTCGCCGAACAGGGCCTTGGCCGCATGCTCACGGCGCTGTTCGAAGGCCGCCGCATCGCGGATGTCTTCCAGGCCCTCCGCCAACACCGCGTTCATCGCCGCATCCACCAGGTCTCCGCGCAGGCGCTCCTGCGACTCGATCGCCGCATACAACAGGCCGGTCTTGGCGCCCACCGGCAGCTGCTTGCGCGCCTGCTTGACCTTCTCGGCCAGGGCGAACTCCAGCAGCCGGCGCACGCCCAGCGGGTGAGCCTCCTGTGCCTGCTGCCGATCGGCGAAGATGCGCAGCGCCACGCTGTCACCCTCGTCCAGCAATGCCGGATAGGCCGGAACGCCGGCTTCACCGGGCACCTGCAGCGGCATCGGCGTGGCCGGGAACGTGCGCAGGCCATCGGCCGCCATCTCGCGGCCAGCGCGTGCAGCGAACGCATCGCCGGCACGACCGCCGAATTTCGCGCGCAGTGCGTCCAGATCACGCGAAGTGGCCAGCACCTTGCCCTGCTCGTCGCGCAGCCGCAGGTTCATGTGCAGGTGCGGCTCGATCGAACCGGGCTCGAAATCGAGCGCGGTCACGGTGGCACCGGTTGCACGTGACAGGAAACGTGCCAGTTCGCCGGTGATGGCATCGGCGCTGGGCTGCGGGAACGCCTCGTAGAACGCGCGGCCGAAGTCCGGCGCCGGCACGTAGTTGCGGCGCGTTGCCTTGGGCAGGCTGCGGATCAGTGCCGAGGCCTTGTCGGCGACGAAGCCCGGCGCCAGCCAGCCCAGCTGCACCGGGTCCAGTGCATTGAGCAGGTGCAGCGGCACGTCCAGGGTCACGCCGTCATCGTCGGCACCCGGCTCGAAGCGGTAGTGCAGCGGCAACCGCGCCTGGCCCAGCGCCAGGTATTTCGGGTAGCGCTCCTGCTCACTGCCCTCTCCGGGCAGCAAGTCTGCGAGCGACCAGTGCAGGGTCTTGCGCTGTTCCGGCACCAGCCCCTTCCACCAGGCATCCAGGCCCGCCGCCGAATGGATCTGCGGCGGCACCCGGTCCAGGTACCAGCGCGCCTGCCAGTCCTCGTCGGCGACGATGCCGGCACGGCGCAGCTTGGCTTCCTCCTCGCGGGCGACCTCCAGCACTTTCTGGTTGTCGGCCACGAAACTGGCGCGGGTGTTGATCTCGCCGGTCACCAGTGCCTGGCGCACGAAGATGTCATGTGCCTCGCCCGGCTCGATGCGGCCGTAATGCACCGGCTTCTTCGGCGCCAGCACCAGGCCGAACAGGCTGATCTGCTCGGAGGCCAGCACCTGTCCCTGCGCGCGCGACCAGTGCGGATCGAAGTGCTTGCGCAGCAGCAGGTGCGGCAGCTCGGCAATCACCCAGTCCGGTTCGATCGCGGCCAGGGTCATGCCCCACACCTTCTGCGTATCCAGCAGGTTGGCCACCAGCAGCCACGGCGGCGGCCGCTTGGACAGCGCCGACCCCGGGAACGGCAGGAACCGGCGCTGGCGTGGTGCCTGGAAATCGCCCTTCTCGGTGCGGTGGCCGATCTGCGTCGGCAGGCCCGCCACCAGCGCCCGGTGCAGGGTCTGGTAGGCGGCGGCGCGCACGCGTTCGCTGAAACCGCCGCCAACCGGCGCCTGTTCCTTCTGCGCGCGCACGGCCACCGGCGCCGGTGCGGCCTCCGCCTTGCCTTCGCGGGCCAGGCGCGCGGCGCGGTGCAGCTGGCCCCGGGTGGCTTTCACCGCCGCCGCGTCGTCACGCGCCGGTGCCGGCGCACTGCTGCCGGCCAGCAACGGCGCCATCGACGCCTCGCTGGCCTCCTCCTTCCAGCCCAGTTCCTCGCACAGCAGCCGCAGCTGGCGATGCAGCTCGCGCCACTCGCGCATGCGCAGGAAGCCGAGGAAATGACGTCCGCACCAGTCGCGCAGCTTGGACTGGGTCAGGTCTTCATGGGCCTGCCGGTAGGCATCCCACAGGCGCAGCACGCCGACGAACTCGGAGCGGTCATCGGCGAACTGCGCGTGCGCGCTGTCGGCCGCACCACGCGCTTCGGGTGGGCGTTCGCGCGGGTCCTGGATGCCCAGGAACGAGGCGATCACCAGCATCGGCCGCAGGCAGCCTGCAGCCTGCGCGGCCACCAGCATGCGCGCAAGCTTCACGTCCACCGGCAGGCGTGCCATCTGCTTGCCGATGGTGGTCATGCGCCGCTCGGCATCGATCGCGCCCAGTTCGGTCAGTTGCTGCCAGCCATCGGCCACCGCACGCTCGTCCGGCGCTTCCAGGAACGGGAAATCCTCGATGCGGCCCAGGCCCAGCTGCAGCATGCGCAGGATCACCCCGGCCAGGCTGGAGCGGCGGATCTCTGGATCGGTGAATTCGGGCCGCGCCTGGAAATCGGCTTCGGCGTACAGGCGGTAACAGATACCTTCGGCGATACGTCCGCAGCGACCTTTGCGCTGGTTGGCGCTGGCCTGCGAGATCGGCTCGATGTGCAGGCGGTCCAGCTTGTTGCGCGGGCTGTAGCGCTTGACGCGGGCGAAACCCGGATCGACCACGTAACGGATGCGCGGCACCGTCAGCGAGGTTTCGGCCACGTTGGTGGCCAGCACGATACGCCGGTTCGGCCCGGGGTTGAACACGCGGTCCTGGTCTTGGTTGGACAGCCGCGCGTACAACGGCAGCACCTCGGTATTGCGGTACTTGCGCCGTTCCAGCGACTGGTGCGCATCGCGGATCTCGCGCTCGCCCGGCAGGAAGATCAGCACGTCGCCGCGCGCATCCAGGCGGGTGATCTCGTCGATGGCCGACACGATGGCGTCGTTGACGGTGCGTTCGCCCTGGTCTTCGCCCTCGCCTTCCAGCGCGCGGTAGCGCACTTCCACCGGATAGGTACGGCCTTCGACGCTGATCACCGGCGCATTGTCGAAATGCTGGGCGAAGCGTTCGGTGTCGATGGTGGCCGAGGTGACGATCAGCTTCAGGTCCGGGCGCTTGCGCAGCAGCTGCTTCAGGTAGCCCAGCAGGAAATCGATGTTGAGGCTGCGTTCGTGCGCCTCGTCGACGATGATCGTGTCGTAGTTCGACAGCCAGCGGTCACTGGCGATCTCCGCCAGCAGGATGCCGTCGGTCATGAACTTGATGCGGCTGTCTTCGCTGACCTTGTCATTGAAGCGCACCTGGTAGCCGACCAGCTGGCCCAGTTCACTCTGCAGTTCCTGTGCGACACGGCTGGCCACCGCACGTGCGGCAATCCGTCGCGGCTGGGTGCAGCCGATCATGCCGGCCTGGCCACGGCCGGCGGCCAGGCACAGTTTCGGCAGTTGGGTGGTCTTGCCCGAGCCGGTTTCACCGGCGATCACCACCACCTGGTGTTCGCGGATCAGCCCGATGATGGCGTCGGCTTCACGCGCAATCGGCAGCTGCGGGTCCAGAGTAATGGACGGCTGCTGTTGCGCCCGCACCTGCCGGCGCTGCACCGACGCCTGCAAGGCCTGCTCGAAGGTGGCGGCCAGTGCCGCATCCTGTGGCTTGGCCTGGCAACGCGAGAGCATCCCCAGCAAACGGCCCCGGTCGCGGCTCATGGCGCCGTCGATGGCGGCACGCTGTTGGCGCAGGCGGGGCGATGGATTTTTATCGATAGAGTTCATCAATCGGTCCGTTCAAAACTTTGAAAGCGACCAGTCATCACGACCGGTTTATTGTGAAGGCCAACGATTCCACAAGGAGGAACCCCATGGCGAAGACCAAGAGCACGACCAAGGCCAAAACCGGCAAGCAGAAGCTTGCTGCGGCGGCACCGTCGGCACCGAACATCGATATCGGGATCACCCAGGGCGACCGCAAGAAGATCGCCGACGGTCTGTCGCGCTTCCAGGCCGATGCGTTCACGCTCTACCTGAAGACGCACAACTTCCACTGGAACGTGACCGGGTCGATGTTCAACTCGCTGCACACCATGTTCGAGACGCAGTACACCGAGCAGTGGGCGGCACTGGACGACGTGGCCGAGCGCATCCGCGCGCTGGGCTTCAATGCCCCGGGCTCCTACCGGGAATTCGCTGCGCTGACCTCGATCGCCGAGGAACCGGGCCTGACCGACAGTGCGGACTGGCGTGAAATGGTACGCCAGTTGGTGGTCGCCAACGAAGCAGTCTGCCGTACGGCACGTGAAGTGCTGGAGGTGGCGGCCAAGGGGGACGACGCCCCGACCGAGGATCTGATGACCCAGCGGCTGCAGACACACGAGAAGTACGCCTGGATGCTGCGTTCCCTGCTCCAGTAAGGGTTGGGGGTATTCGGCAGGGCTGCGCCCTGCACCCGCAGAGGCCTTAAATCAACGGCCAGAGCCAGAGCAGAAGCTGGTTTCCTGAGGGTTGGCGGGGTGGATCCGGTGGCAGGGGACGCCGTAAACCCGTCCTTGGGGGCTTGGCCGCGGCATCCATGCCGCGGACACCCCTGCCACCGGCCCCACCCCGCCTTCGACAGATTTCCGCGATCTGCCAGGGCATTGCCTGGGGCCAGATCCGTTTTTCCGCAGGAAAACGGATCTGACCCCATTTTGATTGTCGATATCTGACAGATTTCATCCACGCATGGCGTGGATGGCCCCACCGTCAACCGGAAGCTGTCGGGGGCGGATCGGTGTGGGCTTGCAGGACCGTTGGCGCCATGGATGGCGCCATCGAGCCCCCAGGGGTGAGGGCGCTTTGCTTGCGAAGCACTGCTTCGCAAGCGCCCGAACGCACAGCCGCCAGCGGCTGGGCCGGACCGCGGAGCGGGGTTTACGGCGTGTCCTGCAAGCCCACACCGCCCCGCCCAACCAGCAGACACGCCAGAGCCGGCTGTTGCCTTTGACGTTGCTCTGGCTTGTAGCAGGTGCAGGGCGCAGCCCTGCCGACTCCCCCGCCGGGGTAAACTAGCCGGATGGCTTCCCGTCCCGCGCACGACCTGCTCCAACGCGTCTTTGGTTACGACGATTTCCGTGGTCCGCAGCAGGACATCGTGGAGCATGTGGCTGCCGGTCATGATGCCCTGGTGCTGATGCCCACCGGCGGTGGCAAGTCGCTGTGCTACCAGGTCCCGGCCCTGCTGCGTGACGGATGTGGCATCGTCATCTCGCCGCTGATCGCGCTGATGCAGGACCAGGTCGAAGCCCTGCGCCAGCTCGGCGTGCGTGCCGAGTACCTGAATTCAACCCTGGATGCCGAGACCGCCGGCCGCGTCGAGCGCGAACTGCTCGCGGGTGAGCTGGACATGCTCTATGTCGCTCCCGAGCGGCTGCTGACCGGCCGCTTCCTGTCGCTGTTGTCGCGCAGCCAGATCGCCCTGTTCGCCATCGACGAAGCCCACTGCGTGTCGCAGTGGGGCCACGACTTCCGCCCGGAATACCGCCAGCTGACCGTACTGCACGAGCGCTGGCCGCAGATTCCGCGGATCGCGCTCACCGCCACCGCCGACCCGCCGACCCAGCGCGAGATCGCCGAGCGCCTCGACCTGCAGGAAGCACGCCACTTCGTCAGCTCCTTCGACCGCCCCAACATCCGCTACACCGTGGTGCAGAAGGACAACGCGCGCAAGCAGCTGACCGATTTCCTGCGCGGCCACCGTGGCGAGGCCGGCATCGTCTACTGCATGTCGCGGCGCAAGGTCGAGGAGACCGCTGAATTCCTCTGCGGCCAGGGCTTCAACGCCCTGGCCTACCACGCCGGCCTGCCGCCGGAAGTGCGCGCGAACAACCAGCGCCGCTTCCTGCGCGAGGACGGCATCGTCATGTGCGCCACCATTGCCTTCGGCATGGGCATCGACAAGCCGGACGTGCGCTTCGTGGCGCATACCGACCTGCCCAAGTCGATGGAAGGCTACTACCAGGAAACCGGCCGCGCTGGTCGTGATGGCGAAGCTGCCGAGGCCTGGCTGTGCTACGGCCTGGGCGACGTGGTACTGCTCAAGCAGATGATCGAACAATCCGAGGCCGGCGAAGAACGCAAGCAGCTGGAGCGGGGCAAGCTCGATCACCTGCTGGGCTACTGCGAATCCATGCAGTGCCGCCGCCAGGTGCTGCTGGCCGGTTTCGGCGAGACCTATCCCCAGCCGTGCGGCAACTGCGACAACTGCCTGACGCCGCCGGCCTCGTGGGACGCGACCATTCCGGCGCAGAAGGCACTGAGCTGTGTCTACCGCACCGGCCAGCGCTTCGGCGTCGGCCACCTGATCGACGTCCTGCGTGGCAGCGAGAACGAGAAAGTGAAGCAGCAGGGCCACGACAAGCTCAGCACCTACGCCATCGGCCGCGATCTGGATGCGCGCACCTGGCGCAGTGTGTTCCGCCAGCTGGTCGCCGCCAGCCTGCTGGAAGTGGACAGCGAGGGCCACGGTGGCCTGCGCCTGACCGATGCCAGCCGTGACGTGCTGACCGGCCGCCGCCAGATCAGCATGCGCCGCGACCCGGCCAGCAGCACCAGCGGACGCGAGCGCAGTGCGCAGCGCACCGGCTTGTCGGTACTGCCGCAGGACCTGGCACTGTTCAACGCCCTGCGCGGCCTGCGTGCCGAACTGGCGCGCGAACAGAACGTGCCTGCCTTCGTGATCTTCCACGACAGCACCCTGCGCAACATCGCCGAGCAGCGCCCGACCAGCCTGGATGAACTGGCCCGGGTCGGCGGCATCGGCGGCACCAAGCTGAGCCGCTACGGCCCGCGCCTGGTCGAGATCGTGCGCGAAGAAGGGTAACGCCGGGCTCCCTGTAGCGCCGAGCCCACGCTCGGCTGCCGTGGCCGCAGAAGCAGCCGAGCGCGGGTTCGGCTCTACATTGGTGCAGGTCCAACCTTGAACCGGCCATTCAGCCGGAAGTGCATCCACGGCCGCTTGCGGCTAGATTAGCGCCATGTCCCTCGCCTCGACCCTGCTCCGTGTCGTGCTCATGCTCAGCCTGCTGCTCAACGGGCTGAACGCGGCCATGGCCAGCGGTCACGAGGAAATGGGCCGGATGGCCCACGCGGCAGCCGACCTTGAAGGCGGCAATGCCGACTGCCACCACCACGCCGCCATGCACGCCGATCAGGCCCCGCAGGCCAAGGCCCCCGCCCACGACGCCCACTGCCAGATCAAGGACTGCGTGCGCAGCTGCGCCCAGCACCCGCTGCTGGTGGTGCAGGCGTTGCCGTTCATGGCCGGCCCGGCGTTGTCGCTGGCACCGCAGCCGATGCCGGCCACCGGCCGCCCGTCGCCGCCGCTGCCGCCGATCTCACGCCCTCCCATCGGCTGATTCCACACGCACTGTGCGCCCTGCGCACCGGAGCCGGCGGCCTGCCGGCGTCTTTCCGTGTCTGGAGTCTCCACCATGAATACCCGCAATCCCCCCGGTCCGGGCGTTGTGCCCATGCCGTCGCGCCGCCTGTTCGTGCAGGGCCTGGCCGCCGGTGGCGTGGTCGCCGGCATCGCCGCTGTCGGCGTGCCGCAGCGCGCGCTCGCCGCCGCCACTGCCGCCCCACGGCTTGCCGGTGCCCCCGCCGTGCTCAACGACACCCGCATCGAACTGGCCATCGGCGAATCGCTGGCCAATTTCACCGGCCGCACCCGCCCGGCGATCACCGTCAACGGCTCGTTGCCGGCCCCGATCCTGCGCTGGCGCGAAGGCCAGACCGTGGACCTGTTCGTGCGCAACACGCTGGAACGCCACCCGACCTCCATCCACTGGCACGGCATCCTGCTGCCGGCCAACATGGACGGCGTGCCGGGCCTGAGCTTCAACGGCATCGGCCCCGGCGAAACCTACCACTACCACTTCCAGCTGAAGCAGTCGGGCACCTACTGGTACCACAGCCACTCGATGTTCCAGGAACAGGCCGGCCTGTACGGCGCGCTGATCATCGACCCGGCCGAACCGGCGCCGTACCACCACGACCGCGAGCACGTGATCATGCTGTCGGACTGGACCGACATGGATCCGGGCGCGCTGTTCCGGCGCATGAAGAAGCTGGCCGAGCACGACAACTACTACAAGCGCACCCTGCCCGACTTCCTGCGCGACGCGAAACGCGACGGTTGGTCCACGGCGCTGTCCGACCGTGGCATGTGGGGCCGGATGCGGATGACGCCCACCGATATCTCCGATATCAACGCGCATACCTACACCTACCTGATGAACGGCACCGCCCCGGCCGGCAACTGGACCGGCCTGTTCCGCAGTGGCGAAAAGGTGCTGCTGCGCTTCATCAACGGCGGGTCGATGACCTACTTCGACGTGCGCATCCCCGGTTTGAAGATGACCGTGGTGGCCGCTGACGGCCAGTACATCCACCCGGTCAGCATCGACGAATTCCGCATCGCTCCCGCCGAAACCTACGACGTGCTGGTCGAACCCACCGGCCAGGATGCGTTCACCATTTTCTGCCAGGACATGGGTCGCACCGGCTACGCCGCCGGCACGCTGGCGGTACGCCACGGGCTGCAGGCACCGATTCCCGCGCGCGACCCACGCCCGTTGCTGACGATGAGCGACATGGGGCACGACATGAGCAGTGGTGGCCATGGTGGCCACGACATGGCCGCGATGAAGGGCACGGAAGGTAGCTGCGGCGCCAGCATGGGCCACGGTGCGCACGGCGGCGGTGCCGCCAGCAAGGTACCGAAGCATCCGGCCAGCGAGCGCAACAACCCGCTGGTGGACATGCAGAGTTCGGCCACCGAGCCGAAGCTGGACGACCCTGGCATCGGCCTGCGCGGCAACGGCCGCCAGGTGCTGACCTACGGCGCGATGCGCAGCCTGTTCGAAGACCCGGATGGCCGCGAGCCGAGCCGCGAGATCGAGCTGCACCTGACCGGCCACATGGAGAAGTTCTCCTGGTCGTTCGATGGCGTCCCGTTCGCCAGCGCCGAGCCGCTGCGGCTGAACTACGGCGAGCGCATGCGCATCGTGCTGGTCAACGACACCATGATGCAGCACCCGATCCACCTGCACGGCGTGTGGAGCGATCTGGAAAACGCGCAAGGTGAGTTCCAGGTCCGCAAGCACACCATCGACATGCCGCCGGGCACCCGCCGCAGCTATCGCGTGCGCGCCGATGCACTCGGCCGCTGGGCCTACCACTGCCATCTGCTGTACCACATGGAAGCGGGCATGATGCGCGAAGTGAGGATCGAAGAATGAGCCGCTCACTGCTTTCCCCCACCCTGCTGGCCCTGGGCCTCGCCGCCGCGTTGCCGGTGTTCGCGCAGTCGCACGCCGGCCATGACATGGGCGCGATGAACGCGCCTGCGAAGAGCGCGAAGACCCCGGCCGAACCGGTCGATCATTCAAAGATGGATCATTCGGAGATGGACATGGGTGCGGCGGATCAGGCCGGCATGGACCACTCCACGATGGACCATGGCACGATGCAGCCAGCGGCGATGGACCATTCGCAGATGGACCACGGGGCGATGGGCCACGGCACGCCTGCACCCACCGAACCGCGCGAACCGATCCCGGTCCCGACCGATGCCGACCGCGCCGCCGCCTTCCCGCCGATCGCGCATGGCGCGATGGAACACGCGCCGGAGATCAACAGCCTGCTGCTGATCGACCGGCTTGAGCATTGGGATGGCAAGAGCAGCAACGGCCAGGCATGGGAAGCCACCGGCTGGGTCGGCGGCAACATCAACCGCCTGTGGCTGCGCACCGATGGCGAACGCAGCCGCGGCCGCACCGAATCGTCGTCACTGGAAGCACTGTATGGCCGCAGCGTGTCGCCGTGGTGGGATGTGCTGGTGGGCGTGCGCCAGGACTTCCGCCCGTCCGACTCGCGCACATGGGCGGCCATCGGCATCCA
This sequence comes from Stenotrophomonas sp. I18B00994, assembly GCF_014145825.1. Lineage (NCBI taxonomy): Bacteria > Pseudomonadati > Pseudomonadota > Gammaproteobacteria > Lysobacterales > Lysobacteraceae > Stenotrophomonas > Stenotrophomonas sp. I18B00994. The sequence continues at coordinate 221,985 of NZ_JACIUW010000005.1, read as the reverse complement.
GGGTCTGGCGCCGTACAAGTTCGAAAGCTCGGCCACGCTGTACATGGGCTCCGGCGGCCAGGTGCTGGCCAAGGCCGAGGTCGAGTACGACGTGCTGTTGACCAACCGATTGATCCTGCAGCCGCTGCTGGAAGCTACCGTTGCGGCCAAGGACGAGCAGGAGCACGGCATCGGCCGTGGCCTGAACAAGATAGAGGCCGGCCTGCGCCTGCGCTACGAGTTCAGCCGTCGCTTCGCGCCTTACATCGGCATCAGTCACGAACGCAGTTTTGGCGACACCGCCGACTATGCCGGTGACCACGCGCGCGACACGCGCTGGGTGGCCGGCGTGCGCATTTGGTTCTGAGCAGCGGATCGTGAGCAATGGCCAGCTCCGGCAGCCGCCGGGGCCGGCTACACTGCGCCACGTTCCAATGCAGGCACCGCCATGTCGTTGCAGATCCGCCGCGCCACCCTGGCCGATGTCGACGCCCTGTCGGCCATCGCGATTGCCACCTACAACGAAACCTGGGGCGATTCCTATCCGCCGCAGGAGCTGCACGATTTCCTGCAGGCGCACTACAGCAGCGAACCGCAGCGCATCGAACTGTCCGACCCACGCAGTGCCATCTGGCTGTTGCTGGACGGTGACGCCGTGGTCGGCTACCTGGCCGCCGGTGCCAACACCTTGCCGCACACGGATGCATGCGAGGGTGACATCGAACTGAAGCGGTTCTACATCCTGGCCGGACACCAGAACGGCGGACATGGTGCACGCATGATGGACGCGTTCATGGCGTGGCTGGACCAGCCGCAGCGCCGCACCCTGTGGGTGGGCGTGTGGGAAGAGAATTTCGGCGCGCAGCGCTTCTACGCGCGCTATGGCTGCAGCAAGGTTGGCGAGTACGACTTCATCGTCGGTGACACGCGCGACCGCGAGTTCATCCTGCGGCGGCCGTGACCATGCGCGCCCTGTAGAGTCGAGCCATGCTCGACTATTGGCAGCAACAGCCAGTCGGGCATGGCTCGACTCTACACGTTAGAAATCGAACAACTCCGACAGGAAGCTGTCCTTCTTCTTTTTCCTGTAGCCGTGTCCGCGGTTGTCCTCGTAGCGCTGGCCGAGGTGGCGGGTGTCACGATGCATCACCGGCGGCGGCGCGGGCGCCGGCTGAGCCTGCACGGGCGCAGGCGGCGACACGGCCGCACCGGAACCCGCGCGCTCGATGATCTTGTCCAGCTCGCCACGATCCAGCCACACACCGCGGCAACTCGGGCAGTAATCAATCTCGATGCCATGGCGTTCGGCCATCTGCAGCGTCTGGGTCTTGCACACGGGGCACAGCATCGGCATTGCTCCTGTCGGTCTGGTTTCGACTGTACCTGCACCGCGATGACTGTGCGGCAACGCGTGACCGATGGCACAGGGACTTCCGGCGCGTGTCCACATGCATACCGCGTGGCACGCTGCGTCCTTGTTCCGCAGGGAATGCGTACATGACCGTGTTGTCCCGCCTGCCCACCACCGCACGCCTGTTGCTGGTGCTGCTGGGTGTCGGCCTTGGCCTGAACCTGCGCGATATCGCCACGGCCATCGGCACAATTCCCGCACTGCCCATCCCCTATGGCGGCAGCCTGTTGGACAACGCGCTGGCGGTACTGGTGGCACTGCTGCTGGCCGCGTTGCTGCGGCCCCGTGGCATGAGCCTGCTGGCCAGCCTCGGGCTGCGCACAAACGGCTGGAGCGGTCCAATGTGGGTGTTGCTGGCCAGCCTGCCCTGCTGGCTCGGCCTGGCGCTGCTCGGCACGCCGAACACCGCGCTGACCGTCTTGGATGCCACGATGCTGGCGGTGCTGTTCCCGCTGGCCGAGGAAGTGCTCTTCCGCGGCCTGGGCTTCGTGCTGCTGGTGAAGATCGTGCGCGGCCCCTGGCCATGGCTTGCACTGCCGCAGGCGCTGTTGTTCGGCATGGTGCACTGGTTCGGCTTCGGCGGGTTCGACGGTGGCGGCATCGCGCTGTTCGTCGGCGCGGTGATCGGCCTGGGCGGCTTCATCTTCGCCTGGCTCGACCACCTTGACGGCAACACGCTCTGGTGCGGCCTGGTCCTGCATGTTTCGATGAACCTGGCCTGGAATGTGTTCAGCCTCGATGACGCCCTCGCATTGGGCTGGCAGGCCACCAGCCTGCGCATCGGCACCGCCCTGCTCGCGGTCGCGGTGCTGGCCTGGCACGTGCGGCTCCGGCGCCAGAGAAGCCTGTAACGCCCGCTTAGCTTGCCGTGCACGTCGGGATCACTACCGGCTTGCGCATACTTGCGCGCCTTTTCACCGTTGCTGTCCGGAGTTGTCGCGTCATGTTGCTGTCCAAGCGCCACGTTGAACCCCGCGTCCTGCTCATCGAGGACGCCGAGGAAACCCGCGAACTGAGCCGGCTGGCGCTGGAAAGCCAGGCCTGCCACGTAGTGGGCGTGAGCTCTGCCGAAGCGGCGCTGGGCCTGCTGGCCGCCGGTGAGCGTTTCGACCTGCTGTTCACCGACGTGAATCTGGGAGCGATCAGTGGCATTGAAGCCGCCAACCGGGTCCGCGGCCTCTATCCCCAGCTGCCGATCCTGGTGACGTCGGGCATGGACCAGCACCAGGTGCTGCCGCAGCTGCGCGACGGCATCCATTTCCTGCCCAAGCCGTACAACATGAGCGAGCTGCTCGACGCCATCCGGCTGTGCTTCCGGCACGCCGATGTGGGCGTGTTGACCGGGCCGGATGCACAGGCGGCCTGAGGCATTCATCAACCGCTGCTGTACGGTCCGGTACCCGGGAACACCTTCAGCAGTGCGCGGGTGATCATGTCCGGGTAGACGGTGAAGTGATCCTCGTCATCGATCACCATGTTCTCCACCTTCAACGATCGCCCGCTGCTGCGCAGCTGCTCGGCGAACTCGGCGTTGTGGCGCAGCATGTCGTTGCGGGTGAAGTAGCGCGGTTCGGGCTTGACCGTTTCAAAGCTGCCCACCGACAGCACCACCGTGGTCGGCTGCGCCGGCGCCTTGGCTTCGGCCTGCATGCGCGGCACCCGATGGTCGTCGAACCACAGCGATGGGCTGGACAGGATGTAGGTGCGGAACATGTCCGGGCGCGTGGTCAGCACATAGGCGCCGAACAGGCCACCATAGGAATGCCCCGCATAGGCACGCCGCGCCGGATCGGTGCGGTAGCGCGCATCGATCATCGGCAGTACCTGCCCAGCGAGGAAATCGCGGTAGTGCGCCGCGCCGCCGTAGCTGACATCATCGCTGTAATCACGCGGATCGGTACGCGCTGGGTCGCTGGGTGTGTAATCGCGCGAGCGGCTCTGCTTGGAGGTCAGGCCTTCCTGCGGCGGCAGCCCGACCAGGATGAAATCCTCGATGTTGACGCCCTTCTGCCCGACCATGTTGCGCACGCTGCGCACCAGCGGGAAGCTGTACAGCGCATCGGTCACGTACAGCACCGGGTAGTGCTTTTCCGGACGCGCCGCATAGTCGGCCGGCAGCGCCACCCAGACCGGATAGTCGCGGCCGACAGGGTCGTGCACGCGCAGCACTTCGGTGTCCGGCAGCACCACACCCGGCGTGGCAGTCGGCGCACTGTCCTTCGCTTCACTCTGCACTGCGGGCGGCGCGACCGACATCGCACAGCCACTCACGGCCAGGCAGGCCGCCATACTCCATCCACGCACACGCTGCATCCACACGCTCCCGTTGCGGGCGGCGCACCCGATGGCGCCGCTGCCGCATCGTTGCATGGTGTGCAGCCGGGTACCAGTGCGGTCAGGGCGAGGCCGGCGGCGGCGCCGGGAACAGCGTGCGCAGCGCCTGCAATGCGGCCGGGTGATAGATCGTGGCGTGGGTTTCCTCCGGCAGCGGCAGGTACTTCACCAGCGCAGATGGCGATGATTGCTCCAGCAGCGTTGCCAGCTGTGCGGCAGAGGCTGCCAGCTCCGGCTGCCCACTGCTGGCCAGGAACACGCGCGGCCGTGTGCGCGTCACCGCCGGCAGCTGTCTGGCCGCCCCGGCCAGCATTGCACCACGGTTCCACCACAGGCTGGGGTCCAGCGCGATATAGCTGTTGAACAGCGTCGGCTCCTGCAGCAGCGTCTCGACCACGAACAGGCCGGCCAGCGACTCGCCGATCAGCGCCCGCTCGTCGGTGATCGGGTAGCGCTTGCGTACCTGCGGCATCAGTTCATCGCGCAGGAACGCGCGGTAGGCCGCCGAGCCACCGATGCGCGGCGCGATCTTCTGGTCCTGCGGGTCCTTGCTGGGGCCGGTCATGTCGCGGCGGCGCTCGGTGTTCTCGATGCCAATCAGCAGGAACGGACGCATGCTGCCGTTGCCGCTGAGCACCTGCACCAGCCCGGCCACATGCAGGAAGTCCTCGCCGATGCCGCCGTCGGGCATGTAGAGCACCGGTAGCGGTGCCTTCGGGTCCAGCCCCCACGGCTGCGGGCGGTAGACGTTGATACGACGGGTCTCGCCCAGCGCCTTCGACTCGACGGTGAAGGTCTCGCCGATGACCAGCGGCGTGGCGGCGGCGGGCGACGCGGATTCGGCGGCCATCAGCGGCGCGGCGGAGACGACGGACAACAACAGCGACAGCACGATCAGACGCATGGGACGGCCCATCCTGGGAAAGATGCCGAGCATAGACCGCCGGAGGCACTGTCGTTCGCGGCACTTTGCCGATCTGCCGGAACTGGAGCACCATGGAGCCGGTGATGGTCATGCAACGGGCACCTTGGCTCAAGGACTGGTCGCCGCCACGCTCATATCCACAAGGAGGTTCCCATGTTGAGTGTATTGATCGCCACCACCCTTGCCGCCGCCTCACCGCAGTCCAGCAGCACTCCGCCAGCATCCGCAGCGTATGCGGACTGCCTGCTCGCCCACCTCCAACCGGGATTGTCCGACCACGCGATCCCGCTGCTGCAGCAGGCCTGCGTCGCGAAGTATCCGGAGAGCTACGTCGCATATTCAGAACTGGAACGCCGGATCAGCGCGCAGCGCCGGGCTGACTTTGACGCGGCTCAAGCGGAAGCCGTGCGTTCCGCGAATGCGGCAGCGACGGCCGCACAGCAAGCTGCCGACGCGGCGGCCGCAAAAGCCAAGGGAATGCGGGCGAAGTAGAGGCCACGGACCAGGGCAACAAAAAAGGCACCGCATTGCGGTGCCTTTCTGAATGACCTGGGTCATTGGATGCAATGGTGGGCCGTGAAGGATTCGAACCTTCGACCAAAAGATTAAAAGTCACTGGGCAACTTCATTATTTTCAATGTGTTGCGTCTCTATCCGTTCCGCTTCAATCTTCGAGGCTGCCACTTGAAAGCCTTGGGCCACAAAGGGCGCGGGAATTTTGCGGAACGGATTTCCAACCCTCCAGCAGGCTTCGGCGAGTCCTAGCCCATCCAGTCGAAAGGCGGCTTCAGGCTGTCCTTCAGCAGGCGGTTCCCCGCGATCGCCTCCCGGTACTCCCGGATCTTGGCCACGTCCTCGCGCAGCCGGACCTCGTGCCTGGCCACCCACAGCTCGGCTCCCGCCTGGCCCTGCTCGTAGCTGCTGCACCAGCGGAACGGGCCGCCAGGGCCATGCCGGTGCCGATCAAGCGAGGCAATCCAGATGCCGTCGTTCACCCGTTGGGCCATAGCCACCACCCACACCCCGTGGCAGGCGATCACGGTCAGGGGTTCATCCGGGCGGCTGGCGGACCTAGTCGTCCAGTTGAAGTCGGCGGGGAGCGGCATGGCCGGGAGGATACGACCGGCGGTCGCAGATCCTGCGAACACGCCGGCCCACCGCCTGAATAGTTCGGTCTACCGCCGTTCGCTATGCGGCGATGGCGTATGGTTCGACCAGCGAAGTCAGTAGGTCCATGGCCGTTGCGTTGGCATCGTCTGCGTCGCCACGCTGATTGAACCGGGTCCAGTCGGCATGTGCCAACCGCTTCAGCTCTACCGGTTCTACCGGAAGCCATTTCATCGGCCAGAACGGGAGGCGGCGTTGCCCCACCCGGCCCCGCTGCAGTTCCACGATTCCGTTGTGGCTGCTCGCGCCCAGCACGCGGGAGTACGCCACCGACAATCCGTCTTCCGGCCCCTCCAGGTATTGGAGGAAGCGTTCGCCATCGAAGAGGAGCACCCCCGTAACTCCAGCATTACGGTTGAACCGGGCCGCGTCGTCCACAATCTGATCCAGCTTTCCGTTGGACAGGCCCAGCTTGTCGCCAGCAATTTCCTCGCCGGCGCTGCTCACGTATACAACCGCCCTGATGGGCATGGCGCACCTCCTTGATGAGGCACGACCCTAGCAGAGGTATGAGAACGTTTACGTGAGGTAGCGGCAGCTTGCACAACGATTCAGGAAACCGTGATGCTGAATGCGGACGATCGTCACAAGATGGAGGCAGCGACCAAGGCAGCATGCCCGAAAATTCTCGGTACTCCGCAATGCCCGATACAGGCCTTTTCTACGTTCTAGATCTTGATGCAGTACGTGACCGCGCTGGCAACCTCGAACGCGTGACCGCGATCAGCGTCCGCTGCAACCACTGCAAGCACATCACCCATGCCAAGGCGCCTGAACTGGAGACCATGCCAGGCGGCGCCCTACTCGCATGCGCGGGATGCGGCGAGCGCCAGGCCGTCAGCAACGCCCGGCTGGTCGAATGTGACCACGTGCTGGGGCACACGCTACCCCGAGCAATGCCGGCCTGACCCGGCCATGTGCGGCCGATTCGTCCAGCTCCCCGTGATCGACTTCGGCCAGCCGGGGCTGGCTGACCTTGCCCCCGGCCTGGCCGAGATCCAGCCCAGCTACAACCTGGCACCGACGCAGCGTGCATCGGTGATCCTGGACCGCGGCGAAGGCCGGCAGGTGACCCGGCTGGCGTGGGGCCTGCTGCCCTTCTGGGCCAAGGCCAAGGGCCTGCAGGGCTCGACCATCAATGCGCGCATCGAGACCGTGGCCACCAAACCTGCCTTCCGGTCAGCGTTCAAAAAGCGCCGCTGCGTGATCCCCATGGCCGGCTACTACGAGTGGTCGGTGAACCCCGAGGACGGCAAGAAGGATCCATGGTTCATCCACGCCACCGGGCCACTGCTGGCCGCTGGCCTGTGGGAGGACACCAGCCCGCTGCTGCCCGACGGAAACCTGGGCACCTTCACAATCATCACCGGTGATAGCAGCGGCGTCTCGGCCGACATTCACGACCGCATGCCGGTGTGGCTGCAGGCCGGACAGATCGATGAGTGGATGGCCGCCAGCACCGACGACGCCATGGCCATGCTGCTGGCCAGCGAGCCGCCGGCGATGGAGGCCTACCGCGTCAGCCGCGCGGTGAACACGCCGCGGAACAACGTCGAAGACCTGCTGCAGCAGGTCGCATAGGCGCGCTTCAACCGACCCCCCCGCGGCATCTCGGTCCGGTGCAACCGGTCAGTAGTTCGTCACGTCCACCGCCATCACGATCCCGACCACGGCCTGGTTTGGCGAGCCACCTGTCCCGATCTTCGGAATGGTGATGGCGTTACCGAACAGGCCGTGCTTCCCGCTAACGCCCTGCCCGTTGCCGATCCCCATCACAGTGAAGCTGTTCTGGAACGTACTGGTGGCCGGGGCGCAGATCACCCCGGCGACCGTCTTGCCGGTGAAGTCAGGGAACCTGTCCTCTTCCATACCGCCATTGGGAAAGACGCCGCCTACACCGATGATCCGCATGGGCTTTGCACCCAGCGCGTACGTCAGCCGCCCGTTCGCATCCCACAACGCGAGGTACTGCGCATCTTCGTTGGCGGGGCGATCGAACACGTACGCCCAACCTTGCAGGCGCGCGGGCGTATTCGTCCACAGCGTCAGCCGGAACTGATTCGGACCGATCTCCTGAAGCTGTGGGAAGAACGGATACGGGTCACCGATGAATGCCACCATCGGGGCCTCGGCATTGATTATCATCTCCGCATACTTCCAGTTGCCCCCCGGGTTGTTTCCTGGGTAGGTCACCGGCGAAACATCGATGCGTATTTTTTGTTTCAGCACCAGCGATGGGGTGTCCTCGCTGATCAGCGTAGTCCCGGCATCGCTCAGAATCTCTACTGCTGCCTTTGCCATCATCGTATCCCGTAGTAGAACTTCACCGGCTTGATTGTCCCGACGAACTGACCGCTGCCATTCTTGTTCAGTGCCCAGTACACACGGCCATTCGCGTAACCAACCACGGGAACGTAGCCAAGCGAGTCGGAGGGAATGATGGGGATATAGAAGAACTCCCCAGGCGGCAGATTGGCAGCAAAGCCATTGCCAGGCGTTGTATCCGACCACGCCACACCGCACAGCAGGCCCAACCGGCTGGCGAGGTCCCATAGCCGATTGCCGTTCTCATCGTTCACTTCCATCACAATCTGCATGCCGCCTCCTGTCGGTTGCAGAGAGCCGGGTTCCCAGCCCTTCTTGGTTGATCACGGCACAACCCCCCATCGCATACGCAGACGCCCGTTCTGGTCGTAAACACGCCAGTTTCCGTCGCTGAACTCAGTGCGCATACCGGCGCTTGGAGATGACACACGGAACATGTCAGCCAGCACGTCGAAGGCAGATATCTCACCCGTAGCGGATAGCTGCACGCCACCGATCTTCTTGTCAGCACGCACGTTCACTCCCCACTGTGCGGATGCCTCCTGGCCGCCTGCTGTCCACGCTGGCGCGGTGGATGCTCCGTCAAGGACCTGACTGAACATCGGACGGAACATCCAGAAGTAGGGAGCAGACGTATCTGCACCTGCCGCTGCGCGGATGTAGACCGCCATGCGCGCACGACGGGCGCCCGGCGGAGCCTTGGAGATCACGAAGGGGCGCGGGAGGCTAGTAAGGCCACTGGTGGCGGAGTTGCCCAAATTCGACGGCACCCAGGTGCTGGACGGCGATGCCAACTGGTTGCCCGCAGAATCATAGAAGAACAACGCCAGCTGCGAGTCGCAGCGGTGAAGCTGCATGTATGCCGAAACGGTGTAGGTTCTGCCGGGCTCGATTGCAACGTCGGTATCCATACCGAACACTCGAATTTCACCAACTGCCGTGCCGCCCTTGGCTACCGAACCCAAACCAGTGACACCCGGCTGGTTCCAGGCGTTGCCGCCGGTCGGATTCCCAAGCTCGTTGAACCAGTCACCCGCGTTGCCCCACCAGCTCCAACCGTTGCGATTCCACATTGGGAAGGTGGAATTAGGCAGTAGGTTGCCAGACGCACCCAGCGATTTCATAGTGGCGTCCATCGTCACTACAACCGCCGAATCGGCTTTGCCACCAAGCTGTGCCTGCACACCCTGCACCGCGATGGCGTTGGCCGTGATCTGACCATCATGGCGCGTAGCGGTCGCGTTTAGGGTACTAAAGCCGCTAGCAAGTGCATCTACGTTACGGCCTTCGTCGAAGGTAGTAGCGTATCGACCCGTCTCCAACTTGGCACGACGGAATGACGCGTTGGAGTCGGTGTCGTAGCTATAGACTGCGATCTGCACCTTGGCGCAACCCGGGGGAGTTTCGCCAGTGAACTCGTAGCGCTTCCAGGTGCCCAGAGTATGGGTTGCGTCTGCACGGGGAGTCGTTCCGATGCGGTTATTGGCAGAGTCGAAGAACTCCATCTGCGCAAACACTGCACCGCGAACGTTGTTGCGGTACATGTCTACGCTTCCGGTGAACGGAGTGTAGGAAGCTCCATCGAAGGGGACTGCTTGGAACAGGTAGCGGTAGTCACCAGGGCGAGCGAGGAGTTGCAGAAATGTACCGCTCCAATCGGTGTAGCTAACAATAATCCCATCAGTACCTGCCCAATTCGTCAGACCGTCCGACCACTTCGGGTTCTGGAGCAGGTTCGGGCTGGACGAGTCCAACCTTGCCTCAAGCCGGCCTGTATGCGTCGCCTGCGCGGCGAGGCCCTGTTCAGTCTGTGTGACGCGCGTGGTCAACCCGCCAATCGCCGATGCGTTGGCGTTGGTCTTGCCATCCACATCGCCAACACGCGACGACAACTGCATGAGCTGCTCAGCCTGACTGTCAAGTCGCCCACCTTGCTGTGTCACCTGGGTGGTGAGCCCACGGATAGCCGAGGAATTGGCAAGTTCCTTGCCTTCCAGATCCGTGACCTTCCCGCCTATCTGAGTGAGTTGCTGTGTGTGGGCGGAGATCGTATCGCCGTGCTGGCTTACCGTAGACGCAAGCCCGCTGATAGCCGACGAATTGGCGGCGACGCCGCCCTCCGTGAGGGCTACTCGATCGGTAAGGCTGGTGAGGCTCTGCGAATTTGCCCGTACCTGCCCGTCGATCGTATTCACCTCTGACCGAAGCAGAGCCACAACCGCACTATCAGCCTTTTCACCAAGGCTCACACCGATCTGATCGATCTGTTGTCCCATCGCGGCGTGCTCGGCCGCATTCGCTTGTGCCAGCTGCTGGACGCTCGCCTCACTTGCTGTCTTGCCATTTCCATCCGGCATACGAGCGTTGATCAGCTGAATTGCCTGGGCATTGACCCCGTCGCCGTTGATACGTGCATCACGCTCACTGGCCACCAGGCCCGAGCGCACGCCCGTCACGTCGCTTCCTTCGTAATCACCTCGCATTTGCACGGCAAGCGATGATCGCTGGAGCGCCTCGGCTGAGTCCGCGGCGATTCGAGCTAGGGTCTCCTCCTGCACCAGGGCGACCGACGCGCCGGGTTGCGGACGCCCCACCGCAACGTAGTCGATAAGGTAGTAGTCCGCGACGGCCTGAGCATCCCCGACTTGAAGGCGGATTGCGTCGATGGTTGCCGGCCACCAGGCAACGTCCTGCACGTCGATCGTGGCCACGCCATCACCGTCCCATACAGGCTCTCGAGCACTGGCGCTCTTCGCCGCGTTCCAATCCTGATCAACGGTGGTGATCCATTGCAGGAGGCCTTTCCATGTCGGCGAGCCCACGCGCTTTAGACGCAGCTTCACAAAGCGATAGGCGCTGCCGTCCACGGCCAGCGCCACCGGCGACTGCACCCATGGCGCGGTGGCATGGTTGGCGGGCCGCAGCCAGCCATCCACGAGGGTGGGCGCACCGTTGCCCGTCCACCCTTCAATGGTCTGATTGAACGGCCAGAGCTTGATGCTGTCGAATTGCGTCCCGCTGCCGGCCGCGACCTCCGACACCGCGCGCGCCAACGATTCATCGGCGCTTTGCCGCAGCTGCTCCTCGCGGCTGATCGCCGCCTCGCGCGCCATCTTCTCGTTCAGCAGTGCATCGATCCGGGCCTGGGTCTCGGCGCTGATCGCCTGCATGGCTTCGGTCACGCCCTGCTGCCGAAGCAGGGCCTCGGCGACCAAGTCCTGTGCCGCCTGCGCCAAGCCGGCGGCGCGAGCAGCCGCCTCGTCTGCGATCGCTTGGATGCGGGCACTGATCTCCGCCGCCAGCTTGGCCTGCTGTTCGGCCAGGTCCTTCGAAGTTGTGGGCGGAACAGCGCCCACCACGGTTCCAGTGCCTGTCTTGCCGCGAACGGTCGGGGTGATCTGGAACCACCACGTCTTGCCGCTGCCGTCGCTATAGACGTAGCGCGTCTCGGTGGTGCGGTGGATCTCCGTCCAAGGGCCGTCTTGGCTCTCGCTGCGCGATATGACGTAGATCACGCCCTCCAGATCGACGGCGTCCCATTCGAGCACGACGCCGTCGGCCACCGGCGTAGGATTGACCCCATTCGCCGGCGGCACGTCCGACGCCTTGAAGGGCACCGGGAACCACGTGGAAAAGCGCGGCGCCACCGGAGACGCAGACGGCAGCCCGCCCACGCCGATTTCTACCAGCGTGAGTTTCCTTGCTTGCATTGCTGATTACCTCGCGTTGAGTGCTTCGCGCAGCGCTGAACTGCTGGCGTTGCGTACGCCCTGGGTAGTGGTAGACACGAGCTGGCGGAGCAGCTGGTTCTGTTCGGCGAGCAGAGCGTTGCTCTGCTGTATGGCGGCGGTGGTTTGCGTCTGAGCGTCGTTGTTCACGACCAGGTCGAACACGGCCCGGCTGAAGTTGTCCGGCAACGCCTCGATGGCGTCGGCCAGCGCACCCATGCTGGTTCCGTCAGGCTGATTGAGATCTCCGACCTTCATGCCATCGATGAGGCCGGTGACCCGGCCATACAGGCTGTTGTAGTCCTGCCCGCTGGCGTACAGGTTCCGTCCGAAGCCCAGTGCGGCCTGAGCGGCCGCCTGCGCGGCGCTGGTGTCGCCACCGGACACCGCCCGCTCCAGCTCCTTCATCGCTTCGCCCAGCTTCTCCTGGTCCGTCAGCGGCGACAGGTCACTGATCGACAGGCCGTACTGCATGGCCTTCTTGTCCTTGTCGATCTGCGCCTGCAGCTTGCCCATGTTGGTGGCACGCAGCGCCTCGATCTTGGCCAGGTCCTCCGCCCGAGCGCCAGACAAGCCGAGCGCCTTGGCATAGTCGTTGGCCGACTTCACCTGCTGCCGATACGTGCGCTCGATCGACAGTGCCTGCGACTGGTACTGCGTCAGGTTGGCCGTCATCAGCTGAGTGCTCACGTCGGCCATGAGGCTGGCGTAGTTCCCGAGCAGCCCGGTCACCTTCTGCACCTGGGTGGCCAGGTCCGTGCCGGCGACGGCGGCTAGATCCTGGAAGTAGTCGACCGCCTTGTTGACCTTGTCGACCTCCAGGCCATTGAGCGCCCGGCCCAACTCATCGGCGTTGCCAACGGCCAGCGCGATCGACGCACTGAGCGCGGTGAAGACGTCCGCCGATTCGAAGTAGCCGTCGAGTTGGCCACCGAACCCTGCCGCCTTGACCGCCTCGGTGTACAACCGATTGGTCATGTCGCTGAGGTATGCCTCCAGCTGCGCCTTGGCCTCAGTGGAGTCGGCCGACAACTGGAGCTTCCCCAGGTCCACCTTCACGCTGCCGAGCTTCTGGGTCAGATCCACACCCAGCTGCTTGGCCAGATCGGTTGCAGCACCCCGGACCTGGCGCGCGGCCATATCGAACGTGCGATCGATGCCGGGGTCCAGCGCGCCGAACTGCGTCCACTTCTTGTCGCTGCGGAACAGACCGCCCTTGGCCTTGATATCGGCATAGCTCTGACCATCGAATCCGCCGAAGCCATAGCTGCCCGTGATGCCCTGCCCGGTGACCTTGGGAGCCTGCCGACCGAACAGCTTCGCGTGGATGCTGGAGCCGGACAGGATCGACGCGACTTTGTCGTTGAAGCCCAAGGCGCGGAATCCCTTGTCGGCCAAGCCGACAGCCCCGGCGGTGGCGATTTTGCCGGCCCAGCTCTCACCATTGGCGATGTTCCAGCCCTGGTCGAACAACTGGGCGTTCTTCATCATGCCGGCGACAATCCAGCCGATGATGGGGACCGCCGCCGCTGCCGAGCCAGCAGCGCCTGCACCCGCCGCACCTGCGCCGGCTCCTGCACTGCCACCCCCGATCAACCCGGAGAAGCTGGAACCGGTCATCCCGGCCATGCTGGTCACGTCGCCGAAGCCTGTCAGGGTTCCGGCTGCGGCCCCGGCGGAACGGCCGAACCCGAACAGTCCCTGGCCCTTGGAAAGCAGCCCGGCCACCGTGCTCACGTTCTGGCCGCCGGCCGCAGAGCCATTGCCGCCGAACAACCCCATCAGACTCTGCAGGTTCAAGCCACCGCCCTGCCCGTTCATCCCGTTGAGGATCTGCGTCTGGATCGGGATCACGATCTTCTGCTGCAGGAACTCACGCGCCAGGTCACGCAGCCCGCGCATGGCGGCATCCTTCAGGTCGTCCCACAGGTTGTCGAAGTCCCGCATGCCGCCGGCAACGAAGTCGGCCATGGCGTCGGCGGCATCGCCCACGCCGTTGATAACCACGCCGGCCCACGCCTCAACGTTGGCAGCAGCCTCCTCCGCACGCAGCGACAGATCGGCCGATGCCCGGGCGGCGCCAAGCATGGACTGCTCGTACTGCTCGTAGCTCGCCGCCCCCTTGGACAGCGCCAGCGCCTCCTTGCCGCCAGCGGCCTCCACCGCCTTTTGCAGCTCCTGCCGCATGTCGCGCTCGTTCATCATCTCGCGCCGCGACAGCTCACGCGCACGGCCGACCTTGCCCAGCATGGCGACCTCGGCATCCATCGTCGCAAGGAGCGCCTCGGGGCTGGCTAGGGCCTTCTTGATCTCCGCGCTGGACTGCTCCAACGCCTTCTGCGACTCCAGGATCAGCGTGTTGTACGCGGCCCGCTCGATGCGCCCTTCCTTCAGCGCCTCCTTCAGCTTGTCCTCGAGCTGCTTCTGTCGCTCGGTGGCCTCGGCCAGTGACCCGGCCATCGTTGCCGCGGCCATTGCAGCCTGCTCGTTGTAGCGCTTGATCGCTTCCGCGTCTGCCTTGCGATCCTTGGCGCCTGCGCGCTCAGCGGCTGCCGACGCCTTGCGCGACTCCGTGAAGTTCTTCTGCGCAGCGGCCAGCTCCGTCTGGAGCCGGATGTACTGTGCGCCCTGCTCGATGTACTGCTTGACCTTGGGGTCATCGCGCTTGGAGAAGTCGACGCCGCTGGCTTGGGCCTCCTTGAACCAGTCATTCACGTCCAGCTTTGCAATTTCGGCAGCACTTTTGCCCACGCGGGCGAGCTGGCCCGGCAGCGACTGCATTGCCGACGCGATGCGCTTGCCAGCCGCGCCTGCCGAGTCTCCCAGAACGTTGAACGAACCCGACAGGGCGTCAGTTGCGCTCTTCGCCTGAGTACTGCTGCCTGTGAAGGCGTCGAGGATCGCACGCTTACGATCGACCTCCCTGCCAGCAGTCGCCGCGGCAGCGGTCTCTTCCGTGAGGCTCTTGGCCACGGTGGCAGCAGCTGGCGAGCCAGCGATCATTGCTCGCCATGCCGCCTCCAGACCATTGGAGAACTCATCGGCGCCAATCTTGCCGGCCTTAAATGCGGCATCCAGCCGCTGCGTCTCCTGGATGAACTCTGAAGCCTGGCTCGCTGTGGCAAAGTTCGTCGCCGCAGCGACCATCTCCGTAATCGAGCTGGTGATGGTCCGGTAGTTCTCGTCGATCTCCTTCTGCAGTCGAAGGATCTCGCCGGCCTGCATCTGGGCGTTGAGGGTCTTGAACTTCTCGATGGCAGTGTCAGCCGCACCACCAAAATCGATCAGCGCAGCCGACGCAATCTTCGTGTTGTCGCGGAAGATCAACCAGCCCGCGGCGGCAGTGGCCAACATGGTCACAATGCCCGCCGGGCCTCCCAGCATGGCAAGCGTCGCTGATCCAGCACGCGCAAGCCAGCCGGCGTTGGCCGCTGCAGCCTGCGTTTGCGCCTGAGCCAGCAGCAGCGTGGCCTGTCGATGCTCAAGGGTCGCTGCAGCGGCTTTGCTGCTCACGGACACGCTACCGCCGATCGCAGCCGTGCGGCGCACCTCCGCCTCCGCATCGAGCATTGCGGCACGGGTCCGCAGCTCGAGCTGCTGCGCAGCGGCCAAGTTCTGAGCCGCTGCGGCCCGATCTGCCGCCATACCAGCGTTGGCCGCAGCGACCCGCGCCAGTAGGGCTTTCAGCAGCGGTCCAGATGCGACTGCGGCTCCGGCGACAGCTACCATCTCCAGATTGCTGCCGAGGGCACCGATGCCGGCTGCAAGCGCCTTGGATGCGCCGGTAGCCTCGTCGGCACGGCCAATCATGACCTGCAGGTTGTTGTTGAACAGCGTCATTGCCTGCCCAACGGTGGAATCCATCTTGCCGAACGCCTCGTCCACAGCGCCAGCCTGGCTCTGCAACGCGTTGATCACCTGCTGTGACGACAACTTGCCCGCGGCGCCCAGTTCACGCAGTTTCCCGATCGGTACGTTCAGGCCCTTGGCGATGGCCTGTGCCAGGGCTGGCGCCTGCTCGAGTACCGAGTTCAGCTCTTCACCTCGAAGGGTGCCAGAGGCAAACGCCTGACCCAACTGCACGAGGGCGGCATCGGCACCCGCCGCGGACGTGCCGCTGATCACCATCGTTTTGCTGATGGTCTCGACAACGCGTGCCAAGTCTCTCCCAGACAGACCGAGGGCCTCCTGGTTCATCGCGATTCGCTGGTACAGCTCCGCAGTCGCACCCAGAGGCTGTCGCGCTGCGCCGGCAATCCGGATCACGTCAGCCTGCGCGGCAGCGAACTGCGCCTGGCCCTGCGTGACCAGTCGCAGCCTGTTGTTGAGGTTCGTCCATTCGTCGGCCTTGCCAATTGCGGCTTTTACGGCCACCAAGGCTGATGTAAGACCCACCGCCTCAGTCGCTACCCGACGAAATCCGGCCGCGACCTCATCGGCGCCGCGGCGTGCGGCGTCTGACATAGACGATTGGATCGTAGCCATGTCGCGCTGCACGACGCGCGCGGCCTTCCCGCTGTCGCGCTCGAACGATCCCGACTTCAGCAGCAGGTCGACGGTAAGGGTGTAGAGGCTCATCGCGCTTCCAAAAAAAAAGCCCGCACATGGCGGGCTTGGGGCTGATGGAAAGATGTTCTACGGAATCGGGATTTCCGACCCGTTGATGGTCATATGTGTCACGGTTCCCTCAGCGTTCGTGACACACGACGCGGATGCAGGCTTCGTGGAACCGCCTGTTTCGGAAAGGACCAGCCCGGCCCCGGCGGGCCAGGCGAAATAGTGTTCGTTGGCGGATCCCATGTCCTTTACGTACGGCACCTTGGTGCGGCTGGGGTCCGCTGACGCCGCTTGAATCGCGCTCATGCAGTTCAGCAACCCGCGCTTGGCTCCATCGTCCTGTGCCGTCGAACAGCCAGCTGCAAGCGAGAGCAGCAGCACCGGCGCCAACCTGATTAGATGCTTCATAGAACCTCCCGATATCTGCGGGGATCATGCCAGCTACGTCGGGATTTCCTCAAATTCCATGTACCCCTTGAAGTACTGCCGGCTGATGTTCTCCGCCGATGGCAGCTGTGTCGGGTAGCCGTAGAGCGCCGACCGCGCCGCCAGTAACGGGTCGAACGCCTTGCTGACCATGTCCCGGTACTGCGGCACAACGCAAGAGCGCCGGCGTCCCGCGATCGCAGCCGCCACCGTCTCCCAATCGGTCCCGCCCAGCCCACCGCCGCGCACGGCAGCTGTCGCCCGGCCGGACAAGGTGCAGGTGAGCCGGCGGTACAGAGGCCCGGGAACCGTGTTGACCTGGCCGCCCTTGGTGCGGGTGTGCACGCTGGTGTCGGTTGTGGCCACCGCCCAACCGTCGCTGATACCCACCTCGACTGCCCGAAAGATCGCGATCTCGCCCACGTCGACGTTCGTGGCAGTTGTGTCGATCTCGACGGACACCGTCGATACCAAGGCGCTGGCCTGCGGGAACAGCCAGGCGCAGACACTGCCGTCTGGCAGGCGCACGGTGGTCCCGGTCGCGCCGGCGGCGCTGACCTGCACACCGGGCGGAATGTTGAGGCCGAGAATCGCAATGATCCCCGGGAACACAGCGTCGGCCAGGGTGATCGTGATCGCCAGCGAGCCAGTTCGCCGGATCCGCGACGCGCGGCCCGGCTTCCCGTCGAAGAGCGCCGAGCCCTGGTCCGCACTGAGCCACGTGCCACCGGTGAGGGTCACCGTCGCGACTGCCGGCATGCCATATCCAATCAACACGTCATCATCCCCACACCGTCAGTACCACGTCCCCCGTGGCAGGGTTGCGCTCAACACGGCGCACCAGCACCGGCTTGCCGTCTTCAAGGCCATATCGTCCGTAGGTGAGCCGGCCAATCTGTCCCGGCAGTGGCGCCAGGTCCTGATCACCACGCACCGCCAGCTGGTAGAAGTGGCGCTGCACCCGGTACAGGCCGAGGACGCGATCAATCTCCTGCTGCGCGTCGGCCGCATGCCAGAACACTGAGATGACCGGGTCAGCAGCCTCTGCCCGCTGGTAGTGGGCGTGCAGCGGACCAGCGCCATACACCTGCCCCCGGTAAAGGCCGGTCAGTTCGTCGCGCCTGGACTGCGGCACATCGACAACGTCGGTGACCAGGTCTGACGCGCCCAGCGCTTGGCCGTTGGGTCGGTAGGCCATGCGTCGAGTCAGGTTCGGAGCATCATCGGGCACCATGACCAGGTCAGCGGCCAGATCATCCTCCGACAGATCGAAGGCGACCGCGCCGGCATGATCCTCGGGCGCGGTCACGCGGACGAAGCGCAGCACCCCAGATGGATCCTGATAGCAGCCGGCGCCGTAGCTGGGTAGTAGCGCATTCAGCGCAGCGCGACCGGTCATGGCTGTTCCTGCGTAGTAGCCGATGCCCATATACCCCGTGGCGTGGTCGATATCCGCACAGTCGCTGGCCGACCACGCCGCTCGGCCCAACCGGGCCATCACATCACCCACCGCCTGTTCCAACCGCGCCGGCATCATGCTCGGTCCGATGCTCGATGCGTCCACGACAACCGGCGTCACGGGGGGGGACTTCAACAGCAGCTGCTGCCCGTCCGGAGCCTCGCTGTAGGTGCCGTCCTCCATCAGGTCACCGCGATCCA
The DNA here is from genome assembly GCF_014145825.1 of Stenotrophomonas sp. I18B00994. Taxonomy (NCBI): domain Bacteria; kingdom Pseudomonadati; phylum Pseudomonadota; class Gammaproteobacteria; order Lysobacterales; family Lysobacteraceae; genus Stenotrophomonas; species Stenotrophomonas sp. I18B00994. The sequence continues at coordinate 203,474 of NZ_JACIUW010000005.1, read as the reverse complement.
TCACCGCATCGATGTAGACCCGGCTGTCGGCCACGAACATTGAAGTCGCATCCGAGTTGGCGCCCATTGCCGGGACGCTGGCCACTGCCCCAATCACTACCGGCTGCGGCTTCCATGCCAGTGACGCCACATTTGGCAGGAACACACCCTGGTTGATGGTTTCATCCAGATAGTCGTGCGCATCACGCAGGTGCAGCGTCTTGGTGCCGTCGTCGTTGATCTCGATCTGCTCGATCGCGCAACGGAAGGCCGGGACCGCGTCGGCCCGCATCCCGTTTTTGGGCGCCAGCAGGACCTGCACCGAGCTGCCAGAGGCACCAGTGCCCGCCATCCCGTCCAGCAAACCTTCCGCATCGACCACGACGCACTCGGCGGCCGCGGCCTGGGACACCGGGTCACCGCCCCACGGCCAGAACGCCAGCTCCTGGATCAGGTTGACGCCCTCGGCCACCAACCCCTCATAGCGAACGTTCGCCGGGCTATCGCCGGGCGCAGACAGCCAGTCCACGTCGGCCAGCCGGGTCGGGCTGACGGATGCAGCGGGCAACCGCCAGCCAGCCGCCGCCGCCTCGCTTCGCGGCCCCCACTGCCCTGCGTTGACCGCGAGGCACAGCCCGCCCGCCTTGGTTGCGGCCAGTGACGCGGCGAAGAACAGCGGCCCAGACAGCTGCAGCTCGCGCACCAGGATCTGCGCGCCGTTGAGGTAGAGCCGCAGCTGGCGAGGGGTCGAGAACACGACCTGCAGCCCGACAATATCGCCGTGGGTCACCGCCGGCAGGCCAGTGCCGATCGCTCCTCCAGCCTGCAGCAGGCGCCCGGCGGCGAGGTCCCAGCCGATGCTGGCGAGATCCGCACCCAGCGCCTTGTTCAGCGCTGTCGGGCCCGTGGCGAAGCCTACGAGGGCTGCAAGGGCGTCATCGCCCCACACCGCAAACTCCACGCCCACCGTCCCGGCATCAAGGCCGAAGTCGGAGCGCGCGTGGCTCGCCAACGTGGTGGCGCCGGTGGTGGCCAGGGTAAGCCCGCCATCTCGCGCAGCGAGCAACGGACCAATGGGCGTGGCGGCGAACCGCCCGAAAGTGTCGGTCATGGTCATCCCAGTCCATCGAACCAATCCTGCGCCTCGTCCTCATCGGACCGTGGCACGAGAGCGTCGAGGTAGTGCTGAAAGGAGCGCTTTGTCCCGCCCTGGCTGTGCGAGGCGGTTATATACGCGGCGAAGGCAGCGGGCTTGATGTACAGGCTCACAGGGTCGATGGGGTTCCGCTTGTGGAACTCCCACCATTCCAGGAACTCCCGACGCGACATGCTCGCCTGCAGCTCCGGCACCGTGCGATGCAGGTGGCCGGCGAGGACCTTCCAGAACCAGTCCTCGCCGCGCTGCCTTAGCCGTTTCCCGCGTCAGCCTGGGCTTGGGCAGCATCCTCGCCGAAGCCGGAATGCTTCATGGCCACGCGCTGCAGCTCAGCGGCCACCAAGGGCTTGAGCTGGGCGGCCTGCTCCACGTTCATGACGGGCTTACCGTCCTCGTCGCAGATGGTCGCTGCGATCAGCTTGGCGCGATCGCCTTCGCCCCACAGCTTGCGGAACTCCGCGTCCGGCAGCTCGCGCACATGGAACTGTGCCTTGGCACCGTTGGGCAAGGTGATCGTGTCGGCGCGAACGTCCTTGGAGGCGAACATGCCCAGGTTGGTGAACGACTGCAGGATGCTCACGGGCTGCTGCGGCTGGGTTTGGGTGGTTTCGCTGGTCTTGCTCATTGGCCGTTTCCTTGAATGGCGACAGGGCGCGCGGGCCCCGCACGGCTAACACGCGGAGGATCCGCGCGCCCTGTCAGAGAGATGGCCCGCCGGAGCGGGCCTGGGTGTGCGCCGTTCCCGCAGCCTTACGGCGTCGGGCGGTGCGTGGTGACGGCGCCGGAGCCGCGGATGGTGATGGTCGCCTTCCAGACGTCGTTGTCCTGGCTGGTCACTGCGAAGTTCTGCACGAAGCCGTCGAACTGCTTGGACAGCACGGTGTCCGGCGGGGTGATCTTGCCGGCAACGGCCGTCGGCTTGGCCACGCCTTCGGTTTCCGACAGCGGCGCGGTCACCAGCCAGTTCACGACGGCACCGGTCTCATGCAGCTCTTCCAGCTTCTCGTGGTCGACGCTGTCGTAGATGATCTCGATGCTGGTGCTGCCGGTCTGCTTGCGGCCGGCGACGAACTGGTCCCAGTCGTCGTCGTAGTCGGAGATATCGATCTCCGATGCCTGGCCATCGGGGAAGCCGACCGAACGCAGGCGGGTCACCTTGATGACCTCGGCCGCGCCGGTGGCGACGAACAGCTGGGAGTGCTTCGACTTGATTACCTGTCCCATAGGGATTTCCTTGTATTGCGCCCGTCGCCGGGCATGAAAAAGGCCCCTTGCGGGGCCAGCGGGTTGCCGTTGTGTAGATCAGCGCAGCTGCAGGAGCCGCACGTCGAATGAAATGCCCACCGAATCCGTGCCGTCGCTGTCGGGGCTAGGGTTGTACGACTCGATGCCGCCCACGCGCTCCACCACGTCGCGGATAGCAACGCCAACGGCGTTGGCTTGGCTGAGGACCTCGCCCCATACGGTCATTCGGACCCGCCAGCCGTCAGCCGGCGACGGTTCGGACAGCATCGCGGTTGGCGAGCCGTTGACCACCTCCCAAGTCGCGTAGGGGAGCGGCGTGTTCTGAGGCGCGCTACCCAGGAACAGTCGGACAGGGTCGCCGAGCACTTGCCGAACGACCGCATCGCTTTCGAGAAGGGATTGGATCAAAGGAACCATCATCGCCAGCCATCCTTTTTCAGCTGCTTGTCGAGCGCCGCCCAGGTCTCATCGATGACCACTTGGGCCGCTTCCGGTCCCTTGGCCTCGCCTGCTGGCGTGAGGAACGGGGACGCCCGCATGTTCTTGGTGCCGAACTCGACGAACCGCCAGTAGTAGGCCCAGCCTCTATCGACATAGGTTCTACCGGTCCGCCCACGCCGTTGATTGCGCTTGGTGTTGGCGTACTTGCGGCGGCGCCCCGTCTTAACGCCTACAGTGAAGTACTCGCCGCTTCGGCCTACACCTGCGCGCTGTCTGCTCTTGGAGTTGGCCCGGCGGGTGACGATCTGAGACGCCATGAAGCCCGTTGCTTTCGGCGCCCGGCGTCTGGCGTCGTCCCGGATGACATTGCCGCCCTTGCGCATGCCGGCCTGGACTGCCCTGCCCTGGATGGCCTTGGGAGCCTCCCGCAGCGAGCGCAACAGGCCATCCAGCCCTTGAATTGACACTTGCTCAGCCATTGCCCAACCCCGCTACGGCGATGATCGCCATCTCACTACCGTCGTTGCTCGGTGCAATGCTCTTGATCGCATAAGGCTTGCCCCGCTCGACAATGCGCCAAGTGGGCTCGACATGTCGCGGGAGCATGTCCCACCGGACCTGCTCGCGGTATCGCTCCGCCCCTGCGGCGACCGCCTCGGCCGTCGCGCTAAGTTGGTTCGTCTTCTTTGCCCACGCCGCGGCGACGAGCTGCCATTCCTTCTTGGGCGGCCCACCAAGCGGATCGCGGACGTCGACTGCGCGCTCGAAGCGGATCAGGTGCCGGCGCTGGCCTGCTGAAGTAGCCATCAGAAGCGCTTCCTGTACCAAAGAAGTCGTGACACCCCGAGGGCAATCTCCGAGGTCAGCTCACCCAGGGCACTCCGGTTCTCCGCCCAGCTGCCGACCATCAACAGAACCGCCTGGTGCACATCCGCCGTGAGCACCATCTCTTCTTCGCCGGACGGCTCACCCTCAACCAGGCGGCGATCGCAGTGCATCTCCACGTGCACGAGGGCCGCGTCGACGTACGTCTGCAGGAGCGCATCGCTGATCTCATCGACAACGCGGCACTGCTCGCGCACAAGCGCGAGGTCGAGGGTGATTGCCATTACTCGGGATCCTTGTTCTGGGCTTCGGCCAACACCGCCGCCAGACGAGCAGCGCCCCAGCGGCGATCGAACTCGACGCCAGCGGCCTCCAGCTGCTGGATCAGGAGCGCCCTTTCATCAGCGCCGACCTGATCGGTTGCCGGGCTCCCTGCGGCGGCGTCGGCAACAGCGCCGGCCGTGACAGCTTCACCGGACGCAGCACCATCGACCACCGGTGCGGCTGTGCTTGGGACTGCGTCGGTGCTGGTAGTTCCGTCCACACCGTCGCCCTCGCCCGCCTTCAGTTCGCTGGGCTTGGCCGGCTTCGTCTCCTGGGGTGCGGCACCTTCGTGGACCTGTACCACCAGGCCCTTGCCGACCAGCGCGTGTCCGTATTCCGGATCCACGCCGTCGAACACGTCGCCAGCCTTCACATCGGCGGTCTCGGCGTTGAGCTTCGGGGCGTCGCCGCGGAAGCCCCATTCGGCTTTGATCTTCATGTTCCTGCTCCGTATAGAAGAGAGAGGCCGGCGCGCCGCCGGCCTCGTTCGGGATCAGCTCGCTATCACGCCTGCGGCTTGAAGCGGCCCTTCACGAATGCCTCGACGCGGCGCTTAGCCAGACCCAGGCGCTCTTCCACCAGCAACACGCGCTGGTTCTTCACGAAGTCGTCGTTGATCAGGCCGACCTTGAACAGGAAGCTCATGCGGTCGTAGATGGTGGCGCCGCGCTGGAAGTTGGCGACCAGGAACTCGCCACCGGTGGTGGTGCCGTCGCCTTCGTCCATGCTGTCCGACGCGACCACCGGCCGGCCCCACAGGATCGGGGTAACGAAGCCCTGCAGGTTGGCGAACAGGTAGCGGTTCTGGCTGTCCTTCTCCAGCTCGATGTTCATCCAGTCCAGCTCGGTCATCACCGTGGCGTCGGCCGACAGCTTCGACTGCTTGCGCACCTGGTAGATGGCGCGGCGGACAGTGTCGATCGAGGTGTCGCTCGCCTTCGAAAGGGCGTCATCGAACAGCGTGGCGTCAGTCATCAGGCCGGGCAGGTTGTTGCCCAGACCGTCGCCCTTCAGGATCTGGACTTCTTCTTCCAGCTTCAGGTCGTAGCGCAGCAGCTGCTGCAGGTAGCCGTACATCTGCGGCACGTCGTCCAGCGTTTCGTCGGTGACCGGGATCCAGACCGCCAGCTTCTTCACCAGGTCGGTCTTCTGCTCGAAGGTAACGTTGCTCTGCGGCTTGGCCCCGCCTTCGCCGACCGGGCCGGCGCCGCGGGTGTGCAGCTTCTCGCGGAAGTAGGTGTAGCTCTGGCCGGTGACGGAGATCGACGGGATCAGGTCGCGAATGCGCAGTTCCTGGCGGATGCCCGGCTGGATCGTCGGATCGAAGTTCGGCACGACGATGCCTGCGCTGGTGACCGCCTTGGTCTCCTGCATGGACGCCAGATCGTCCTTCTTGACCTCGATCTCGGCGGCCGACTTCTCACGGCCCTGCAACGCCTTGTATTCGTCGTTGCCCTTGATGAAGTCGATGAAGCCTTTCTTCGTGCCGGGCTGGTTGCCCAGGCCGATGCCCTTTTCTTCCAGCTTCAGGACCTTGTCGACGACCTTCTGGATCTCGTCGGTGGCGGACTGGATCTGCTTCTTCAGGTCAGTGGTGACCTGGTTGCCCTTTTCGATCTCGGCCGAGGCGCTGTCGTACTTCTTCTGCAGGCCGGCGAAGCCGTCCTTCAGCTGCTTTTCTAGGCCCTCGCGGATATCACTGATGTTCTCGCTCATTGGTTCATACCTTTGAAAATGGATTCGATGGATGTGCCGAGTTGCTTCAGCTGCTTCACGGTCTCCGTGTCCCCAATGCCACCGTCACGGTGGATCGCGGGAAAGCCGAGCGAGGCGACGGCCGCCGCCTCTTTCTGGGACAGCCCCATGCGTTCGCGCAGGGCCGATTCGAAAGCGCGAACGTCGGACTTGACGCTCATCACCTGTGCTTCCGGGTTCATGCCAAATGGAACGACCGATGCCTCCCACAGTTCGGCCTTCTTGATGACGCGCACCCGCCGCCCCTCGCGGTTCTCGATCGCGTCCTCCAACGTGTTGAAGCCGACTGACATTTCGTCCAGGGTGCCGGCCTTCATCAGCTCGTAGGCGTCCTTGGCGTAGCTGACGTTGAGGTTGACCTTGCCCTTCAAGTGCAGGCCGTTGCCGTCCTGTTTGAACTCGGCATCGCCGATCAGCCGGGTCAGGTTGTGGTACAGCGCCAGGCGCAGTCGGCCAGTCCGAGTCGTCTTCACCTTGACGAAGGCACCCGGGAGGATCAGGTCCTCGCCGAGATCCACGTTGTTGAACACCGAGGCATAGCCCTCGAAGTTGCCGGCATCGTCTGCCGCCTTTACCTCGAACGGGCAGGAATACTTGCTAAGCATTGGCGGGATCTCCCGTTGGGTCGTCGTTACTGGAATCGGGCTTGTTGCTGGTCCACCGTGTGACCTGGTTGTATTGCTCGCCTTCCAGCACAGGCAGGTTCTCCTTCACCCGAACCTCGTTGATCGTCATCCAGCCAGAGCCGCCGGAGCCGCCTAGGGCCGTCTTGTAGTAGGTAGAACGGGCGCCGCTGTCGGCCCGCAGGAGGCCCTCCACGACAGCCTCCACAAACATGTCGCCATCAGCGAACAGCTTGTCGTTGATCTCGCTCTCGATCGCGTCGAGGTAAGGCTTCAGGCCAAAGGTGACGAAGCCGCTGGTTTGCTGCTCCAAATTGGAGCCCAGTACGGACGTGGAGCGAGCGCGGTTGGTCAGGTACAGCGGAACGCCCCAGATGCCGGCGAGCGCCTCCTCCTGAAACTGCTGCGATTCGATGAATTGGCTGTCTTTCTGGGTTAGGCCCGCCGGCGTGATCGTCGGCCCGCCCTGCAGGATTGCCATCTTGCCGAGGTCGTCCACATCGCCCTGGCGGATATCCGGCAGCTTCGCCTTGATTTGCGCCTGCTGCTCCTTGGTCAGGAAGCCGGGATAAATGATGTATCCACCGGTGAAGCCACCCTTGCGCATGAACCGGGCGGACCAGTCCTGCGCAGCGCGCGCGAGGCCGATGGTTTCGGCTTGATACTCGACTGGCGACAGGCCAGTGATGCCATCTGGGCTGAACAGCTTGAAGTGCAGCATGTTCTGCGGCGAGACCGGCGTTTCGCTGCCGTTGATCGTCGCCCAGTAGATCAGGCCGTCGTCGGTGTCGATGCGGACGCTATCCACCGGCACGGGAATCAGGCCGATCCATCCACCGTCGTCGTCACGTTGGATGATGGCGAAGGCATTGCCGCGCAGCGCCATGTTCACCACGACCGCCTTGATCAGGTCCAGCCACTTGATGAACGGATTCGGCTTGCTCAGCAGGCGAAGCAGACGGCGCCTCTGCGGGCTGCTCCCCCTGACCAGCTGGCGGAGGCCGCCCGCGTCCTCATACAGCTTCCAAGGCAGCCCCGCGGCGGACTCGGACAGCACCTTCACGCACGACCAGACGATGCTGACCGTCAGCGCCTTCTTGGGCGTCACCCGGACGCCCGCCTTGGTGCCTCGGCCACCGGTGGACAGGTCGACCTCCACGTAGTTGCCGGTGGCAGGGTCGTCGTATCCGAAGAACCGCCAGCTCAGCGGGTTGTACCAGCGAAAGGTAGTCATCCGATCAGTCCAAAGAAGCCGTTTTCCAGGTAGTCGTCTATGCCGCCGGCATCCGGTGGCATGGCGTGTGCCGCGCCGATGGCCATGCAAAGGGCCACCGCCGCGTCGATCTTGTTTGCCGACCTGGCCTTCGACAGCCAGCTGTTGCCCCAGCGGTCCGATTCGATGACGGCGGACATGATTGCGGACACCAGAACGGGGTTGCGGCGCAGGCGCAGGCGACCCTCCAGCAGCGCCTCTTCCAGCAGGCGCAGCGATCCGGGCATCCACATGCCTTCAGGTACGGGCTGCCCCGACTGCTCGGCGGCTTCCACCGCCGCTTCCAGTGGCTTGCCCTTTTTGCAACCGCCCTGCGGGTGCTCCGCGAAGGTCACAGATAGGCCAATGTCGTTGACCTCCTCTTCGAAGCGGCGGAACGCGTAGCGGTCGTACGCGACCAGCTGCACGTCATAGCGGCTGTCGTACTCGGCCATAACCTGGGCCACGTGCCGGAAGTTGATGGCCTGCCCTTGTGGCGCGTGCAGGTGTCCACCGTTGACCCACGTGCGATAGGGCAGCTTGTCCTGCAGTTGCCGTTGATCCAACGTGTCGCCGGGCGTCCAAGCCTCGATCCAGGCGTCGAACGTCGGCTTCTCGATGATCAGCTTCTCGCCCTCGACCTCCACCTCCACCGGTACAGTGCCGGTTTCCACGACCGCAGCCATCGCGGTGATATCGCGAACCTGCGACAGGTCGAGGCCCAGGTAGACCTTGCGCCCCTCATGCATGCGCGGGTCGAAGTCGGCCAGCGCCGGTTCCAGCGTTGGGCGCGTCATCCAGGCGGTCTCCGCATCGGTCCACACGCAGAAGTGCAGACGAAGAATGCCGTTCAGTGACCCGGGGATCGCTTTGGCTTGCGCCACCACGTCCGCCAGGTACTGCTCGGTGATAGTTACCCCCAGCAGGGGATTGGCCTTTGCCCAGCAGCTGGGGTCCTCAAGCGGGTCGTCGCCGTCGTCCAGGCTGCACACGTAGCTGAAGGTGCGGTCATCGATAACGCCGCCGACGAAGGTCGGATCGTTCACCGCCTCGGTATGGCCGGCGGCGACCTTGACGGCATGCTCGTGCTCCTCCCAACACACCGAGGTCCGGTCGCTGCCGGAGTTTGTGATCATGAAGAGCAGCGGCTCGCGGCGGAACTTGAAGCCGCGCTCCAGCATTTCGATGATTCGCCGGTCGGGAAGCTCGTGCACCTCATCGACCAGCACGAAGAACGGTCGAGGACCGGAGCCGGTACGGCCCGTATCGCGCGACACCGGCCGGAAGAAGCTCGCGCTGGCGTGGTGCGCCATGCTGAACTCCCGCCCCTCACCGCCAGCGAACTCGATGCGCTTGGCCAGGAGCGGCGACTTCTTAACCATCTTCACCGCGTCGGCGAACAGGATGCCAGCCTGGTCCTTCTTCGCCGCCGCCGAGTAGATCTGTGCGCCAGCCTCGCCTGCAGCCGTCATCCCCAGCAGGCCGAGCCCACCGGCCAGTGGGCTTTTGCCGTTGCCCTTCCCCTGCTCGATGTACGCGCGGCGGAACCTGCGAAGCCCGTCTGCGCCCTTCCAGCCAAAGAGCGAGCCGATGATGAACGCCTGCGAAGGGTGCAGCTCGAACTTCCGGCCCTCGAACTGACCCTCGGAGAGCATCAGGACGTTCTCGAAGTAGCGGAACGCGTACTCGGCAGCCCCGTGGTCAAAGTAAAGGCCCCGTTCGGGGCCTTCGATCAGATCCTGCAGGTGGCGCCGGCAGGCGTTTCGGACATGAGGGCCGGCAACTATCCGGCCAGCCACCACATCCAGCGCATACGCCTTAGTGCGGTCGGCCGGAGCTGGGGCCACCGAAGAATTCTTCGCCCTGGTCTTCTTCGTCACCGCCATGCGAGACCTTCGATTCATCCACAGGTGTGGCGCCCAGCTTCGAAAGAATCGAGCTGAGCGCCTGGGTTGCTGACACGCCGAACTCGGCTTTCGGGTCATCCATCCGGGCCGTCCAGAGGCAGGCAAGGCGGAGCAGTACTCGGTGGCTTGCGTTGAGCCAGGGCATTTCCGTCGCGAATTCCTTCCACGCCCGCTTCTCCGCCGCAGTCATGGCCTTGTACGGCTCGCCCAAGCTTCGTGTGCCCGCCGGCTTCTTCCGGCCAGCGTGCCGGCCGGGATTCTTGATGGCGGCGCCGCTTGTCGCAGCCTTTGCGACGGGCAATCGGGGCCTTGGCATGAATTCCTCGGGAAAATGCGGGATTTCTTAACTGGGAGCGCCCGTTCGAGGGTCGTCCCGTGAATTGTGGATACGCGAATTTAGGGGGGCGCACGGTCTAGGAGCCGGCCAACGCCATAAATTCGCCCCCCCTACCCCGTTGGCGTGGAACGATGAACCGTGGAACCGTCAGTGACCGATCGGCCAACCGTCGGTGTCACACCCACGGACCTGCGCGGCGCCTCGCTCGAGTCGGGCCTGGTCGCTGCTATGGCAGTTGGCGCACTGGCTGTCGAAGGGACCAGTCCAGAACATCTCCTCCGTTTCACCGGCGGGGTGTCCGTTCGTGTGGTTGCACACGGTGGCGACGGTGACATGGCCTCTTGCCTTGCACCTGCAGCACAGCGGTTCGCGCTCTAACTGCGCCTTACGCGTGCGTTGCCAGCGCGCGGTGCCATACAGGTGTGCGAAGGCGCTGCCGCCTGTCTGCCGAGTCCTGCCACGGCGCTGGGTCGGGCCCGCCGCCATCAGTACGGCTTCCCGTCCAGGTCGGCGCGCGCAGGCTCGGCACCATCGTCCTGCACCGGTGCGCCAGCCTCCTCGCCCAGCAGCTGCGCCACCGCTTGCACCAGCAGCCCCACGTGCATGGCCAGCTCGGCGATCTGCTTGCCCTGCTGCTCGACGATCCCGACCAGTCGGTCGATGCGGCTGTCGGTGCTGCCCTCAATCAGGCCCGCTAAGGCAGAGACAGCAGCAGCGCGCGCAACCTCTTCAATCCGTGCAGCGTCCATCACCAACCCTCGTCGTTCTCAGTACCAGGCCGCGGCGTATCCACCACTCGACCCGCTCCCAGTCCGGCTCCATGCCCGTGACCCGGGCAAACCACACCACGGCAGCCAGATACCACCGCAACCACCAGCGCAAGCGGACCGATGCAGTCACTGTCGCCCGCATCAGAACTCCTCCACTTCCCAGCCACCGCCGTCGCGCTTGCGCCTGACCTTCACCGCAATGAAGCGGAACGGGTACATGGCTGCTGCGATCTTGATCTTGGCCCGGGCGTCGTCCTGCCAGTGCCCTTTCACCTCGTGGCACTCCATGACGCCGTCGGCAGCCATGACTGCAAAGTCCGGGGTGTAGAACGTGTTGTCCGCCAGGCGCAGCTTCATGCCCTCGAACCGGTGCCATTGGACCTCGCCCGCAGCCTGCAGCGCGCGCAGCCGCTCGGCATACGCAGCCTCGGTCTTGTTCATCTCGCCGGTCTTCAACCGGCCCAGTGCCAGCAGCCGCCGGTTCATGGCGTCACCGGTTGACGGTCAGCTGCGATCACGGCCTGGCAGGCCCGGACATGGTCGTCGGCGTCTCGTCCGATTTGAACAAGAGCGCCCGCGACCTCTGCTCGTAGTTGGGCTGCCTGGTCACGTTCGACGGCGCCGGCGACCGCTTCGGACAGGCGAGCGGTATTGCAGGTGGCGAGGTCGTCGCGCAACTGGAGACGACCAGCGCGCAGGTCAGCCACAACAGCAGCAGGGACGGTCTCGGCCGCAGCGCGGTCTTCTTCATGCTTCGCTCCAATGGCGGCCAGTGTCTCGGCCTGAGCGTGCTCGGTGGCACGGGTCTGGTTGACCTGGGCTGCAGCTGCCTCGGCACCGGCGGCGCGCTGGGTGGCCTCTCTGCCCTCTGCCCGGTCACCGCGCCAGGCCCAGCCAACTCCGACCATGGCGCCGGACCACAGGACGAACGCGGCGACTGTGATGGCAACGCGCTTCACGGCCGGCCCTCACACATCCGGCGCTCAGCGGCCCGGCGGTTCACCAGGCCCTGCACGCGCTTGCCACCGGCGTACACCCAGCGGTCCAGCTCCGGGCACCAGCTCGCGGCGGGCTGGCCAGCGTTGATACGCCCCACCAGTGTTGAGCGGCAAGCAGCGCCTACGCCCACGTTGTAGGTCCAGCTGAGCAGAGCCGCAGCCTCGTGGGGCTGTAGTGGGACGCGGATACATGCCTGAATACCGGTCAGGTACTGCCCAAGCCGGCTGTTCAACCTCTCGGCGCACTCCTGCTCGGTGTAGACCGCCTTTTCCGGGCGGCTGGTATCGCCGTAGCAGTAGGTGGCTACGCCGACCATGTCGACGTAGGGAGTCGGCGAGTAGCCTTCCCATGGCTTAACCAGCGCGGCCGCGGCCAAAGCAATGACTGCGGCGGCGCTGCTACCGATGATCTTGGCCTTCATGCTCGCGCCCTCTGCCGCCATTCGCGAACCCAGCGCCAGCCCAGATAGCTGATCTGACCCACCAGGTAGATGATCGTCAGGACCACCACCACGCGATCGAGGTTCGCTCCTGCGGCGACCGCGCCGGCTACCGTCACCGGTGGAGCAGCCTTCGCTACAGCACCAGCGGCAGTGCCAATGATTTCGTCCTTCATGGTGGCCCCGTAGCTCGTCCGGTTCGGCATATGCCCCTCCCGGTTGATTGGTGCCCGCCCCTAGCGCCGGCTGGGCACGAGAGTTTGTCCGGCTGGGACGCGGGCAAAGAAAAAGCCCCGGCTGGGCCGGGGCTTGCGTTTGGATGGTGGTCAATTTGACCGCCAATCTGCGGACCCTGCAAGTCCTCACTACGCAGCGCGATTCAGTGCCCGGGAGAACTGCTCGGCAGCAACATGCTCCGCACTTCGCATGCGCTCCAGCATCCACTCGTACACCGGACGCCAGAACCGTCGATACGCCGCGTCGTCGGCACCGATCGCCGCCCCACGCTTGCGGCCGCTGAGCTGCTCCAGCCCCATGCCGCCGCATGCTTCGCACTCAACGACTCCGCTCCCCGTCGGCGCGGCCTGAACCCGCGTGCCTTGGCACGTCTTGCAACAGCCACAGCTGGCCATTTCCGCAATCACTGCGCCGGCCAGTACCCCAAGCTGCTCCATGGTGTTGTTCGGCCAGGCTGCAGCGCGCGCCTCATCAAGCGCGTTCTCGGTCCTCTGTAGTTCGCGCCGCTGCGCATCCGTTACCTGGCTGCCACCCCACCCCATGCACGCCTTGGCGATACCGAACTCCGTTCGTGCGGTAGCGAGGTCGTGCATCTGCCGGATGAACTCCGGGGCTACCAGCCCGATTACCGCTTTGCGCAGATGATCGCGGCGGCGAGAAGCGCTCTCAGGCCACCACAGCGCCTCCATCAGCTCCCGACCGAGCCCGTCCTGCACGTACGCCATGGCGGCGGCAATGTCCTGCGTCGTCAGCTCGGGGCGTCCACCGCCGCCGCATGCGTCAAACCGCTGCGTTTTCGGCCCCATGCGGCTTGCCAGCAGCTCGCGTGCCCTGCTCATTTCCATGCGCCTTCCCCTTGGTGGTTTGCTCGTGCAGCGCGCGATCGCGCATCGTGGTCATTCAGTGCGGGCCTTTTGAGGGCCTCTTTCTCTGCCCGGTTGTGGCCCGTCAAGAAGGCACCTCCGGGCCGGCCGGCTCGGCCGCAAAGTGCGTGATCTTGGGGTTGTCGCCCCGCCAGCTCCCGAACACCGGCCGCTTGCTCACCGAGTCCCACAGCATCAGCCGCGTCCCGTCCTGCGGCGCTTCCGCGATGGGCAGCCATTTCTCTACGACCTGGGCGCGTTGATTCCATGCCGCAACAATGTCTGCCTCACATTCCTCAGCAAGTTGTTCCAACGCGGAAATGCACTGGCAATGGATCCTCCGCCAAGGAACGTCACCGTAGATAAAGTGCTCCTGCGAGAAGGCTTTAACGCTGGCCGAGCCACCACAGAACGGGCATGGCTTCAGGTCGAGGACCGTCATGCTGCGCGCTCCCAGCTGGCTGTCAGGCGCTGGACCTTGCCGCCACGGGCCATGAACTCCTCCACCGTCTCGGCCGGGCCATCGGCGAGCACACGTGCCTTGGCTCGCTTGGGCCGGGACACCGTGTTGTGGTCCATCCGCCGCTCGCGGGGCGCACGCTGGGGGTTGATCTTCGGCGCCATGGCCTTCGTCTTCTTCATGCTGCCGCCCTCAGTTCGTTGATGTAGGTCTGCTGTGCGATCAGGTCGTCGTCCGACCCAAACGCCTCGTGGAACTTCTTCGAGTAATGCAACGGCGGGCCCCAGCGCTCCACCATCTGCTGCTCGGTCATGCCCTCTCTCAAATGGCGCTGGTGGTGCCACTGACACAGCGCGTAGCCGAAGAAGTGGCCGCGCCGCCGGTCGCCCGATTTGGCGTGGTTGTACTCGCAGCCGTAGACCACATAGCGCTGCGCCATCAGCCCTTGCGAGTAACGCACCAGGCAGGCCATACACGGACCCGTCTTGGCCAGCTCGATCCGGGCCGCTTCTTCCTTCGTCGGCCGCGGTGCCTTCGACCACATCAGCGCAGCTCCGGGATCGGGCCGGCGTAGCGGGTGATCGGGATCCGCCGCATGCCGTCGCGCCAGACAGTCATCCCGCGCGTCGCGTAGACCACCATCGGCTTGATCCCGTAGCCGTAGGCCAGATACCAGCCTGCCTCGGCCACCGGCTCGCTCACCGGGCGCACCTCGACATTGAAGTGATCGGGGCTCATGCCGCCTTGTCTCCCAGCAGCTCCGCGATTTCTGCCAGGCGCTGACGGGTTCGGGCATTGGCGGTCGGCGAGGCCTCAACGGTGCCAGCCAACAGCGCCACCGGGTTGAAGGCGGGCGTTGCCGGAGGCAGTGCAAGGTGTTCCGCCACCCGCTCGTGCGTCAGCTGGCCGGCGGCGACGGCCTGCTGCAGCACGCTATCCCTTCCCGACACATCGGCTCCCAGAGACAGCTGGTACGCGGCCGTGCGGTGTGCAGCGCGCGCTTCCTTCACCAGCCGGGTGTAGACCTCCAAGAAAGCCGGCCGGGCCGCGATCTTGTCGCCCGCCTGCACCAGCGGCAACGCCGCCGCCCACGCATCGCGGGTCTGCTCCGTCCACACCACGGTCGCACCTTCGTCGGCGGCACGGATCGCGTTGGCCCATGCCTCATTCGGTGCCGGGTGGCCGTCCTCGATGCGTTCGAGGATCGCCGCCAGCGAAAGCCGCGCCTTCAGCTCCCGGCGGCACGACGCCAGCGCGCGCTCCAGCATCGGCAGCGGGTACTGCGCCAGATCCGAAACCATGTAGGCCGCGGCGTTCGGGCTGAGCTGGTCGCCAATCACCTCGGCGGTGGCCACCAGCAGATCGACCAGCCGATCCTGCTCCTGATTACCCAGCATGTGCCGCCCTCCGCTGTGCCAGCAGGGCCTTGGCCGCGTCAGCGGCGCCCAGGTTGGTTTGCGTCTTGTCGGTCTGCCGCGCGGCCTCTTCGGTAACCTGCCGGCCGGTGGCCCACTGCGTGCGGTATGCCTCGCACTTCGCCAACAGCGCGCCCAGGTCGTGCATGTTCTGCACCACGTAGCGCTCGTTGACCGTCAGGAACCACGCGGCGACCAAGGGCGCCTCGCTGTGCCCGAGCCGCTGCACGATCTGCCGGACGTTGGCGTTGACCTTCGCGTTGCGCACCGGTGCCACACCGTGGCGGTCACGGTAGGCACTGGCGTAGGCCGTCCAGGTAGCACGGCACGCAGCCTGCAGGTCGGTCTCGGAATCCACCGCCAGCGGCGCGGCCGGCAGGCCCGCCGGAAATGACGGTTCACCTGACGGTTCATTGAGGGTTATATGACGGTTAGGCGGCACGGGGCGCACCCCCAGACCTGCGCCCGGTGCATCCCCCCCTGCATGGGGCGCATCCCCTCCTGCACCGGGCGCACCCCCTGCATGGGGCGCAGCACCTGCGCCCGGTGCAGTACCAGCTTTTCCTGCCTTGCGGCCAGCCTTCGACGGCGCAACGGCCTTGTCGAAGTTGGCCGGGGTAACCTTGTAGACCGTGCTGCTGTTGAACCGGCGGTCACGGGTCAGCAGGCCAACGGCCTCCAGATGATCCATTGCCGTGCGCACAGCGCGCGCCGACATGCAGCAGCGCGCGGCGATGGTGCCCACCGCCGGCCAGCACACACCGTCGTCGTTGGCCTGATCAGCCAGCGAGATCAGCACAGCCTTCTGCGTGACGCTCAGGCCCTGCAGCGGCCAGCACTGCGACATGATGATGGTCGACATGTCAGAGCCCCAGCGGCATGTTCTGGCCCGGGGCAACCGGCCACCAGGTGCAGGCCGGCTTACCGGTCGTAGCGCACGGCGCCGACGGGCCGCGCCAGATGCGGCCCTCTCGAGCCAGCTCCGGCAAGCGACGGCCGAGCATGTGGCGGTCAAGGCCAGTCAGCGTCGACAGGTGCAGGCTGCTCTGGCCCGGGTGGCGGATCACCGCCGCTTCGGTCTTGGCATGCTGGACACGCAACGCGCCGCTGGCGACAAGGTCAGCAGCAGCGGCGTGGCTGGTGTGCGGATCGGAGGAGCGAGCAAGATGGCTCATCGGCGCGCCCTCCCCTTCGCTGCAGCGCGCGACACGTTGCGGATGAGGCGATGCGCCATCGTGATCAGCGAGTTGGCCTCTTCCACCATCAGGCGTGCTTCGTCGCTGTCGATCTGGCGGTCGGCCATCGCCTCCACTGCAGTGCCGGACAAGCGCCCCACCCGCGTCGTGATCTCCAGCAGCTTCGTCTGGATGGCGCCAATCTCGTCCGACCAGCCGCCCTCCGGCGGCGGCGGAACGGTGGCCACCGCCATGCCGAACTGCCCGGCCAGCGCCTGCATCCAGTCCAGGGCGTAATCGCTGCCGCCGGCCTTCTCCTGCATCCACTCGGTCAGCAGTTCGGCGATTTCCATCGTCACAGACTCACCTTCCAGCCCGCGCAGCTTTGCGCGCAGCGTTTCCGGGTGCATGGACTTGCCGCGTCGGTCGGCCAGGAATGCGGCCGCGTCCACGACACCACCGGGCGTCTTGCGCACGGAGTTGTAGAGAACGTCGAGCCAGTTGAGTGCGGATGTACGGCAGGTCATGGGTCACCTTGGGAAAGGCTGTGTTTCAAGGTTTCGGGCTGGGCCCGGGTGGCGCACGATGGGCGCCATGGAGATCAACAAGTCAGGGACGACGGCCAGGGACGGCCTTTCAAGCGGTGTCGACCGGGGCGATGCGATTCGCGTCGGGATCCTCGTTCGCGGGCTCAGCAGCGGCCTCTGCCTCAACACCGAGCAGGCGCTGGATCTGCGGCAGCGCGGGCAGGACGCCCTCTTCCGGCCACGCCTCTACCTCTTCCACGGGCAGCTGCAGCAGGATGGCCAGGTGCTTGTCGCTATCCATACCGAGCTTGGCGCGCAGCGCGCGCTTGCTCATACGGCTATCGATTTCTGCGCGCAGCTGCGCGACTGCCTCGGTCTGGGATTCCGCAGGATCTGGCCCAAAGACGTCAGGGCGAAGCTGGTGGCGGGAGACGCCGGTGGCCAGCTCGATTGCGATGCAACGTTCTGCGGGAACGCGACAGCGGTCGTACCAGCCGGATACCGACGGCGGCTTGATGCCGAGAAGCTGAGCAAGAGCCTGCTGGCTCCCTGCCGACTGAACTGCTCTATCGAGTGCTGACATGTTCATGGCAGCTATTAGTCCACAGCTAACAGCTTATTGCAAGCTGACAGCTGCACGAATTCGATTAGTTACCAGCTAACCTGCCGCGATGGACATTCGAGAGATCCGCAGCCGCAACTTTCGCCACCTGATCGAGGCCCTTGAACTGAAGGGGATCAAGGGACGCCGGGACCAAGGCGCCCAGTTGGGCGGGTTCTTGTCTGCGTCCTACGTCTCCCAGCTGCTCGGCGGGAAGTACATCGGCGACGATGTGGCCAAGAAGATCAGCATCGCATTGGGGAAGGACCACGGCTGGATGGACCGGCCCCAGTGGAGTGAAGACGGAGAGGTTTCTGTCTCACCAATCCCGGAGAATGAGACGCCACCCGGCTATGTTCGCTTCGACTTGTTCGAAGGGGGTGCGGGAATGGGCGCAGGGATGGTCAACCAGGACTACCCAGAGGTGGTGAAGACCATCGAGGTCGCAGAATGGGAAGTCCGCAGGAAGCTCGGTTACCTACCCAAGCCAGGCAGGATCCAGATCATCACCGGCCGCGGGCCGTCGATGAAACCTAAGCTCGAAGACGGCGACATTGTCTGGATCGACACCAGCTGCGACTACTTCGACGGCGACGACTACTACCTGATCAACATCGGTGGCGAGACGCAGATCAAGATGCTGCAGAAGCGCGGCGACGGTCTCTACGTCGTGAGCGTCAACACTGACTTCCCGGCCTACCGCCCGGATCCGGGCGACGTGAGCATCCTGGGGAAGGCGCTGATCCATGCAGGCCTGAGAAAGTTCTAAGTAGCGAGAAAATTTCTACTACCGTCCCAATTTGGGACAACAAGAAAGCCCCGCTGCTCGGCGGGGCTTTTCTATAGAGGCAAAAGGGGATTACGTCGCGGTCTTCAGTAGCGGCTCCAGCATGTTCTGAAGAACCCAACTCAAGATTCCCACAACGGCCGCTCCCACCGGAATCGTGATGGAGGCTATCGCCACCCACATCTTCACGGTAGTAGGCATATGAGTGATGCGCTCCTTGATCGTCGCAACATCGATTTCGACCGCGCGGAGCCGGTCATCGAACTTCGAAAAATCAGTCATAGGTTGCGGACCCGAACTCGACACAGGGGTTTCCAACGTCTTCAGAGTTGGGGCTGACGGGCTTACTCTAACAACTACCGTTCTCAGCCCCTCTGGAGAAGACGACACGACGGCGACCGGCGGCTGAACGACAAATGTCGACCCACCTGCCTTATCAATGTCCGCCATGGTCAGCTTGCCGCAGGATCAGCCGCTGCAACGTGAAGGTCTTGGGCCATGAACAAATCCCGGGCCTGTTCGGCCTTGCCCAGAGCATCTCGCATTTTGCATAGCGCGTCGCAAAACTCGCTCAGCTTTGGGACGGGAATGATCATCGTGGACACGTCTTCTCGGAAATGCTCCACGGTGTTCCCCTGAGGCGTCATCTTGGCAACCTGAACGCCTTCGTGATGGAAGAGTTCTTGTTCAAATTGCTCCTCCGTCAGGCGCATCCCTTCGCGCCAGAAAGTAACGTGGATGAACCCATCTGGGCTGGGCCCGTTGATGATCAAGCCACTAGCCATCGCGCTCGTGTACGCGTTGCTTTGAATGTGCTTTACGGTCGTCTGTGCCACTGCCTTTCCCCTGTGAGCCCTTCCTGCGCAGGCGGATCATAGCCGCGACTCTGCTCCACGTCATTAGTATCCCTACTACTTCAGTCCAGTGTCCCAGCCTGGCTCAGCCGTATCACTTGCAGGGGTGGTCGGCAGGCCAAGCAGCCCCATTCATAAAATTGTTAGCTTATAGCTGTTGACTAACGATTAGCGTGCAGCTAACGTTGCCTCCAGTCGCCCAACACCACCCCATCCCGGGGCCGGGCGCAGGAGATCACGCATGGCCACCCTTTCCCTGGGCGTCAGCAAGGCGCCACCCACCGTCGTAGCGATTCCATCCCTCGGCGTGGTCGCCATCAAGGTGGGCGCCGCCAGCCTCTACATTGAAGTGGCAGAGGCCGATCGCCTCTCGGTGGAGATCCAGCACGCTGCGCATCAGCTGAGCGGCGAAAGCCAGGACGCCGCCGCATGAGCGCCGCCCTCGCCCACCACTCCAACGCTCAGCGCGCCGCAGCTGCCGCCGGCATCGTCGCCCGCGCCGGGCGCCGCTGGGGCCTCCTCCCCTACCAGGTCGTCGTCGCCGCCAGCATCGCCGCCAATGCCGTCCTGCGGCACGGCCAGAGCGCTGCAGGCGCCGTCGCCGCCGTGCGGAGCGCAGCACGCGCACAGGCAGGTGCTGCATGAGAGCCAACAAGATGAACGCTCCCCCTACCTTTCAAAGCATGGCTGGGTTGAACTCTTCACCCTCGAGCCAGTCTTCACCACTCCGGCGCAGGACACGCTTGACCTGCGAGTCCACGACACGAGCATTGAGCCCTGAAATCAACAGGGCCACCAGTGCAAGGCAACTGCGCCGGTCCGAGAAAGTCTCTTGTGCGTCGATTAACGTCACGCCGTCGAATGTTCGCAGGCGCCATCGCCAGCCAACAGTGCCCGTCAGTTGGGCCCATAACCCTGAGCGGCGGTACACCTCGACGTACATCCAAGCTCCTCAGGAGACGATCAGCAGGCAATCGTACTGTCAAATTCGCGTGAAGCAACAGGCTGCCGAGGCCAGGGCAAGCCAACAGCTGAATCGCTTAAGGACCGCTGTCCGTGCGACGGTCAAGGGGCATCGCTGATGCGCCACCTTGCCCTGCCCATCTACTGCGCCGTCGTCGTCGGCCTGCTGCTGGCGCTGCTCGCGCGCGCCATCTACACCGATGCCGGCTCGCTACTCCCGCCCTTTGGTGCTGGCGTTGTCTTCTTCACCTGGTGCGGCGTGCGCGACCTGCGGCGCAACTGGCCCGCGTTCCGCGACGAGATGCGGCAGCGCTCGGCAGAGCGAGCGCGCACACCGCTGCCCGCCGACGACACCCACTGATCCCCTGCCCTGCGCTCTCCCCCTGTAGCGCAGGGAACCCGCGCCGGCCGGGTTCCAACAGCCGGCAACCCATTCCACATCGAGATCTGCCATGACCACTTCTGTCGTTGTCGATTTCCACACCGAACCCGAGTTCCCCAAGCTGGACAACGGCGAGCGCCCGAGGATCGAACTGATCCGCGAACAGGTCGCCAGCTACGTCGAGGGCTACACCGTGGCCAAGGGGCACAAGCCAGCACGCATCGTTCTGCAGGCCCATGACCTCATGCACTGCCAGCGGCGGGTCCGGGCTCGCATGCAGAAGCCTTATCGCGACCAGGCAAAGGCCGAGTGGCAAGAGCGTCGCAAAGCCGGGTCGAAAGAGCGCTGGCGCGACGCCAAGCCCGAGCCCGTTGCTCTGGATGGCATGACCTGGTGCGGCATCCCCATCGAAGGCGTCGGCTACAGCCGCCATCGCGCCGTCGATAAGCACTGACCCATGGCCAAGCCGGTCCAGATGGACATTTTCGACGACGACCCAGCGCGCGAGGCAGCCGCCTGGCGCGTGCAGGCGGAAGAGTCGCTGAGGCACTTCCAGTTCCCCGAATCGATCCGTCTGGAACGGCACGCCTACTACCTCGGCGTTGCCGAACAACTTGAAGCCAGGGCGCGCGGCGCGCGCTCCACCAACAGCAAGGACATGCAGGCATGAGCGATGCCAACAAGATTGCGGCGCCGGCGAGCGCTATGTCAGTACCAGCTCGAGCCCATCAGATCGCTAAGCAGAGCTTCGGCTTTCTCCATGGCGTCCTTCTGCGAAGTCACCGGAATGGCCAAGCCGGTCTGACTGGGTCCATAGATCACGTGGATAGCAGTCACCTCGCCCCTGCCGGGGCCATCGGTAGCTACACGGACCGTCACGTCTCTTCCCCTGATCTTGAAGTTCCAGTCCTCGTGCCATCGCGCTCGCTCGACCACTTAATTGCCCTGTCACAACCAACCCATTCCTCAGCATACAAGACCTCGCCGGCGTGGAGCGCGTCGTTCAATGACTGACCAGCTGCTCACCGCTGCACAGGCCAAGCACACAGCGCGCGTACTGCTGACCGAATGCCGGGCACGCCGACACGGCCTCGGCTTCTGGTTCGCCTTCAACGCTGCACAGCGCGCGCGCCTCCGCGCCGCTACCCCCGCATCGCCGCCTGCACAGCTGCGCGCTCCGGCGCAGGCTGCCCAACTGGACCTGTTCGCATGACCGCACCACTGCCCATTTCCCCGGCCACGGCTGTCGAGGCCACCAAGGCATCGTCGCCTGTCGCCGCGGTTGTCTCTGCCATGCGGCGTGTCGATCCAGCCACCGCTGTTGACGGCCGGGAGGTGCGCGCTTGGGCTGACACCCTACTGAAAGCGCTCTACACCGCTCAGCCAGTGCGCTGGGAGTACCGCAACAAGGACGATCACCGGCCCGGCTGCTGGATGCACGCCGACGCAGGGCACGTGTACGGCGCACAGCAGCGCGGCCTGGTTGTCCGCGCCCTGTTCGAAACCCCTCGCGTAATCCAGCCCGAGAAGGTCCACGACTTCCAGCGCAACGAGTGCACACGCTGCGGTATGAGCCAGGACTGGGCAGGGCCGGATTGCTTCCCACCCGACAACAAGCCCGACCCGCGCAAGCTGCTGCCTGTCGACCCGAGCTGGTTCCTTGAGCCGCTGAAGTGGATCCGGGACGCCGGCCCGGCGCCGGTCAGCACGCACGAGCGCCGCCGCAGGGCCACCGAAGCCACCTTCCTGATTGAAAAGCTCGAAGCCCACATCGAGGAGTGCAACAAGCCATGACCCAGGAACATATAAGCCACCCGGAAGGGTTGCCGAACTGCGACGCCGGCCACCGCGCGCGCCACATCCACGACAAGCGCTGCGCGTCCGCCGGCGGTGGCCACCTGGTGGAGTGCGCCTGCCGGGCGACTAGCAAGCATGCCAATCCCGACAAGGCCATCGAGGCGTGGCGCCGACTGAACCGTCCGGCTCGCAGCGCGCGCAGGGCGGAGCCGAAACTGCCAGAGAACGTGCTGCAGCTGCCGCTCTTGGCCTCGCATCGGGAGGTGCGCCGTGTCGGCGGCTGACAAGATCATGCGTCCTGGCGCACACGGCGATGTGGCCGATCTGACCGGGGCGCACACAAAGCGCAGGCAGATCCAGAACCTCGCTCGCAACGGCATCCCGCATACGATCAACGCTGCGGGCTGGCCGGTCGTGATGTGGGCGGCCGTTGATGGGTCAGCGAAGAAGCCGCCAGAGGTCGAGGGCGGTTGGACGAGCAACGCACTGAGGTCGGCGGCGTAATGGGAAGACGCTCAAAGGATCCGGGTTCGATACCCCACTTGCGTCCGCGAAAGCGGGGGAAGACCGTCTATTACTTCTTCGACCACGGCGGCAAGCCGAGGCGCGAAACTCCGCTGGGTAAAAGCTACCCGGAGGCGGTTCGGAAGTGGGCGGAGTTGATGGCGACCGAGGCCCAGGTGCCGGAGATCGTGACCTTCAAGGATGCAGCCACGCGTTACGCGCAGCTGGTCATCCCGAAGAAGCGCGCATCGACGGCGAAGGTCAACCTGGCCGAGCTGGCCAAGCTGGAGGAATTCTTCTGCAATCCGCCTGCCCCGCTGGCCAAGATTAGGCCGCTGCACGTTCGCCAGTACATGGACTGGCGAACGAAGCACGGAACGGTGGCCACGGTCAGCGCAAACCGCGAAAAGGCTCTGCTGAGCCACATGTGGAACAAGTGTAGGGAATGGGGCTTCACCGACGCGGAGAACCCTTGCAAGGGCGTGCGAGGTTACGGTGAAGTGGGCCGCGATGTGTACGTGGAAGACGACGTGTACCGGGCAGTGTGGGATGCAGCAGATCAACCGCTGCGTGATGCATTGGATCTGGCCTATCTGACTGGCCAGCGGCCGTCCGATGCGCTCAGCATGGACCGGCGTGACGTGCGCGATGGGTTCCTGCACATCAGCCAGAGCAAGACCAAGCACAAGCTGCGCATTGCCATCGAAGGTGAGCTGGCAGCGCTTCTGGCGCGGTTTGCCGCCAGGACGTTCAAGCGCCGCGGCAAGCACACGGGAGCCGTCATCGTGCACACCGCGCTGCTACTGGATGAGCATGGCCAGCCCTTGAGCAAGGGGCAGCTACGGAGCAGGTTCGATGCAGCGCGCGCCCGCGCTGGCGTCGAAAAGTCGGCCTTCCAGTTCCGCGATCTGCGAGCCAAGGCCGGCACCGACAAGGCCGATGCATCCGCAGATATTCGCCAGGCGCAGCGCCAGCTCGGTCACTCGTCGGTGGTAATGACCGAGACCTACACACGAAAGCGCAAGGGCGACCGCGTAACCCCGACGAAGTAGTTTTGCGGAAAAGATGGGCGATTGCGGAAAAACAAAAAGGGCTCCGGATCGCTCCGAAACCCTTATGTAGCAATGGTGGGCCGTGAAGGATTCGAACCTTCGACCAAAAGATTAAAAGTCTTCTGCTCTACCGACTGAGCTAACGGCCCATTGCACTGCCCCAGCCTTTCGGCGGGGTGGGCATTCTACCCTACTTTGCCGGGCCGGGTGAAACCCTGGTGCGTCGAGGTTGCCGGCCAGCGGCCGGCACTACCCGATCTGGTGAGCCCGCTTAAACCTTCTGGGCCTCACGCGCATCCCAGCTGTGATTCCTGCCCGGAGCCACGGATGCGCCTGCCCTTCTGCCTCATTGCCGCCCTATTGCTGCCCTGTACGGCACTGTCCGCCCCATCCCAGGTCGCCACCGACGACATCGGCCGCTTCTGGGCCACCTATGACGCGGTGCGCGCCGAGCCGGACGTTGAACGCCAGGTCGCACTGGTGCAGGAGCGCTACATCGATCCAGGCAGCCCTGGCCTGCATGCGCTGATGCAGGTCCGCAACTACACCGCCCGCGAATACGCCGAGGCCATGCGTGCGTGGCCGCGCTTCTGGACGTCGGTACGCCCATTGACCACCAACGCGCAGCAGGCCAGCGCCACACTGGAACGGGACCTGGCCGCCTTCCGCACGCTCTACCCCGCCCTGCGCCCGGCCACCATCACCTATGCCGTGGGCGTGCTTCGCACCGGTGGCACCACGCTGGGTGACAAGGTACTGATCGGTGCGGAGATGGCGCTGGGCGATGAGCGCGTGGACGTGAGCGAGCTGCCGGAGCCGATGCGCAGCCGCCTGCGGATCTTCTACGACAGCCGTCCGGGGGCGAACAACGCGCAGAACAACCTGCACGAGTATGTGCATACCCAGCAGCGCGAAACTACCGGCAGCCTGGCGCAGTACGCGGTGCGCGAAGGCGTGGCGGAGTATGTGGCCGAACGGCTGAGCGGGCGTCGGCCAGCGTTGCCGCTGTACAGCTACGGGCCCGCGCACGAAGCGGAAATCCGCGCGCGTTTCGTCGCTGAAATGGACGGCGGGGATCTGGACAACTGGCTGTACAACAGCGCCGGTAATCCGTTCGGGGTAAGTGATGTGGGGTACTACGCCGGCTACCGCATCGCGCAGGAGTACATGCGCCAGCAAGCCGACGAGAAAGCCGGTGTCGCGCGGATGATCGAGCTGAACTATGCCGATCCGAAGGCGGTGCGGGCGTTTATTGAAGCGTCGGGGTGGCTGCGGCAACGGTAGCGCCGGGCCATGCCTGGCGGGTCAGGGAGTGCGAACCAAGGTTCGCACCCACCGAGGAGCAGTTCGCCCCCACCATCTGGGAATTCACACCCATCAGGGAAGCCGGCCAGCGGCCGGCACTACCAGGGGCGATCAGGCGTACAGCGTCGGGTCGGGCACGCCGGCTTCGGCGAAACCCTGCGCGCGCAGGAGGCACGCATCGCAGTGGCCGCAGGCGGCGCCGTTGGCGTCGGCGTTGTAGCAGGACACGGTCAGGCCGAAGTCCACGCCCAGGCGCACGCCTTCGCTGACGATCTGGCCCTTGCTGAGGAACTGCAGCGGTGCGTGCACCTTGATGCCCGCGCCCTCCACCCCTGACTTGGTGGCCAGGTTGGCCAGCGCCTGGAACGCGGCCACGAACTCGGGGCGGCAGTCCGGATAGCCGGAATAATCCACCGCGTTGACGCCGCAGAAGATGTCGTTGGCGCCGAGCACTTCGGCCCAGCCCAGGGCCAGCGACAGCATGATGGTGTTGCGCGCCGGTACGTAGGTGACCGGAATGCCGGCACCGCCGGCCTCGGGCACGTCGATGTCATCGGTGAGCGCCGAGCCACCGATGCTGCGCAGGTCCACGTCCACGGTCTTGTGCGCGACCACGCCCTGGGCCTTGGCCACGCGGGCGGCGGCATCCAGTTCGGAGGTATGGCGCTGGCCATAGCGCACGCTCAGGGCATGCACGGCAAAGCCCTGTTCCTGGGCCATGGCGATGACGGCGGCTGAATCCATGCCGCCGGAGAGAAGCACGACTGCCTTCTTCATGGGTAAAACATCCGGTTGGGAGGGGAAAGCCAGCACGCTGTCCCGCGCCGGAGCTACATCAGGGAACGCCGCGCGGGCTCATCGGCCCGGCTCGTCGTTCCACAGGATTTTATGCAACTGCATCTGGAAGCGCACCGGCAGGCGGTCTTCGACGATCCAGTCGGCCAGCTGCCGCGCGGTGACCTCGCCCTTGCTGGGCGAGAAGAACACGGTGCAGCGCTTCACCAGCTCGTGCTCGGCGACCAAGGCCTTGGCCCAGTCGTAGTCCTCGCGGCTGCAGATGACGAACTTGATCTGGTCGCGTGCGGTCAGCAGCGGCAGGTTTTCCCAGCGGTTGCGCGCCACTTCGGCCGACCCCGGGGTCTTGATGTCGACCACGCGCGATACACGCGGGTCCACCGCGCTGACGTCCAGCGCGCCGGAGGTTTCCAGCGAGACGTCCATGCCGGCGTCGCACAGCTTCTGCAGCAGCACCAGGCAGCGTTTCTGCGCCAGCGGCTCGCCGCCGGTCACGCAGACGTGGCGCACGCCCTGGGCCAACACCTCGGCCACGATGTCGTCGATGTCCCACCAAGTGCCGCCATGGAAGGCATAGGCCGTATCGCAGTACTGGCAGCGCAGCGGGCAGCCGGTCAGGCGCACGAACACGGTCGGCCAGCCGGCGGTATCGGCTTCGCCCTGCAGCGAGGTGAAGATCTCGGTGATCTTCAGGCGCGGCAGCGGCGACTGCACGATGTCGCTGGGGGTGGCGACGGCGTTGGACGGAGTAACGGCGGTCATGGCAAACAATTCTTCATGGGACGGGCGACCGATTTATCGGCGCCGGAAACGAAAGCAGCCGAGCATGGGCTCGGCTCTACAGGAGGCTGCCGGAAATCAGCCCGGCGCCAGGGTACGCATTGTACGCCCGGTCAGCGGATCAACGGATCTGCTTGCCGAGGCGGATGGACTGCAGCCGATCCTGGGCGGTGCGCGCGGCGTCCGAGCCCGGGTACTGCGCCACGACGCTCTCCAGCGTCTGCTGGGCCTGGTCGACCTTGCCCTCGCCATACTGCGAGAGGCCAACCTTGAGCAGGCCGCCAGCGGCCTTGTCGTGGGTCGGATAGCGCGCGAGCAGTTCACGGAACTGGGTCTCGGCCATCGGGAAATTGCGGGTGGCGTAGTAGCTCTCGCCCAGCCAGTACAGCGCGTTCGGCGCGTAGACGCCGTTCGGGTACAGCTGCAGGAAGCTCAGGAAAAGCTGCGCCGAATCATCGTACTTGCCGGCCTTCAGCGAATCGAAGGCGACGTTGTAGGAGGTGCGCTCGTCGCCGGTGGCGGCAAGGCTGCCGGCATCACCATGGACGGAAGGCGGCCGCTCGGAAGTGGCCGCCGCTGCGGGTTTTGCCGGGGCCGGTGCGGCCTTCGGCGCGCTCGCCGGAACGGGCGGCAGGGCCGGGGCCGCATTGCCCCCTTCCAACCGGTTCAGGCGGCTGTCCAGATCCAGGTACTGGTCCTGGGCGGACTGCTTGAGCTGGGCGTTGTCGTGCTGCAACTGCTCGATCGAGGCCTGCAGGCTGGTGACCTGCTGCCGCAGCTGGTTGATCTGGTTCAACAGGTCCTGGTTGGCACTGTTGTTGTACATCTGCTGCTCGAGCGCGCCGACACGGTCAGCCAGGCTCTGTCGCTGTGCATGCGCCGGTGCGGCAGCCACGAGGGCTGCCGCAACGACCAGCATCAGTTTGATGCCAATGCGCATGGATTACTGCGCGGTGTAGACGATTTCGACGCGACGGTTCTGCGACCAGCAGGACTCGTTCGACTCGGTGCAGACCGGACGCTCTTCACCGTAGGAAACGACGGTCAGCTGCGAAGCCGAGCCACCGTTGGCCTGCAGGGCCGAGTTGACGCCGTTGCCACGACGCTCACCCAGGGCCTGGTTGTAGGCGCGCGAACCGCGCTCGTCGGTGTGACCCTGCAGGGTGATGCGCGAGGACGGACGGTCACGCAGGTACTTGGCATGGCACGCCATGATGGCCTGGAATTCCGGCTTCACGTCTTCCTTGTCCAGGTCGAAGTAGACAACGCGCTGGCGCAGGCAAGCGTCGGTATCCAGGTCGCCCGGGCCGTACAGGCCCGAGGTCGACGGACCGGTCGGGGTGGTGGTCGAGGTGCCGGTGTCGACCGGGGCTGCCGGCTCTTCCTTCACCTTCTTCGAGCAACCGGCCAGGACGGCCACAGACAGCAGGGAAACAAGCAGAACGCGGGTGGACTTGTTCATGGCGATACCTTTGTGGCTCCTAGGCCGATGAGGGGTTCAAGACAACGAAAATATTAACACTCTTTTAGCGCTGGGTACGGTATGGGGACCATGCCGGCTCGCGCACATCACCATCGGCCAGGACCAGGCGCTGGCGAACCCGCGCATCGGCCGAGACGGCATACAACACACCACGGCCACCTTCGCGGGCGGCGTACAACACCATGCTCGCGTTGGGCGCAAAGCTCGGCGATTCATCCAGCGAGCCCGGGGACAGCGTGCTCCAGCGCGGCGAACCCAGCGAGCTGTCCATCACCGCGATCTTGTAGCTGTTGCCCGAGCCCTGGGCGACGGCGATCTTCTTGCCGTCGTAGGACACCGAGGGCTTGGCATTGTAGTTGCCCTGGAAGGTCACGCGCTCGGCGCTGCCGCCGCCCGCGCCGACCTTGTAGACCTGCGGACGGCCGCCGCGGTCGGAGGTGAAGTACACCGCGCTGCCGTCCGGCGCCCAGGTCGGCTCGGTATCGATGGCGAAGTGGTTGGTCAGCTGCGTCAGCTGCTTGCTGCCCAGGTCCATCACGTAGATTTCCGGGTTGCCCGAACGCGACAGGGTCAGGGCCAGCTTGCGGCCGTCCGGCGAGAACGCCGGGGCGCTGTTGATGCCGCGGAAGCTGGTGACGAGCTCACGCGCGCCGGTACCGATGTTCTGGATGTAGATGGCCGAATTGCCACGCTCGAAGCTGACGTAGGCCAGCTTGCTGCCATCCGGGCTCCACGACGGCGACAGCAG
Source organism: Stenotrophomonas sp. I18B00994 (assembly GCF_014145825.1). NCBI lineage: Bacteria > Pseudomonadati > Pseudomonadota > Gammaproteobacteria > Lysobacterales > Lysobacteraceae > Stenotrophomonas > Stenotrophomonas sp. I18B00994. The sequence continues at coordinate 174,694 of NZ_JACIUW010000005.1, read as the reverse complement.
CGGCTCGGCCGAACGCACGATGGTCTGCGGATTGAAGCCATCGGAGTCGGCCACCATCAGCGCGTAGCGCATGGCGTCGCCCTTGCCGCTGGCGGTCACGTAGGCGATGCGGGTCCAGAAGGCGCCGCGCACGCCGGTGATCTTTTCGTAGATGGCGTCGGCCATCTGGTGGGCAACGTCGCGCATGGCGTTGCCACGGGCGGTCATCGCCAGGCCCAGCAGGCGCTCGCCCTTGGGTACGTCGAACAGTTCGTACTCGACGCGGTAGGCGCCGGCACCGGCGTCGAGCACGCGGCCGACCACGATGTAGTTCTGCTTCAGCGCGCGCCAGGTGGCGAACTGGATGTCGCCGCCGCGCACCGGCTTCTCGACGATCTGCGCTTCGGGCAGCGTACGGAACTGGCCCGAGCGCTCCAGGTCGGCACGGACCACGCCGGCGACGTCGGTCTGCGGTGCAGCCGACGACCCCTGGTAAGGCATCGGCACGATGGTGATCGGCAGCGCGGAAGCATTGCCGCCGATGATGTCGATATCCAGCCCCTTCTGCTGCGCGACGGCAGCAAAGGGCAGCAACAGGGCCGCAAACACGGCAAGCCAGCGAGGCATCTTTTTCATGGAGCGCTCAATAGGGGGAAACCGGAACGAGGGATAACAAAGCGGCAGTGAACCGCTTCGCAATCATGAACCAAGGGTACGTGAATTCCGGGTCAGTTCCAGCCCGTCCTCTCACGCACCGTTAACGTCGTGGCTAACATCGCGCCCGTCTGCCCCGTCACACCGCCCTGCGGGGCGGTGTTCGACAGCAGCCGACAGCCTGCCCGGTCGAGACCTGGCCTGCCAGAGGCAAGCGCGACATCCGTGGACGCGGGCAGCGGAGAGCCACCCTGCCCTGCCCGCCTCAGCGATCCTGGGCGGTGAAGGTGAAGTTGAGCGTGCGTGCGAACACCGACTCGAAGCCGCGGTACGGCAGCGGCTGCGCGTTGAGCACGGCGGCCTCGATCGAGCGCTTGCCGGCCTCGTCGTACGGGCAGTTCGGGCTGACCTTGGCCTGCATCACCGTACCACCCGGAATCTGGGTGATGGTGATCTGGCAGCGCTGGCCCAACGGCACCGTATCCGGGCGCACCCACTGCGACAGCACCTTGGCCTGGATGGCGGCTGCGTACTTGGCCGAAAGGTCGTCGCTGTTGCCACCGCCACCGGCGGCCGGCTGCGAGGCACCACTGGAACCGGCAGCGGCACTGCCTGCGGCATTGCGCGCGGCGGCCACCTGGCGCAGCTTCTGCTCGGCCAGCTTGGCTTCCTTCTCGGCCTGCTCGCGGCGGGCACGGAGCTCGGCGATCTTCTTCTGCTTCTCGGCCTCGGCCTTGTCAGCGGCCACGCGCTCCTGCTCGGCCTGCTTCTTCTTCTCGTCCGCTTCCTGCTGCTTGGCCAGGCGCAGCTTCTGCTCGGCTTCTTCCTGGCGCTTGCGTTCGGTCAGGTCGATCTGTTCCTGGCGGCGCTTGGCTTCCTGTTCCTGCTTGGCCTTCTCCTGGGAGATGGCCAGCGCACTCACCGCTTCCTGATCCTTGGTATCCGGCTGCGCGACACGCTCCTGCGCCTGTTGCTGCTGCGGCGTGGGGGCGTCCTGTGGGCGCGGTTCCGGGATCGGCTGCGGCGGCGGAATGGTGTCTTCCGGCACCGGGATGGGCTCGGCCACCGGCGGCGGCAGGTCTTCCAGCTTTTCCGACTGGCGCAGGGCCTGGCGCGCAGCGGAGGCCTCCGACGCGGACAGCGCCAGGCTGGCCTCGACCGACGGATCACCGGCGGCGGCGTCGGTGTTGCGCTCGGGCGACCAGAACCAGGCCACGATGAAGACCAGCGCGACCAGCAGGTGCACCAGCAACGCCAACGCCAGGGGCAGGCCCCAGCCGGGTTCGCGCTGATGCGGGGGTGGCAGGGCGTCAGCGTGCATCGGTGGCCAGGCCTACCTTGTCTACCTTGGCGCGCTTGATCACATCCATCGCGGCAATGACCTTTTCATAGGCCACGGCACGGTCGGCGGCGACGATCACGCGCACGCCCTTGTCCTGGGCGGCGATGCCGGCCAGGCGGCCTTCCAGTTCCTCGGCCGACACGGCGGTCGGTTCCTTGGCATCGGGCAGCTTCAGGCTGAGCTGGCCGTCCTGCCGCACCGAGACGATCACCGGGTCCTGCTTGCTCTCCAGCGCCTTGGCGTTGGACTGCGGCAGGTCGACGTCGAAGCTCAGGGTGAGCAGCGGCGCGGTGACCATGAAGATGATCAGCAGCACCAGCATGACGTCGATGTAGGGAACGACGTTGATTTCCGATTTCAGCTTGCGGCGCTTGCGGCGACCGATGGCAGCGGACATGGCTTGGACTCCCGGGTCAGGCGCTTACTCGTCGCCAGCGCTCTGGCGCTGCAGGATGGAGCTGAACTCTTCGGCAAAGGTCTCGAACCGCACCGACATGCGCTCAACGCGCGTGGTGAAGCGGTTGTAGGCCCACACCGCCGGGATCGCCACGAACAGGCCGATGGCGGTAGCGAACAGTGCCTCGGAGATGCCCGGCGCGACGGCGGCGATGCCGGCCTGCGCCCCACTGCTGATCATGTCGTGCATGGTCACCATGATGCCGAACACGGTGCCGACCAGGCCCACGTACGGCGCGGTCGAACCGATGTTGGCCAGCAGTTCCAGGTTGCGCTCGAGCTGGTCCACTTCGCGGGTATAGGTGGTGCGCATCGCGCGCTGCGCGCCTTCCAGCTGTGCGCGGCCATCCAGGCGGCGCTTGTCACGCAGGCGGGTGTATTCGCGGAACCCTGCTTCGAAGATGGCTTCCAGGCCGGTCACGCTGCGGCTGCGGTCGGTGGCCGCACTGTACAGCTTGCCCAGGTCCGCGCCGGACCAGAAGCGGTTCTCGAACTCGTCGGCTTCGCGGGTGGCCTGCTTGAACACGCGGGCCTTGCGGAAAATGATCACCCAGCTGACGAACGAGCCGACCAGCAGCAGCAGCACGATGATCTTCACCGGCAGGCTGGCCTTGGCCATCAGTTCGAGGTAGTTGATGCCGCCGCCGGTGGTGGCCTGGGCAAGGGTCTGTGTCGCGGCGTTGCTGACGTCGGCCGGCAGTGCCTCGGTGACCGTGGCCTGCAGGGCCAGGAGCGTTGCGATCATCCGTTGTTCCTCAGTGTTCGGATTCGGGGTGGAGGTGGGGTTGCAGCACGGCAAGGACGGCCTCGTCCATGCCACGCGGGCGGAAACTGGCCGCGTCCAGTGCGGCGATGCGGACCTGGGCCGACAGCAGCAGCTCGCCGTCGCGCAGGATCTGCTGGTCGAAGACCATGCTGGCCTTCTTCAGCTGGACCAGGCGGGCAGTCACCTGCAGGGTGTCATCCAGCCGTGCCGGCCTGACGAAATCCATCTGCATCGAGCGCACCGCGAAGACCATCCCGTGCTCGGCGCGCATGCGCTCCTGGCCGTAGCCGAGCGCGCGCATCCATTCGGTCCGGGCCCGTTCCATGAAGGCCACGTAGCGGGCGTGGTAGACCACGCCGCCAGCGTCGGTATCTTCCCAGTAAATGCGTGTCGGCCAACTGAATAGTGGCTCAACCGACATCGGGAACCTCCGCGAACAGGTCCTGCGGCGGGTTCTTCGGCTTCAGACCCATGTGCCGGTAGGCTTTGTGGGTGGCCATGCGGCCACGCGCGGTACGCACCAGGAAGCCCTGCTGGATCAGGTACGGCTCGACCACGTCTTCCAGCGTGCCACGCTCTTCGGACAGCGCCGCGGCCAGCGATTCGATGCCGACCGGGCCACCGTCGAAGTAGTCCACCATCGTTTTCAGCAGGCGCCGGTCAAGCTCGTCGAAGCCTTCCGGGTCGACCTTGAGCATCTTCATCGCGGCCTGGGCCACGGGCTCGTCGATGTGGCCACCGGCCTTGACCTGCGCATAGTCGCGCACGCGTCGGAGCAGGCGGTTGGCGATACGCGGGGTACCACGCGCGCGGCGCGCGATCTCCCCTGCCCCATCGGCGGTGCAGTCGATGCCGAGGATGCTGGCGGAGCGGCGCACGATACGGGTCAGTTCCTCGACGCTGTAGAACTCCAGGCGCTGGACGATGCCGAAGCGGTCGCGCAGCGGCGCGGTCAGCAGGCCAGCGCGGGTGGTGGCGCCGATCAGGGTGAACGGCGGCAGGTCGATCTTGATCGAGCGGGCGGCGGGGCCCTCGCCGATCATGATGTCGATCTGGAAATCTTCCATCGCCGGGTACAGCACTTCCTCGACCACCGGCGACAGGCGATGGATCTCGTCGATGAACAGCACGTCGTGCGGCTGCAGGTTGGTCAGCAGCGCAGCCAGGTCGCCGGCCTTTTCGATCACCGGGCCGGAGGTCACCCGCAGGGCCACGCCCAGTTCGTTGGCAATGACATGGCTGAGGGTGGTCTTGCCCAGGCCCGGCGGCCCGAAGATCAGTACGTGGTCGAGCGCGTCGCCACGCCCCTTGGCCGCCTGGATGTAGATTTCCATCTGCTCGCGCACCGGCACCTGGCCGAGGTAGTCGGCAAGGCGCTTTGGGCGGATGCTGGCGTCGGCGGCGTCATCCTCGCGGGTGGCGCCGGCGCCGATGATGCGGTCGTCGGTCATGTGCTGATTATGCGGCAAAAGTGCGGGTTTCGGCCGGGCTGCGCCCGGCACCCGCAGAGGCAACAGCAACGGCAACATCCAGAGCAACAGCCGAAGCGGGCTTCCTGGGGAATGGCGGGGTGGGTCCGCTTGCGGGGGACGCTGCAAGTACGTCCATGTAAGCTCGGTCGCCGCATCCATGCGGCTCACGCCCCCGCAACCGGACCCACCCCGCCTTCGACAGGTTTCTGCGATCTGCCTGGATGGCGTGGCCTGCTCTGCCTACTCTTGGTGGGTGTCGACCTTGGTCGACACGGTAGATCCACGCCATGCGTGGATGGATGTGTGGATGGCTCAAGACATGGGGTCAGAGCCCTTTTCCTGCGGAAAAGGGATCCGACCCCGCGCGGTCAGATCTCCACCTGCGCGCCGAGTTCCACCAGGCGGTTGCCCGGAATCCGGAAGAAGCCGGTCGCGGGCGCGGCATTCCGGTGCATCAGCGCGAACAGCTTGTCGCGCCAGATCGGCATGCCGCGGTTGGCGGTGGCCACAATGGTTTCGCGGCTGGCGAAGAAGGTGGTGTCCATCGGGTCGAAGTAGATGCCACCGTGGTCACACGAGCGCATCAGCGCCAGCGGCACGTCCGGGGTTTCCATGAAACCGAAGCGCACATAGACCCGGTAGAACTCGTCGCCCACCGACTCGATCTTCAGCCGCTGCCCTTCCATCGCATAGGGAATGGGCAGGGTTTCCACGTGCAGGAACACGTTGCGCTCGTGCAGCACCTTGTTGTGCTTGAGGTTGTGCATCAGCGCGTGCGGGGCCACGGTCGGGTCGGCGGTGAGGAACACCGCGGTGCCCGGCACGCGTACCGGCGGTGCCAGCATCAGGCCCGGCAGGAAGGTGTCCAGGCGGATGCCGTCCTTGCGGATCTCATCACGCAGCAGCTCGCGGCCACGCCGCCAGGTGCGCATCATGGTGAACAGGAAGATGCCCAGCACCACCGGGAACCAGGCGCCCTGCAGCAGCTTGGCGCCGTTGGCGATGACAAAGCCGAGGTCGATGATGAAGAACACCACGCACAGCGGCAGCAGCCAGCCACGCGACTTCGGCCACAGCGAACGTGCCACCACGGCCAGCAGCAGGGTGTCGATCAGCATCGTGGCCGACACCGAGATGCCGTAGGCCACGGCCAGGTTGGACGAGCTGCGGAACGCCAGCACCAGGCCGAACACCATCACCGCGATGCCCCAGTTGATGCCCGGGATGTAGATCTGGCCGATGGTGTCGTGCGAGGTGTGCTTGATGCGCATGCGCGGGATGTAGCCCAGCTGCATGGCCTGGCGCGAGACCGAGAACGCGCCGGTGATGACCGACTGCGAGGCGATCACCGCCGCCATGGTGGCCAGGATGATCATCGGGTACAGCGCCCACGAGGGCACCGCCTCGAAGAATGGGTTCTTCAGGGCCTCGGGGTGGTTGAGCACCAGTGCGCCCTGCCCCAGGTAGTTCAGCACCAGGCACGGCAGCACGAAGAAGTACCAGGCGTGGCGGATCGGTCGCAGGCCGAAGTGGCCCATGTCCGCATACAGCGCTTCGCCGCCGGTCACCGCCAGCACCACTGCACCGAGAATGAAGATGCCGTGCCAGCCGTGCTCCATGAAGAAGCGGATGCCCCACCATGGGTTGAAGGCCTTCAGCACCTCGGGCGCATCGACAATGTTGTAGATGCCGATCGCCGCCAGCGATACGAACCAGATCGCCATGATCGGGCCGAACGCCTTGCCGATCTTCTCGGTACCGAAGCGTTGCGCGGCGAACACTGCCAGCAGCACCACCAGGGTGACCGGCACGATGAAGACATGCAGTCCGGGCGCGGCCACCTCCAGGCCTTCGACCGCACTGAGCACGGACATGGCCGGGGTGATCACGCCGTCGCCGAAGAACAGCGAGGCGCCGAAGATGCCGAGGATGCCCACTACATAAGCCGAGCGCGAGCCATTGCGCAGCGTGCGCTGGGTCAACGCCATCAGCGCCATGATGCCGCCCTCGCCATCATTGTCGGCGCGCATGATGATGGTGACGTACTTCAGCGTCACCACCAGGTTCAGCGCCCAGAACGCCAGCGACAGCACGCCCAGCACGGTATCGTGGTCGCTGTTGAGCCCGTAGTGCGGCGAGAACGCCTCCTTCAGGGTGTACAGCGGGCTGGTACCGATATCGCCGAAGACCACGCCGATCGCACCGATGACCAGCGCCAGTCCTCCAGCGGAGGGGGCGTGGCCATGGCCGCCGGGGGCGGCTGCGTGCGGGGTTTGACTGCTGGACATGGGACTCCTGGCGAAGCTCAGGCGGTTTGTTGAAGGAAAGGAAGGCGGATCAACGCAGCGCCGACTGCAGCGCCTTGCGGATCACGGTGGCCACTTCGTCGCCTTCATTGAAGGCGTCCCGGGCCATGCGGGCGGCTTCAGCCGGCTTGTAGCCCAGCTGCTGCAGCGCCACGGTGGCATCGGACAGCGGGTCGGCCGGGGCCGGGCCACTGCCGGTGGGCAGCGCGCCGCCGGCACCGAACTGGGCCGCGCGGTCACGCAGCTCCAGCACCATGCGCTCGGCGGTCTTCTTGCCGATGCCCGGAATGCGGGTCAGCGCGGTGATGTCACCGGCCTGGACCATGCGCGCGAACTCTTCGACGGTGACGCCGGACAGCACGGCCAGCGCGATCTTCGCGCCGATGCCGCTGACCTTCTGCACGTCGCGGAACAGGCGCCGCTCGCCCTCGCGCAGGAAGCCGTACAGCGAGACGCTGTCTTCCTTCTGCGAGTAGTGGGTATACAGGGTGACCTCGCGGCCGAGCTCGGGCAGGTCGTAGAAGGTGCTCATCGGCGCCTCCAGTTCGTAGCCCACTCCGTTCACGTCCACCACCAGCCACGGCGGCGCCTTGTAGGCGACGATGCCGCGCAGTCGACCGATCATTGCGTGCAGCTCCTCATTTGCGGCCCCATGCCTGGCGGGCACTGAGCCCCAGGCGGTTGGCCGTCGCCCTTACGTGGGCATGGGTGATCGCCACCGCCAACGCGTCGGCCGCGTCGGCCTGCAGCTTGATTTTCAGGTTGAGCATGAGCCCGACCATGTGTTGAACCTGTTGCTTTTCGGCGCCACCGCGCCCGACAACCGCCAGCTTGATCTCGCTGGCAGCATATTCGTGCACCGGCAGGTCGCGCAGCACCACCGCCGAGATCGCCGCGCCACGGGCCTGGCCCAGCTTCAATGCCGAATCGGGGTTGCGGGCCATGAACACGCGTTCGATGGCCACTTCCTGCGGCTCATACTCGCGGCACAGGTCGGCCAGGCCCAGCACCAGCAGCTTCATGCGCTGCGGGAAGTCGTCAGCGCCCAGCAGCACCAGCGGCTGGTGGTGCACGTAGCTGACGCGGCCGGTGGCATCGACATCAATGATGCCGACCCCGGTCCGCTGCGAACCGGGGTCGATGCCGAGGATGCGGGTCATGCTGCACTCCTGGCGGGGCGGAACGGAATGCGCTGGCAGGCGTATGGGCTCATGACTGTCCGCGGTGACCGTTCAACGGCCCGCGCCCAGGCCGTCGAAGACGGCTCAGGCGTAGGCGTCGGCGCCGAGTTCGGCGTTGGAATACACCTCCTGCACGTCGTCCAGGTCTTCCAGCATGTCCAGCAGCTTCTTGACCTGCAGGGCGACCTCGCCCTCGACCTTGATGTCGTTGTCGGCGCGGAAGGTGATCTCGGCGTGGTCGGCGACATGGCCAGCGGCGGCCATCGCGTCCTTGACTGCGCTGAACGCGTCAGGGCTGGTGACCACATCGATCGAGCCATCGTCCGGATAGACCACGATGTCATCAGCGCCGGCCTCGATGGCCGCCTCGGTGATGGCTTCCTCGTCGGCACCCGGGGCGAAGCTGAGCACGCCCAGGCGCTTGAACATGAAGGCCACCGAGCCTTCGGTGCCCATGTTGCCGCCGCACTTGCTGAACGCATGGCGGACATCGGCCACGGTGCGCACGCGGTTGTCGGTCAGGCAGTCGACGATCACGGCCACGCCACCCGGAGCGTAGCCTTCGTAGCGGATTTCCTCGTAGTCGACGCCTTCCAGTTCACCGGTGGCCTTCTTGATGGCGCGCTCGATCACGTCCTTGGACATGTTCACGGCCAGGCCCTTGTCCACCGCAACGCGCAGGCGCGGGTTGTTGTTGGGGTCGCCTCCACCGCCCCGCGCGGCAACGCCGATCTCGCGGATGATCTTGGTGAAAATCTTGCCGCGCTTCGCGTCGGACGCGTTCTTGCGGGCTTCGATGGAGGGGCCTCTACCCATGGGTGCTACCGTCTGGCTGCTTCAGGATCAAGGCGCGGATTCTACCTGATCGGGGGCGGCAACCGTGTCTAGGGCGGAGATGCCGTCGCGCATGGCCCGGCGAAGCGCGTGCGAACCAACGGTTCGCATCCACCAAGGCAGGACGGTCCGCACCCACCGAGCCAGGGCGGTCGCCCCTACCAGATTACGCGGCGGCGGCGTCGCGGCTGTGGTCGAACTGGCCGTGGCGCAGGAAATGCGCGGTCTGCCGCGCGGCATCCGGCGACACCACGAGGCCGCTGTGGCTGGTGCGCACCACGCAATGATCGGTCAGGCCCGGCAGGCGGGTTTCGGCCAGGGCCACAGTGCCATCGGAGGCGTCGTCCATCGCGCCCAGCAGGCTGCCCAGACCATGCGGCACCGAACCGGCGATCAGCCCGACCTCGGCCTTGCCCTGCCAGTCCGGCAGGCCGTCCAGCAGCAGCTCGCTGCTGCGCCCCAGCGCCAGCCCCCAACCATGATCGGACAACGAGCGCGCGGTGCCACTGCCGCGCAGCGGTGAACCCAGGCAGACCACGCGCTGCACCGGCAGCTGCGGATTGCGCCGCAGCGCTTCCAGCGCCAGCAGCCCGCCCAGGCTGTGGCCGACCAAACTCAGTGGGCCGGCGTCGGCCAGCCGCTCCAGCAGCTGCGGTACGGCCACGTCCGGCCCACCGAACACCGAGGAATAACCAAACGCGTGCACCTGGAAGCCGCGCGCGCGCAGGCGCCAGGCCAGCGGCCCGACCCAGGCGCGGGCATTCCAGATGCCATGCAGCAGCAATACGGGGGGAGTCATGCAAACAGCCTGGCGGTCAGCGGGGCAGGAACGTACGGTGATTGAACACGCGCGCGCAGCAAGCGGCAGTGAACATCAGGCCGCGCGCGGTGCGCGGCGCAGGATGAATTCGAGATCGTTCGTGTCGCCCACCGGGAACAGGTATTCGCCGGCCTTCTCGAACCCGTAGCGGGCGTAGAAGCGCTGTGCGCCGAAGTTCTCCGACCACACGCCCAACCACAGGGTGCGCGGGCCCTCGTATTCCAGCCAGGCCAGCGCGGTTTCCAGCAGGCGGCTGCCCCAGCCGCAGCTTTGCTGCGTCTTGATCAGGTACAGGCGCTTGAGTTCGCCGTCACCGGGCTTCACGTCCGGGTGCGGCAGGCCACAGGGGCCGGCGGCGGCATGGCCGACCGCCTCCCCGTCCAGCTCCAGCAGCCACACCGCGTAATCCGGGTGGGCCAGGATCACGCGCTGGCGCTCGACCGTGTAGGCCTCCTCAAGGAAGGCCTGCAGGTCCTGCGGCGGATACAGATGGCCGAAGGTTTCGGTGAACGTGCGGGCGGCCAGCGCCGACAGGGTCGGCGCGTCGTCCACGGTGGCGCGGCGGATGGAATACATGCAGGAAGTTGACGTCAGCGCGAAGGGGCGGTCAAGCCTTTTCCGACGATTCCGCTTCTTCGTCTTCCTCGTCCTCTTCCTCGTATTCCTCTTCGTCCTCGTCTTCTTCGCCTTCCTCGTCCTCGTCGTACTCTTCCTCTTCGTCGTCCTCGTAATCCTCGACGCCGAAGTCTTCTCCATCCCAACGGCCTTCACCGTCGGCGACGAAGGTCAGGGCCATCGCGGCCGGGTTGGTACCGACGCGGACCAGCCAACCGCCGAACACGCGTGCACGCTCGGTGACCAGGTTGGCCTCGGAGCCTTCATTGCCCAGCTTTTCCCACTCCAGCGAAAACGCAAACTCGGTCATTGCCTGGATCTCCTGATCAGTTGGTCTTGGGGCGAACCTGGATGTGTACTTCGGCCAGCTGCGCGTCGACGATCGGCGACGGCGCGTCGGTCATCAGATCCTGTGCACCCGTGGTCTTCGGGAACGGGATGACGTCGCGGATCGACTCGGTGCCGGCCATCAGCGCGGCGATGCGGTCGATGCCGAAGGCGATGCCACCGTGCGGCGGCGCGCCGTAGTTCAGCGCGTCGAGCAGGAAGCCGAACTTGGCACGGGCTTCTTCGGCACCGATGCCCAGCAGCTCGAACACCGCGCTCTGCATGTCCGGACGGTGGATACGGATCGAACCGCCGCCGATCTCATTGCCGTTGAGCACCATGTCGTAGCCGCGCGAAACGGCGGTACGGGCATTGGCGCGCAGGTCGGCGATGTCGTCCACGGCCGGTGCGGTGAAGGGGTGATGCAGGGCGACGTAGCGCTGTTCTTCCTCGTCCCACTCGAACATCGGGAAGTCGGTGACCCACAGCGGCGCCCAGCCGTCGGCGACCAGGCCGAAGTCCTTGCCGGCCTTCAGCCGCAGCGCGCCCATGAAGTCGGAGACCTTGTTGTAGCCACCGGCGCCGAAGAACACGATGTCGCCGTTGCCGGCGCCGACGTGGGCCACCAGCGCGGCGAAGGATTCCTCGCTGAAGAACTTCTGGATCGGCGAGCTGATTTCGCCGTTGTCGGCGATCTTGATGTAGGCCAGGCCCTTGGCGCCGTACTTGGCGGCATGCGCGGCGTATTCGTCGATCTGCTTGCGCGACAGCGACGCACCGCCCGGGATGCGCAGCGCGGCAACGCGGCCTTCGGCATCATTGGCCGGGCCGGTGAACACCGGGAACTCGCTGTCCTTGACCAGTTCGGCCACGTCCACCAGCTCCAGCGCGATGCGCAGGTCCGGCTTGTCCGAGCCGTAGCGGCGCATGGCCTCGGCCCAGGTCATGCGCGGGAAGCTGGCATCCAGCTGCACGTCCACCACTTCCTTGAAGATGGCGCGGATCATGTCCTCGACGAAATCCTGCACGTCGCGCTCGCGGACGAAGGCGAATTCCATGTCCAGCTGGGTGAACTCCAGCTGGCGATCGGCACGCAGGGCCTCGTCGCGGAAGCAGCGCGCGATCTGGTAGTAGCGGTCGAAGCCGGCCACCATCAGGATCTGCTTGAACAGCTGCGGGCTCTGCGGCAGTGCGTAGAACTCGCCTGGGTGCATGCGCGCCGGCACCAGGAAGTCGCGTGCGCCTTCCGGGGTGGCCTTGGTCAGGATAGGGGTTTCGATGTCCTGGAAGCCCTTTTCGTCCAGGTGGCGGCGCAGCGCCTGCACCAGCTTGATGCGGGTGCGCTGCATGCGCTGCATTTCCGGGCGGCGCAGGTCCAGGTAGCGGTACTTCAGGCGGGTTTCCTCGCCCGGGTTCTCATGGGCGTGGAACGGCAGCGGCGCAGCCTTGTTCAGCACGGTGATGGCGGTGGCGATCACTTCCACCTTGCCGGTGCGCATCTTGTCGTTCACCGCGTGGCGGGCACGCACGACGCCTTCCACCTGCAGCACATCCTCGTAGCCCAGCGACGCGGCCACCGCAAACACTTCGGCATTGTCGATCTCCACCGTCACCTGCACGATGCCTTCATGATCGCGGAGATCGATGAAGCAGACGCCGCCCTGGTTACGGGCCACGTCGGTCCAGCCGGCGAGGGTGACAGTCTGGCCAATCAGGGTCTCGTCGACCAGGCCGCAGAAGTGGGTACGCATGGGGGGAAGCTCCGCTGGAGAACGCCGGCACCGGATGGGGGCCGGAAAGCCTCGTATTCTGCGGCCGAGGCCCCGGCTGGGGCAAATCCGGCCAGTCACACCGGCTTGATCGTCCCCCTCCCTATAGTCGGGCACCTGCCACCGTATGGGATGCCGCCATGAAACCGCTGTCCCTGGCCAGCCTGGCCGTAACCCTCAGCCTGGGTGCGCTGGGCACCCTTGCCCTGCCCGCTCCGTCCGTCTCTGCGCAGAACGGGGTGATCCGCTGCGAAAGCCAGAGCAACCGCGAACGGGTCTGCAACACCGGCTGGCGCGGCGCGCAGCTGGTCCGTCAGTTGTCTGGCAGCCCCTGCGAGGAAGGGCGCTCCTGGGGCAGCCGCAATGGCAGCATCTGGGTCACCAATGGTTGCCGCGCCGAGTTCGTCGAGGCCCGTGGTGGCTGGGGCGGCGGCAATGGCGGTGGCTGGGGAGGCAACAACGGTCGGCCCGGCGAGACCATCCGCTGCGAAAGCCAGAACAACCGCGAGCGCAGCTGCCCGGTCGGCTGGCGCAATGCCCGCCTGGTCCGCCAGTTGTCCGGCAGCCCTTGCGACGAGGGCCGTACCTGGGGTGTGCGCAACGGCGCGGTATGGGTCAGCAATGGCTGCCGCGCCGAATTCGCCGAGGCCCGCGGCTGGGGCGGTGGCGGCTGGGGCGGTGGCAACAGCAACTATTCCGTCACCTGCAGCAGCAACAACAACCGCTCGCAGACCTGCGACTGGGATGAGCGCCAGGGCCGGCCGGTGCTGCAGCAGCAGCTGTCGGGCAGCGCCTGCCAGGAAGGCCGCAGCTGGGGTTACTCGCGTGGTCAGGTGTGGGTGAGCAACGGCTGCCGGGCGCGCTTCGGCACGCGATGAGTGCAGGGTCGGGGTCAGAGCCCTCCGCAGGAGGGATCCGACCCCGGGATCACGGCGCGGGTGCTGTGTCGTCGCCCCACGGTGGCGGTGGCAGGTCGACCGGCTTGCTCAGGTCGAACTGCACGCGGAAGCGGCGGCCGTCCGGGCGCGTCAGTTCGTAGACGAACGTCTGGTCCGGATCGATCTCCATCGCCCAGGTGTTGTGCGTGGAAGCCAGCATGTCGGCACGGCGGAACATCGCCACCGAATCGGCATCGGCCGGGAACTGCTGGCGCTCGGCGGTGCCCGGCGGCGTGCTGTCGCCACCGTACAGGGTGATTGCGTCGGGGCTGCCGTCTTCGTGGCGATGGTCGTGTTTCAGGCGCAGCCCGTTCGGCGTGCGGGTCAGCACCCAGGTTCGCGAGTGGTCATCACCGACATGGAACGGAATGCGCAGCTCATGCGCCGGGTCGGCGCAGCCGCGCACATGCATGACCAGGCGCTGCCCGGCGAACGGATCCTTGGCGGTCGGTGCAGGCGTGTCCTCCACCACCTTGCCGACGTAGGCCTGGCCGCAATGTGCGGCGATGGCGGCCATGAACGCATCGGCCGGTGCGGTCGCCAGGTCATGGGCGACCGTATCGGAGCGCTGCGTGCACGCAGCGAGGCTGAGCAGGAGGGCGGCGGTAGTGGCAACGGCAATCGGTCTCATGCCCCAACCCTAACGGCCATGGACGATGGGCGCAAACCGCGCGCCAGTCCCGCTCAGCGCTCGGCAGACGGTGCTGCCGGCAGTGCTTCGGTCGCCGCCACCGGTGCGGCCTCGCCCTCGCCGGCCGGCTCCTGCTCCACCGGATCAACGTCAAACGGTGTACGGAACACCAGCGACGGCAACAGCGTGGTCAGCGCCGCGTACAGCAGCAGCGCACCGAACAGCACCGCCGGAATCTGGAAGCGCTCACGCATGATCGCCGCCAGCACCAGGGTGAAGATCAGCGTCGGTGCCAGCGCCAGCGAGACCCGCAGGCTGCTGCGGAAGCTCTCGCCGAACATCACCCGGCGCTGCAGCCAGACCACGCCGATGCGCAGCGGCAGCACCACCAGGGTGATCACGATGCCCAGCCCCAGCGCCTCGAAGCTCAGCGCTTCGGCGGGCACCTTGGTGCCGGCGTTGAAGAAGTAGAACGGCACGAAGAACGAGGCGAACAGGCGCAGCGCGTGCAGGTTCTCGTGCGAGGCCAGCAGCGGCATGCGCTGGTGCAGCAGGCGCGCGACCAGGCCGGCGATGAACGCGCCAACCAGGTAGTACACGCCCAGCAGGTAGGTGATGTAGGCCGCCACCATGCCGACCATCACCAGCAGCGAGAATTCCGAGCCCGGCGCGTGCGGTGCCACCCAGCGGCCCAGCGCGATGAACAGCAGCGGCAGGCCGATCATCATCGCCAGCAGTGCCAGGCTGGACAACGCCATGTGCCCTGGGTCACCGGCCTGCAGCACGATGAACAACGCCGCCAGCGCCAGCAGTTCACCGGCGATGGCCTTGCTGGTCACCCAGAACCGCTCGTCTTCGCTGAGGCCCAGCCGCGACAGCGAGTCCATGATGAAGCCCGTGGACGGCGTCAGCAGCGCCAGCGCCAACAGCCCGGCGGCCTGCCACGGCAGCCCCGCATAGCGCCAGGCCAGCCAGCCCACGCCGAACAGCGTGCCGGTACGGATCACCAGGTGCGCCAGCAGCGGCCACATGCCACGGCGCAGCGCCTGCAGGTCCACTTCCAGGCCGGCGAACAGGAACAGCGAGGAAATGCCCAGCGTGGCCAGCAGGCCGATCACCGCATCGTGGGCCTGGTCGCCCAGCCAGAGCATGCCGATGATGCCGAACAGCAGGCAGGTCAGCGGCGCGGGCAGGCTGAAACGCTGCAGCGCGCGCGGGATCACCAGCAGCGCGAAGATCAGCAGCAGGTAGATCAGTTCATGGCTCATGGGGGACTTCCGTGTGGTTCGAACGCGCGCAGGATGCGCGCGCCGAACCGATCCGGCAAGCCACGTTTGAATGACCCCGGTTACCTCATCCGATCAACCGGTCGGCAATCCGCCCCACCTGTGCCAGCACGCTAGCGCGTTGCTCGTAGCTGATCGCACGTGCCTGCAGATAAGCCGTCAACACCCACGGGGCGCCCCCGGCTACGGGCCACAGCACGGCGATGTCGTTGCGCGCGTCTTCACCATTGCTGCCGGTCTTGTCACCCACGCGCCAGCGCTTGCCCAGGCCCGCGCGCAGGCAGGCGTCGCCGGTTTCGTTGTCGATCAGCCAGTCGGCCAGCTGCTGCCGCGAAGCCGGTTGCAGTACCTCGCCCAACACCACGCGCTGCAGGGTCGCGGCCATCGCCGCCGGCGTGGTGGTATCGCGTGGATCGCCCTTGGCAAAGCTGTTCAGCTCCGGCTCCAGCCGGTCACTGCGGCTCACCGTGTCGCCGCTGGCGCGCAGGAACGCGGTCACTGCGGGCGGGCCACCGACCACGCCGAACAGCAGGTTGGCGGCGGTGTTGTCGCTGGTGATGATCGTGGTACGGCACAGGTCGCGCACGGTCATGTCCTTGCCGGCGTGGCGGCGGGTGACCGGTGCATGCGAGAGCAGATCGGCCTCGCCCACCGGCACGCGCCTGTCCAGCAATGCCGGCATGCGTTCGGCCTGGCTGAGCACGGTGGCCGCCAGCATGCTCTTGAAGGTGCTGCACATCGGGAAGCGCTCGTCCTGGCGATGACCGATGCGGCGACCGCTGGCAGTGTCCAGCAGGGTCACGCCGAGGCGTCCGGCGCAGGCCTTTTCCAGCGCGGCGAAATCACTGGCGGCGGTGATGGCGGCATCGGTGGGTGCGTTGGCGGTGGCCTTGCCCGCTGCACGTGCCAGCAGCGGCAAGGCAAGCGAGGAAGCCACGGCGGCACCACTGAACTGCAGGAATCGGCGACGGGCGAGCATGCGGGTTCTCCTGGGGGACCGCTCGATTATTGAAGCCTAGACCGGGGGCGACCAGCGCAAAAAATCTGCGAGAGACATTAGTTAAATTAATGCCTGACGCATTCAACCCCTTAATTTTCCGAAATTTTCCGTTGAAGGGTTAGGATCATCCATCACTCCAGCTCACGACTCGACGATGCTGCACCCTACCCTGCCACTGAACGCGCTGCGCGCCTTCGAGGCCGCCGCCCGCCACCAGAACTTCACCCGTGCCGCGCTGGAGCTGTGTGTCAGCCAGGCCGCACTGAGCCACCAGATCCGTGGGCTGGAGGACCGGCTCGGCATCCGCCTGTTCCATCGCCTCCCGCGCGGCGTGGCACTCACCGATGAAGGCGCGGCCCTGTATCCGGTGCTCAACGAATCGTTCGAGCGCATCTCCGCCAGCATCGCGCGTTACACCGGCGGACCTGAGCGTGAAGTGCTGACCCTGGGCGTGGTCGGCACCTTCGCCACCGGCTGGCTGCTGCCACGGCTGGCCGCGTTCGAGGCAGCGCACCCGGACATCGAGCTGCGCCTGCAGACCCACAACAACCGCATCGACCTGGCCGGAGAAGGGCTGGACCTGGCGATCCGCTTTGGTGATGGCGACTGGCAGGGCCAGGCGTGCACGGCGATCCTCGACGCGCCGTTTGCACCGCTGTGCGCACCGGCGCTGGCGCGGCGCCTGAAACAGCCACGCGACCTGGGCACGCTGCCGCTGCTTCGTTCCTACCGCAGCGACGAATGGCCGCGCTGGCTGCAGGCGGCCGGGGTCAGCGGCGTGGAAGCGCGCGGGCCGGTATTCGATTCCTCGTTGACGGTCGCGATGGCGGCCGCCGGTGGCGCCGGTGTGGCCTTGCTGCCGCTGCGCATGTTCGAGCAGGAACTGGCCGAGGGTCGCCTGCTGCAGCCGTTCAGCACCACGCTGGAGCTGGGGCGCTACTGGCTGACGCGGCTGCGATCGCGTGCCGAACGTGAGCCGGCCAGGCGCTTCCGCGAATGGCTGCAGGCACAGGGCGCGTAGGCAGTGCCGGCCGCTGGCCGGCCATCCCTTGATCGTTGTGGGCGCATCGCGCTGCCGGCCAGCGGCCGGCACTACCGGTCAGGACTCGAGCAGTTCCATCCAAGCGGCTTCGGCCTTTTCCAGCTGCGCGGCGGCGGTTTCGCGATCGCGGCCAAGCACGGCCATGCGCGTGGCATCGGCGTAGTTGGCCGGGTCCGCCAGCTGGCGGTCCAGCTCGGCAAGGGCACCTTCCAGCTCGGCCACCTTGGCTTCAGCGGCGGCCAGCTTGTGCGGGTTCACCGGCTTCTTCTGCACCACCTGCGCCACCGGGGCGGTCTTGACCACCACCGGCTCTTCCACCTGTTCCATGCGCGCCTTGGTGCCCTGCGCCTGCGGGCGGGTACGCAGCCACGCGGCGTAGGCATCCAGGTCGCCATCGAACGGCTCGACCACGCCATCGGCCACGCGCCAGTAGGTATCGCAGACCAGGCCGATCAAATGGCGGTCGTGAGAGACCATCACGATCGCGCCTTCGAAGGTGGCCAATGCTTCGGCCAGCGCTTCGCGCATTTCCAGGTCAAGGTGGTTGGTCGGTTCGTCCAGCAGCAGCACGTTCGGCTGCTGCCAGGCGATCAGCGCCAGCGCCAGGCGTGCGCGCTCGCCACCGGAGAAGCCATCGACCGGCTCGAACGCGCGGTCACCCGGGAAGTTCCACTTGCCGAGGAAGTCGCGGAACGACTGGTTCGGTGCGTCCGGGGCGATCTCGCGGAAGTGCTCCATCGGCGACTGGCCTTCGTGCAGCGACTCCACCGTGTGCTGGGCGAAGTAGCCGATCTTCAGGTCCGGGTGCGCCATGCGCTCGCCGACGATCGGCGCCAGCTCGCCCACCAGGGTCTTCACCAGGGTGGTCTTGCCGGCACCGTTCGGGCCGAGCAGGCCAATGCGCTGGCCCGCTTCCAGACCGAAGCCGACGTTGTGCAGGATCACTGCGTCCTTGCCGTAGCCGGCCTCGACATGGTTCAGGCGGATCAGCGAGAACGGCAGCTTGGCCGGCGGCGCGAACTCGATGCGAAACTCGCGCTCGGCGCGCACTGCTTCGGTGCCGGCCAGCTTGGCCAGGCGCTTCATGCGGCTCTGCGCCTGCGCGGCCTTGCTGGCCTGTGCCTTGAAGCGGTCGATGAAGCTCTGCAGGTGGGCGCGCTCGGCCTGTTCCTTCTCGTGCGCGATCTGTTGCTGGCGCAGCTGTTCGGCGCGCTGGCGCTCGAAATCGGTATAACCGCCCGGGTAGAGCTTGGCGCCGCCGCCGTGCAGGTGCAGGGTGTGGGTGGCCACGTTGTCGAGGAACTCGCGGTCATGCGAGATCAACAGCAGGGTGCCGGGGTACTTCAGCAGCCACTGCTCCAGCCAGTACACCGCGTCCAGGTCCAGGTGGTTGGTCGGTTCGTCCAGCAGCAGCAGGTCACTGGGCATCATCAGCGCGCGGGCCAGGTTCAGGCGTACGCGCCAGCCGCCGGAGAACGAGGACACCGCGCGGTGGTGGGTCTCGGCCGGGAAACCGAGGCCGTGCAGCAGCTTGCCGGCGCGCGCTTCGGCGTCGTAGGCCCCCATCTCGGCCATCTTCGTGTGCGCGTTGGCCACCGCCTCCCAGTCTTCGCGCGCGGTTGCTTCAGCCTCTTCAGCCAGCACCGCAGCCACATCGGTATCCCCACCCAGCACAAAGCTCAGCGCCGGGTCCGGCAGCGACGGGGTTTCCTGGGCCACGCTGGCGATACGGACCTTGCCGGGCAGGTCGACGTCACCCTTGTCGGCCTCCAGCTCGCCCTTCACCGCCGCGAACAGGCTGGACTTGCCAGCACCGTTGCGGCCGACCACGCCCACCCGGTAACCGGCGTGCAGGGTCAGGTCGACATTGGACAACAGCAGCCGCTCGCCGCGGCGCAAGGCGAAATTACGAAGGGAGATCATCGGGGGAGGGGTCCATATAACCGGATGGAATGTGCTGGTGAGCACTGTTCCTGCGACGTAATTCTAGCGTTAACGAATACTTGACGCGCCCCGGGATGCGCGGCGGCAGGCCAACTCTCTCCCTCGTCGGCCCCGCGCAGCCCCCGGGCCCCACCTCCCGCCGCTGCCCTCTGCCGCTAAATGGTTGCTGCTGCAACGTTTTTTCCTGTTGCAACCATTTGACACGCACTGAATATCCCGTTAATTCCTGCCTTGCGCACCGCAACAACCGCCGTCCGCCTCACCCCCGTGATGTCGATTCCGGTGCCACCCCCGCCAACCGGAGCCCCATCCCGATGACCCGCAAGACCAGCCTGATCGCCGCCGCCGTCGCTGTCGCACTCGGTGGCTCTCCGTTCGTTGCCGCTGCCCAGCAGGCCGGCACCGCCGCCAACACCCTGGACACGGTGATCGTCACCGGCACCCGCGTGGCCGACCGCACCGTCGCCGAATCGCAGTCGCCGATCGACATCATCACCCCTGAAGTGCTGCAGTCCACCGGCACCAGTGAACTGGCCACCGCACTGTCGCGCGCCCTGCCCTCGCTGAACTTCCCGCGCCCGGCCTTGACCGACGGCACCAGTGGCGTGCGCCCGGCGCAGCTGCGCGGCCTGTCGCCGGACCAGGTGCTGGTGCTGGTCAACGGCAAGCGCCGCCACACCTCGGCGATGATCAACGTCAACGGCAGCATCGGCCGTGGCTCGTCGGCAGTGGACATCAATGCGATCCCGATTGCCGCCATCGAGCGCGTGGAAGTGCTGCGCGACGGTGCGTCGGCACAGTACGGCTCGGACGCCATTGCAGGCGTCATCAACATCGTGCTCAAGGGCAGCGGCCGTGGCGGCAGCCTGGCCGTGGACTACGGCCAGTACTCGGCCGGTGACGGCAACAAGTACCAGCTCTCCGGCGATACCGGCGTCGAGTTCGGCAACGGCCGTGGTCGCGTGCACGTGGCTGGCCAGATCAGCCAGCAGGACGAGAGCAACCGCGCCGGCCCGTACCGCGGCACCACCCCGAACACCGGCAACTTCCCCAGCATCGGCCAGAAGACCTTCATCGTCGGCGACCCGCGCGTGGATGCCACCGCCGCGTCGGCCAACGCCAGCTTCGACTTCAGCGACCACGTGACCGGCTACGCCAGCGCGCTGCTCAGCAACCGCGACATCACCTCGTTCGCGTTCTACCGTTCGCGCAACCACAGCGGGCAGAGCGCGCTGCTGGCGCAGACCTACCCCGACGGCTTCGTGCCGGAGATCAACCAGTATTCGAAGGACCGCTCGCTGGTGGCCGGGGTCAAGGGCAACACCGACAACGGCTGGACCTGGGACCTGAGCCTGAACCACGGCGAGAACACCCTCGACTTCCACACCCGCAACAGCATCAACTACAGCCTCGGCGCAACCAGCCCGCGCTCGTTCTACGACGGCACGCTGAAGTACCAGCAGGACATCTTCAATGCCGACCTGACCAAGTCACTGGACTGGGGCCTGGCCTACCCGGTCACGCTGTCCTTCGGTGGTGAGTACCGCAAGGAAAAGTGGGACCAGAACCCGGGCGAGCTGAACTCGTACACCGGCAGCGGCGCGCAGGGCTTCGCGGGCTTCACCCCGACCAATGAAGTGCATGCGGACCGCCACAACTACGCGGTCTATGCTGGCCTGGAAGCGGACCTGACCGAGAAGTTCTCGGCCGGCATCACCGGCCGCTACGAGGACTACTCGGACTTCGGCGACCGCTTCTCCGGCAAGCTGTCGGCGCGCTATGCATTCACCGACAAGGTCGCGCTGCGGGCCACCGCCTCCAGTGGCTTCCGTGCACCGTCGCTGGCGCAGCAGGGCTACCAGGCAGTCACCAGCCAGTTCCTCAATGGCGTATTCGTCGAGCGTGGCACCTTCCCGACCACCAGCCCGGCCGCGCAGGCGCTGGGCGCCTCGCCGCTGAAGGCCGAAACCTCCACCTCCTACAGCCTGGGCCTGGTGCTGCAGCCGGCCGACCGCCTGTACATCACCGTCGACGCCTACCAGATCGACATCGATGACCGCATCGCATTGTCGTCCAGCATCACCACCAACGCGGCCACCAGCGCGCTGCTGGGCACCCTGGGCCTGCCGCAGGTGACCGCGTTCTCCTACTTCACCAACGGCCTGGATACGCGCACACGTGGCGTCGACTTCGTGTCCAGCTATACGGTGCCGTTCGGCGCCAGCAGCCTGGAGCTGACCGCTGCGTACAGCTACAACGACACCGAAGTGCGCCGCGTCGGTGGCACCCCGCCGGTGTTCGGCACGCTGGGCCTGACCCAGTCGCTGATCGGTCGCGATGAAATTGGCCGCATCGAGGACAGCTACCCGCGCGACAAGGCGATCCTGAGCGGCACCTGGCGTTCGGACCACTGGGAACTGGGCCTGGCCGCCACCCGCTACGGCAAATTCACTGTGCGCAACTCGGCCACCGCGCTGCGCGACCAGACCTACGGCGATGCATGGGTGGTGGATGCCTCGGCCAGCTACAAGCCGAGCAGCAACTGGACCCTGACCGTGGGCGCCGACAACCTGCTGGACAAGTACCCGGACCGCACCGAAGACCTGCAGAACTCGACCTTCGGCATGCTGCCGTACAGCAACTACTCGCCGTTCGGCTTCAACGGCGCGTACGTGTACGGGCGGATCAAGTACACCTGGTAAGGGGTAGAGCCGGCCGCTGGCCGGCAACCCCGGGCCGCGTCTGGAGGAGCGCCCCTTCTTGTTGAAGGGGCGCTCCGAAGGCGGGGGTAGAAGAGAAATGCGTGGGCAAACCCGCCGGCCACGGCACGTGGACGGCGGGTTTGCCGTATCTGGCCGCTTCGGTGAAAATCGGGGTATCCCCCTGCTTTCTGCGAGTGCCGATGCACCATGACACCGACCTGATCAACATCGTTGCCGTTGGCCTGGGGCTCGCCTTCATCTTCGGCGCGCTGGCCAACAAGCTCCGCTTGTCTCCCCTGGTCGGTTACCTGGTTGCTGGCATCTGCGTAGGTCCGTTCACCCCCGGCTTCGTCGCCGACCAGGCGCTGGCCAACCAGCTGGCCGAACTGGGCGTGATGCTGCTGATGTTCGGTGTCGGCCTGCACTTCTCGCTGAAGGACCTGATGGCGGTCAAGGCCATCGCCATTCCCGGTGCCATTGGGCAGATCGCAGTGGCCACCCTGCTCGGCTGGGGCGTGGCCTCGCTGATGGGCTGGCCCGCCATCCATGGCGTCATCTTCGGCTTCTCGCTGGCCACCGCAAGTACCGTCGTGCTGCTGCGGGCGATGGAGGAACGCCGCCTGCTGGAGACGATGCGCGGCAAGATCGCGGTCGGCTGGCTGATCGTGGAAGACCTGGCCTGCGTGCTGGCACTGGTGATGATGCCGGTGATGGCCGGCGTGTTCGGCCCCGACGCGGCCAAGGAATCGCACTCGCTGGGCAGCGTGCTGGCCGACATCGGCTGGACCTTCGTGCAGCTGGGCCTGTTCGTGGCGGTGATGCTGGTGGTCGGGCGCCGGGTCATCCCGTGGATCCTGGAACGCATCGCCGGTACCGGTTCGCGTGAGCTGTTCACCCTGTCCGTGCTGGCGATCGCGCTGGGCGTGGCGTTCGGCTCGGCGATGCTGTTCGGCGTCTCGTTCGCGCTGGGCGCGTTCTTTGCCGGCATGCTGCTCAACGAATCGGAGCTGAGCCACAAGGCCGCGCATGATTCGCTGCCGCTGCGCGATGCGTTCGCGGTGTTGTTCTTTGTGTCGGTCGGCATGCTGTTCGACCCCAACATCATCGTGCAGCACCCGTGGCAGGTGCTGGCCACGGTGCTGATCATCATGTTCGGCAAGTCGGCCGCCGCGTTCTTCATCGTGCGTGCGTTCGGCCACCCGACCAGCACCGCGCTGACCATCTCGGCCAGCCTGGCGCAGATCGGCGAGTTCGCCTTCATCATCGCCGGCCTAGGCGTGGCGCTGCAGATCCTGCCGAAGGAAGGCCAGTCGCTGGTGCTGGCCGGGGCACTGGTGTCAATCATGCTCAACCCGCTGGTGTTCGGCCTGCTCGACCGTTGGCAGGCCAAGCAGGAGCAGTCTCCGCAGGTACCCGAGCCGCCCGAAGCGATCGGCCCGTCGCGCGACCTGCATGACCACGCCATCGTGATCGGCTATGGCCGGGTGGGCAGCGAACTGGCGCAGGTGCTGCGCGACCGTGGCGTGCCGGTGCTGGTGATCGATGACAACAAGGAACACGTCGAGCAGGCGCACGCCAAGGGCCTGGCGGCGATCCGCGGCAGTGCCGCTGCCGACCGGGTGCTGGCCGAGGCCCATCCGGAGCGCGCGAAGATTGCGGTGCTGGCGATTCCGCAACCGCTGGAAGCCGGTGAGGCGCTGGCCAAGCTGCGGGCGATCAACCCGGACCTGACCCTGCTGGCGCGCGCACACAGCGATGCGGAAGTGAAGCATCTGCTGGAACACGGTGCCGATGGCACGGTGATGGCCGAACGTGAGCTGGCGTATTCGCTGGCGGAGATGATCATGTCCACGCCGCCGTACCGGAATCTGGGGCAGCACAGCATTCCGGTGGTGTGAGGGGTGTGGGTGCGGCAGGGCTTGCAGCCCTGCACCTGCCAAGGCAACAGCAAAGGCAAAGGCAAAAGCTGACTATCCGTGGGATGGCGGGGTAGGTCCGGTTGCAGGGGACGCCGTGAATCCGTCCATGGAGGCTCGGTCGCGCCATCCATGGCGCTCACGCCCCTGCAACCGGACCCACCCCGCCTTCGACAGATTCCTGCGATCTGCCGGAACGGCGTTCTGCTCTGGTAGGTGTCGCCCTGGGTCGACACGTCGGCGCATGGGTCAGATCCGTTTTCCACAGGAAAACGGATCTGACCCCGGAAACAAAAAAGATCCCCGGTCGACCCGCATCGACCGGGGATCTGGATCGCCACCTTGCCATGCCTTGGAGAGGCAGTTCCACCGTAGCGCATCGCGGTGCCGGTGGTGATCGCCAGTAGCGATGACGACCAAGCGCGTAGCTATCAGGCGCCGGCCAGGGCCTGTTCCAGGTCGGCGCGCAGGTCGCCGATGTGCTCGATGCCGATCGACAGCCGCACGGTGTCTTCGCTGACGCCGGCCTTGGCCAGCTCCGCTGCATCCAGCTGGCGGTGGGTGGTCGAGGCGGGATGGGTGGCCAGCGACTTCGCATCGCCCAGGTTGACCAGGCGGGTGAACAGCTTCAGCGCATCGAGGAAACGTGCACCCGCCTCACGGCCGCCGGGCAGGCCGAAGGTCAGTACGCCCGAGCCGTGTCCCCCCAGGTAGCGCTGCGCGGCGGCGTGCTCCGGGTCGTCGGCCAACCCGGCGTAGCGTACCCAGGCCACCTTGTCGTGCGCCTTCAGGTACTGCGCGACGGCCAGTGCATTGGCATTGATGCGCTCCATGCGCAGGGCCAGGGTCTCGATGCCCTGCAGGATCAGGAACGCGTTGAACGGCGACAACGCGGCGCCGGTATTGCGCAGCGGCACCACGCGCGCGCGGCCGATATAGGCCGCCGGCCCCAGCGCTTCGGTGTAGACCACGCCGTGGTAGCTGGGGTCGGGCTGGTTGAGTCGGGCGAAACGCTTCGGCTGCGCGGCCCAGTCGAAGCGGCCGGAGTCGATGATCGCGCCGCCGAGGCTGTTGCCGTGGCCGCCCAGGTATTTGGTCAGCGAGTGCACGACAATGTCGGCACCGTGCTCGAACGGGCGCAGCAGGAACGGTGTGGCCACCGTGTTGTCCACGATCAGCGGCACGCCGGCGGCATGCGCGACCTCGGCGATGGCGGCAATGTCGGTGACGTTGCCACGCGGGTTGCCGATCGATTCGACGAACACCGCCTTGGTGCGCTCGTCGATCAGCGCGGCGAACGCCGCTGGATCGGCGGGGTCGGCGAAGCGCGCCTGGATGCCGTACTGCGGCAGGGTGTGCGCCAGCAGGTTGAGGCTGCCGCCATACAGCGCGCTGGAGGCGACGATGTTGTCGCCGGCCTCTGCAATGGTCTGGATGGCATAGGTGATCGCGGCCTGCCCCGAGGCCAGCGCCAGCGCACCGATGCCGCCTTCCAGCGCGGCCAGGCGCTGCTCCAGCACGTCGGTGGTGGGGTTCATGATGCGCGTATAGATATTGCCCGGTACCTTCAGGTCGAACAGGTCGGCGCCGTGCTGGGTGTCATCGAAGGCATACGCCACCGTCTGGTAGATCGGCACCGCCACCGCGCGGGTAGTCGGGTCGGGACGGTAGCCGCCGTGCACGGCCAGGGTTTCCAGTTGCCACTGCGGGTCGCTCATTGCGCCAGGCTCCATCCGGGGAAACCGCCACCATAGGCCAGCCGTCGCCGGCCGCTGAAAGCTGCTGGCGATGACGTCCATACCGGGGGTTATCAGGTTGGCCGCGATTCAGGCAGCGGTCACGGGGCGTTGATAGGCTTCGCCGCCGGGCGCTCCTGCCCGGGCACGGAGGCCCCACGCGCATGCAGCCATCCCCCTGGACACCCACCGCCAACGGCACCCCGACCCAGGTCTTGTTGGTGGAGGACGACCGTCGCCTGGCCGAACTGGTCAGCGACTATCTCCACGAACATGGTTTCGCCGTGCAGCATGTGGCGCGCGGTGACCTTGCCGGCGCGGCCTGCCGCCAGCATGCGCCCGAGCTGGTGCTACTGGACCTGATGCTGCCCGGCCTCGGCGGCATCGATGTGTGCCGGCAGATCCGCAGTTTCTCCGACGTGCCGATCCTGATGCTGACCGCCTGCGAAGACGACATCGAGCAGGTGCTGGGCCTGGAATCGGGCGCCGATGACTATGTGCACAAACCGATCGAGCCGCGCCTGCTGCTGGCCCGCCTGCGCGCCCTGCTGCGCCGCCGCCATGGCAGCAGCAACACCGGCACACCCAGCCGTCTGATGCATGGCGAACTGCTGATCGACCGCATGCAGCGCGAAGTGCACCTGCACGGTCAGCCGGTCGAGCTGGGCACCACGGAATTCGAGATCCTGTGGCTGCTGGCCAGCCAGCCGGGGCAGATCCTGTCGCGCGACCAGATCCTGCAGGCGGTGCGCGGCATCGGCTTTGACGGCCTGGACCGCAGTGTCGATGTCAGCGTCGGCAAGCTGCGCCGCAAGCTCGGCGATGATGCGCGCGAACCGCGGCGGATCAAGACCGTGTGGGGCCGTGGCTACCAGTTCAATCCGTCGGCCTGGACGGCATGAAGCGGCTGTTCCTGTGGTTGTGGTTTATCACGGGTGCCTGCTTCCTGGTGTCGGTGTTCTTCCTCAACCACATCCTGGACGGCATCTACACGCCCGTGCAGGATCGCGTCTTCGTCCAGCAGGTGCGTGGTCAGGTGTACGCCCTGCGCAGTGGCCTGGCCGGCCTGGATGCCGACCAGCAGCGTGAGCGCCTGCAGCAGTGGCAGCCACACTACGGCATCGCCCTGACCCTGCTCGACAAACCTCCCGCACTCGACGCGCAGGAACAGGTGGCCGTGAAGGCCGATGGTTTCATCGTGCGCGATCAATACCAGCAGGTCCTGCTGCCCATCGAGGGCAGCGATGGCCGCTGGCTGCACCTGCGCCTGCCTGGCGCGGTGCAGATGACGACGTACATGACCATCGCCGCCTACCTCAGCATCCTGCTGCTGGTGGGCGCCAGCCTGTACGCGTGGGTGCGCCTGCTCTGGCGCGACCTGGAAGCGCTGCGCCGGCATGCCGACCGCATCGGTTCGGGCGATCTGCAGGCACGTGCACAGGTCTCGCCACGCTCGCAGATCCGGGTCATCGTCGACCACTCCAACCGCATGGCGGCACGCGTGGCCGAACTGGTGCAGCGCCAGCGCGACCTGACCCATGCGATCTCGCACGAGCTGCGCACGCCGATCGCGCGCGTGGCCTTCGGCCTGGACCTGATGCAGGACAGCGATGACCGCGAACGCCGCGAACGGCTGGCGCAGGGCCTGCACGGTGACCTGGCCGAGCTCAACCGGCTGGTCAGCGAACTGCTGGCTTACGAACGGCTGGAGCATCCCAGCGAGGGCGAGCCGATGCAGCGCATCGAAGCCAATGACTGGCTGCAGGCCTGCCTGGCCGATGCGCGCCGTGATGCCGAACGTGCCGGGGTGGTACTGCGCGTGCAGCCCAGTGCGTTGCCGCGGGTGGATGCCGAACCACGCCTGCTGCAGCTGGCACTCAGCAATCTGGTGGGCAATGCGCTGCGCCATGCGCGTTCGCAGGTGGAAGTCTCGCTGGTCGGTGTCAGCGGCCGCGCCTGCCTGCGTGTGGATGACGACGGTCCCGGCATTGCCGAAGCCGATCGCGAGAAGGTGATGCGCCCGTTCACCCGCCTGGATGACAGCCGCAGCCGCGATACCGGGGGCTTCGGCCTGGGGCTGGCCATCGTCAGCCGCATTGCCGTCCGCCACGGCGGCGAGCTTCGCATCAGCCGCGCCACGTTGGGCGGCGCGCGCATGGAAATGCACTGGCCGCTGGCTGCCAGCTGAACGCCCTTGGGCGCAATTACAGTTGATTACAACTCCCGCACAACTGCGGACGGATCGGTCGCCGGCGTATCGCCACGCTAGCGACCCTGCAGCACTCGCCGGATGCGCGTGCTGCCTTCCTCCCATTGTCGAGAGTTTCCATGTCCCAGCTTCGCCGTTCCCCCGCCCTGCTCTGCTTGGCCCTGTTGCCGCTGTTCGCCGCACCGATCGCCCACGCCAAGGATGACCACTGGACCTTCGAGGTCGCTGCCGGCGGTGGCGTGGCGCCGCGCTACAGCGGCAGCGAGGAGTATCGTGCGACGCCGTCGTTGTCCTTTGATGTCACCTCGCCGGGTGGATGGTTTCTGGGCACCAGTGGCATTGGCTGGGGCACCTCCATCGGCGAGCACACCCGCGTGCGCGCGTATGTCGGCGCCAGCGGCATCCGCAAGGAAAAGGACTCGCTGCTCGGCGGTTCCGACTTCCTGCGCGGCATGGGTGATATCGATGCCCGTCCCCTGGTCGGCATCTCGGCTGGTTATACGCTGGGCGAAGCCGTGCTGAGCGGCTCCTGGCAGTTCACCCGCAAGGACGAGGACAAGGCCGAGAACGGCCTGGCCACCCAGCAGATCCATCTGAACCTGAGCATGCCGCTGTTCGACCTGGCCGGTGGCGTGGTCAGCGGCAGCGTGTCCACCGACTACGGCAACCGCGGCTACATGCAGACCTGGTACGGCGTCAGCCCGGAACAGGCGGCGCGCACCGGCTTTGCCGAGCACAAGCCAAAGGCCGGCCTGGTCAGTGCCGGTGTCGGTCTGAAGTGGAGCCACCGCGTGGGCCGCAACGGCAACTGGTACATCTCGGCCGAAGGCACGCGCCTGCTCGGTGATGCCGCCGACAGCCCGATCGTGCAGAAGGCGAACCAGTTCGGCTTGATGAGCGGCTATACGCACCGCTTCTGAGTGAGCGCCGGGCATGGCCCGACCCACTTCGCAGGAAACGGGGCGCTGCGGCCAAGCAGCGCCCCGTGTGAATCACGCTTTGGCGAACACCAGGCGGCCGCCGTCGTTTCCGACTTCGATGGTATCGCCGTTGACGAAAGCACCGGACAGGATCTGCTGCGCCAGCGGATTCTCCAGCTGCGACTGGATTGCACGCTTCAACGGGCGCGCGCCATAGACCGGATCGAAGCCGACGTTGCCGAGCAGGTCGAACGCCGCATCGGAGACCGCCAGCTTCAACCCGCGCTCGGCCAGCCGCTTCTCCAGCCCGCGCATCTGGATGCGCGCGATCTGCTTGATCTGCTGCTTGTCCAGCGGGTGGAACACCACGATGTCGTCCAGGCGGTTGATGAACTCCGGACGGAAGTGCGCCTGTACCACGCCCATCACCGCCGCCTTCATCTGCGTGTAGGCCTCCGGACTGTCGTCGGCGCTCATGTCCTGGATCTGGTGCGAGCCCAGGTTCGAGGTCATCACGATGACGGTGTTGCGGAAGTCCACGGTGCGGCCCTGTCCATCGGTCAGGCGGCCATCGTCCAGCACCTGCAGCAGGATGTTGAACACATCCGGATGCGCCTTCTCCACTTCGTCCAGCAGGATCAGCGAGTACGGACGGCGACGCACGGCCTCGGTCAGGTAGCCACCTTCCTCGTAGCCGACGTAGCCCGGAGGCGCGCCGATCAGGCGGGCCACGCTGTGCTTCTCCATGAATTCGCTCATGTCGATGCGGATCATCGCGTCGGCACTGTCGAACAGGAATTCGGCCAGCGACTTGCACAGCTCGGTCTTGCCGACACCGGTCGGGCCGAGGAACAGGAACGAGCCGGCCGGGCGATTCGGATCGGACAGGCCCGCACGCGAACGGCGCACGGCATCGGAGACGACCTTGATCGCTTCTTCCTGGCCGACCACGCGGTTGTGCAGCACCTCTTCCATGCGCAACAGCTTGTCGCGCTCGCCTTCGAGCATCTTGTTGACCGGGATGCCGGTCCAGCGCGATACGACTTCGGCAATCTCCTCGTCGGTCACGCGGTCCTGCACCAGCTTGAAGTCCTTGTGCTCGGCCTCCTGGGCCGCGGCCAGCTGCTTTTCCAGCTGCGGCAACAGCCCGTACTGGATCTCGCTCATCTTGGCGAAATCCTGGCGGCGCTGCGCGGCCTCCAGCTCCAGCTTGGCCTGCTCGACCTGTTCCTTGATCTTGGTCGCGCCCTGCAGCGCGGCCTTCTCCGACTTCCAGATTTCATTGAGGTCGGAGAACTCGCGCTCCAGCCCGTCGATGTCGTTTTCCAGATCGGCCAGGCGCTGCCGCGAGGCTTCGTCCTTCTCCTTCTTCAGCATCTCGCGCTGGATCTTCAGCTGGATCACCCGGCGCTCAAGGCGGTCCAGCTCTTCCGGCTTGGAGTCGATCTCCATGCGCAGTCGCGAGGCGGCTTCGTCCATCAGGTCGATGGCCTTGTCCGGCAGCTGGCGGTCGGTGATGTAGCGGTTGGACAACGTCGCAGCCGCGACGATGGCCGGATCGGTGATCTCCACGCCGTGGTGCACGGCGTACTTTTCCTTCAGGCCGCGCAGGATCGCGATGGTGTCCTCCACCGACGGCTCGCCCACGAACACCTTCTGGAAGCGACGCTCCAGCGCAGCATCCTTCTCGATGTACTTGCGGTATTCGTCCAGCGTGGTGGCGCCGATGCAGTGCAGCTCGCCGCGTGCCAGCGCTGGCTTCAGCATGTTGCCGGCATCCATCGCGCCATCGGCCTTGCCGGCGCCGACCATGGTGTGCAGTTCGTCGATGAACAGGATGATCTGGCCCTCGTTCTTGGCCAGGTCGTTGAGCACGCCCTTCAGGCGCTCCTCGAATTCGCCGCGGAACTTGGCCCCGGCAATCAGCGCGCCCATGTCCAGCGACAGCACGCGCTTGCCGCGCAGGCCTTCGGGCACTTCGTCGTTGATGATGCGCTGGGCCAGCCCTTCGACGATCGCGGTCTTGCCCACGCCGGGTTCGCCGATCAGCACCGGGTTGTTCTTGGTCCGGCGCTGCAGCACCTGGATGGTGCGGCGGATTTCCTCGTCACGGCCGATCACCGGGTCGAGCTTGCCGCTCTCGGCACGCGCGGTCAGGTCGATGGTGTATTTCTCCAGCGCCTGGCGCTGTTCCTCGGCATTCTCCGACTGCACGTTCTCGCCGCCGCGCAGCTTGTCGATGGCCGCCTGCAGGCGGGTCTTGTCGGCACCGGCGGCGCGCAGCGCCATGCCCAGCGTGCCGCCGTCGTCCAGCGCCGCCAGCACGAACCACTCGCTGGCAATGAAGGCGTCCCCGTGCTGCTGCGCCAGCTTGTCGGTCTGGTTCAGCAGGCGCCCCAGATCGTTGCCCATCGAGACGTTGCCGGCCTGGCCGGACACCTTCGGCAGCGCATCCAGCGCCTCGGTCAGGCGCTCGCGCAGCACCGGCACGTTCACCCCGGCCTGGGCCAGCAGCGGGCGCGTGCTGCCACCCTGCTGGTCCAGCAACGCGCTGAACAGGTGAACCGGTTCGATGATGCTGTTGTCGCGGCCCACGGCCAACGACTGTGCGTCTGCCAGCGCCTGCTGGAAACGCGAGGTGAGCTTGTCCATCCGCATTGCGAATCCTCATCGGTCATCAGGGCCGGCCCGCGCCGGCGATGCTGGAAAGATGCGGTTGCCCCACCCGGTTTCAAGGGTGGCTGCGACTGCACCCCGAGGCCAGTCAGGCTCCGGCCAGCATGCCGGAACCGGTGTGGTCGGCGCGTTGATCCCGATCAGTTCTACGCGGTGAACGGGCTCAGCGGGTGATCGCGCTGCGGATCGCCCGCAGCTGCTGCTTGACCGCCCGCGCCTGGGCGGCATCCATCCGCAGCAGCGCCTTCTGCCCGATCGAGCGCGACTGCAGGGTGGGATCGACAAAGCGGTAGCGGCCGCGTTCATCGCGCTGCACCACTGGGGACTGGGCCAGTTCCGGGGTGTCCAGCAGGTTGTCGATCACCGCGACCAGGCGGTCGTTGAAGTACCCGTCGGGCCGGCCCAGGTCCACATAGGCCTGCTGGATCAGCGGATAGAAGCGCTTGTAGGCGGTAGACGTTGCCGCCGGGTCCAGCGCGGTGAAGGCCTGCACGTAGGGTGCATAGCGCGCCGCGTTGCTGGCGGCGATGCGTTCGCCACCCTCGCCCGGCTCGACCTGCAGGTTGCCCGGCAGCGGCCGCGCGGCCAGCGCAGTCGGCGGCACGCTGGGCTTGTCCAGGTTGTCGACCTGGGTGACCAGGCGCTGGATCAGATGATCGCGCAGCAGCAGGGTCAGTGGCCCCTCGCCCTGGAACAACTGGGTCAATGCACCCCAGGCGGCCGTATCGCTGTCAGCCAGCTTCGGCAGCGCCGGATCGGCTGCGGCCTCGGTATCCAGCGGATGCTTGATCGCGGGCGGTGCTGGCGCGGGTTCTGCGGCCGCATGCGGTTGCGGCGGCGCGCTGGTACTGGCGGGGGTTGATTGCACCGGCACGGAAACACCGTCTGCCAGGCGCTTCAGCTGATCGCGGAACAACCAGCCGCCCGCACCACCGATCACCACCACACCCAACACCCAGGGCCAGACCGCCTTTCCGCTCTGCATGATGCAGCACCTCGTATTACACGCATGGAAAGGGTGTGACCCCCACGGTTGCAACGGGTTCCCCGCCTGTTCCGCTGCCGTTGGGGTTCGCCTGCACCCGTGTCGCGCTCACGCCTGCTTTGCATGCTTCGCGCGAGGCTGTACGCCTTGCACTGTGGAGGCACCACCATGCAGTACGCGCTGTATTACTGGACCGGCATCCAGGGCCGTGGCGAGTTCGTGCGGCTTGCGCTGGAGGATGCCGGTGTCGATTACATCGACATGGCGCGGGTGCACGGCGATACGGTGATGCAGCCGTTTCTCGATGGCAGCAGTGAAGGTGCGCAGCCCTTCGCGCCGCCGTTCCTGAAGGCGGGCCGCCAGGTCATTGCACAGGTCGCCGCGATCCTGGATTTTCTCGGCCCGCCGCTGGACCTGGTGCCGCAGGCGGCCTCGCGGCGGGTGCAGGCGCTGCACTTGCAGCTGACCATCGCTGATCTGGTAGCCGAGGTGCACGACACCCACCATCCAATTGCCGCATCGAAGTACTACGAAGAGCAGAAGACCGAAGCCAAGGCACGGGCCGCCTCCCTGCGTGGCGAACGGCTGCCGAAGTTCCTCGGCTACTTCGAGCAGGTGCTGGCCGCCAATGGTGGCCGCCACGCACTGCGCGAGCATTCCTATGTGGATCTGTCGCTGTTCCAGCTGCTGAGCGGGCTGGACTACATGTTCCCGCGCCGGATGCAGGCACTGGCGCCGACCCTGCCCCTGCTGCGCGCGCTGCAGGAGCGGGTGGCAAAGCGGCCGAACATCGCCGCCTATCTGGCCTCGGAGCGGCGGTTGCCGTTCAACACCAACGGTATCTTCCGCCACTACCCGGAACTGGACGCCGAACGGTAGTGCCGGCCGCTGGCCGGCAGCTGCACGATCCGACCGAAGCCCATGAGGATGCCGGCCAGCGGCCGGCACTAGCGTTGGGTCAGTTGTTTTCACCCAGCGGCTGCACCGGCTGCTTCTGCAGCGAAAGCAACCCCAGCAACAACGCCAGTGCCACGTAGGCACCAGCGAACTGCCAGCTGATGATGCGCGCCAGGCCGTCCAGCTCCCACGGGAGATAGATGCCACCACGCGGATCCACCGAGTGGATCAGGCCGAACAGGGTCAGCACCGCAGCCACCAGCAGGAAGCCGCAGGCACGGCGCAGGCGGCCATCGACCATCGCCGCCACCGCCGAAATCCACAGCATCGAGGTGATGATGAAGCCGTTGCCGAGGGTAAAGATCACCGCCAGCTCGGGCAGGCCGTGGCCATCCAGTTTGGTCAGCAGCTGCGGCAGCTGGTCCGGCGCGATCCAGCCAGGTGCCTTGATCGCCAGCAGGTAGGCCACCGACGGCAGGAAACCGAACACCATCGCACCGGTGTGGTGACGCGGCGTGGCCTGGAAGGCCTGGGTGGTGATATCGATGGCCACGTACACGATGATCGGTGCCAGCACCGCCAGCGGCAGCCACTGCACCAGCCCGGAGATGATGCCGAGCATGCCGCCGATGCCGACGAACAGGCCGGTCAGCAGCGTGTAGCCGCTGCGCGCACCCATGTGCTTGTACGCCGGCTGGCCGATGTACGGCGTGGTCTGCGCCACGCCGCCACAGACACCGGCCACCAGCGTGGCTACCGCTTCCACCAGCAGGATGTCGCGGGTGCGATAGTCGTCGCCGGCTGCGCGCGCGCTTTCAGACACGTTGATGCCGCCGACCACCATCAGCAGACCGAACGGCAGCAGCAGCGGCAGGTAGGTCATCGCGGTGGGCAGGCCGTCGAGGAAGCCCAGTGTCGGCAGCGGCAGCACCACCTGCGGCGGCACCCACTCCGGTACATGGAAGCCCGGCGCGCCCAGCCCGGCCAGGCCGAGGCCGTAATACAGCACGGTGCCGAACACGAAGGCCAGCAGCACGCCCGGGCCACGCACCGGCAGCTTGCCCTTGGCGATCAGCACGTACAGCAGCAGGCCCAGCGTGGTGAAGCCGACCAGCGGCGAGCGCAGCGTTTCCAGCAGCGGCAGCAGGCCCATCAGCACCAGCGCGATGCCGGCGATGGAACCCAGCAGCGCGGCTCGCGGCAGCGCGCGGGTGACCGCTTCGCCGAAGAACGACAGCACGAACTTGAGCACGCCCATGATGACCAGCGCGGCCATGCCAAGCTGCCAGGTGGCGATGCCCGCAGCGTGCGGGTCCATGCCCTGCTGCTTGAACGCGAGGAAGGCCGGGCCGAGCACCAGCAGCGCCATGCCGATGCTGGTCGGTGCATCCAGGCCCAGCGGCATGGCGGTGACGTCGTCGCGGCCGGTACGCGCGGCCAGCCGGCGCGCCATCAGGGTGTACAGCAGGTTGCCGACCAGCACGCCGAAGGCGGTGCCGGGGAACATGCGGCCGAACACCACGTCGGCGGGGAACTGGAAGATCCCGACCAGGGCCATGGCGATGAAGCCGAGGATGGAGAGGTTGTCGACGACCAGGCCGAAGAAGCCGTTGAAGTCGCCGGCGACGAACCAGCGACGCGGTGCGGCGGAAGCGGGAGCGGACATGGAAGGGGCGGTGGGGGGTGGGGACCGCCGATGGTAGGCCCAGCGGGGCCAGCGCGCCAATTCCGTCGTGGAATGATGGGTTCCAGCCAACGGCGGAGCCCCTCGTGGCTGGGGGGGTCGTCAAAAGCAGCTTTATCGGAGTGGGCCGGTCGGGATGGGCTGCGCAGGACACGCCGTAAACCCATCCCTGGGGGCTCGATGGCGCCATCCATGGCGCCAACGGTCCTGCGCAGCCCATCCCGACCGGCCCCTGATAATTCCTTGCGCGTGCCAGCCACGGAAAGGAATCAAAGGATCAAAAGCAAAAGCGGGTCGCTTCGCTCTGAGCCGAGCATGGCTCGGCTCTACACGAACAATTCGATCATTTCCACGCTATCCACGCAGGGCGTGGATCTACCGACAGATCGCAGGAAACTGTCGAAGGTGGGGTGGGTCCGGTTGCGGGGGTGTCCGCGGCATGGATGCCGCGGCCAAGCCCCCAGGGACGGGTTTACGGCGTCCCCCGCAACCGGACCCACCCCGCCATCCCACGGATAGTCGGCTTTTGCTGTTGCTTCGGCTTCGGCAGGTGCAGGGCGCAGCCCTGCCGAACACCCCCTCTCATGCTGCGCCGCAGAATGCATTCGGCTGAAGCCGCATGCTCTACTTGAATCGATCTAAATCCACGGTCTGGTGGGTCGGGCGTCATTCCAGGGGGAGCTCTCTGCAGGTCAGGGCAGGGCTCAGCGGAACGGTGCCGGACGGCCCCGGCCGTCTGCCTCCGCGTCATCGACTACAGGAACCCGACATGCGTCCAGTGCCGTCCGCTCCCGCCGTCCCATTGTCCTCCCGCCCGCTGGCGCGCCTGGCCTGTCTGCTGGCGCTTTCGGCCATGCCGATGCTGCTGCAGGCCGCTCCGGCGGCGCTGGAGCGCGAGGTCAACACCTTCATCGGCAGCAAGGACGACGGCAATACCTTCCCCGGCGCATCGGCACCGTTCGGGCTGATCCAGGTCAGCCCGATCGGCAGCCACTATTCCGGCTGGCGCTACGACGACGAGAAGATCCGCGGTTTCGGCCACTCCTTCATCTCTGGCGCCGGTTGCTGGGAGCAGGGCGGGCAGGTGTCGATCCTGCCGGTCACCGGCAGCATCGGTCCGGGCGGCGATTTCGATACTGCTGACGCCAAGAACTTCAACCACAAGACCTATGCCGCTTCGTACACGCATGACGGCGAGATCGGCCAGGCCGGCTATTACAAGGTGCGCCTGACCAGCTACGGCGGCATCGATGCCGAGGCCACCGCGCGTACACGTGCCGCGGCCGAGCGCTACACCTTCAGCCAGCGCCAGGGCGAGGGCCACGTGCTGGTCAATGTTGGCCAAGCCAATGAGCGCCATTCGGTGATCGGCAGCGTGGTCGATGTGGTCGGCGACCGCGTGGTCGAGGGCAAGCTGGTGACCAAGAGTTTCTGCGGCGGCCATCAGTACACCACCTGGTTCCGCATCGAGTTCGACCGCCCGTTCAAGGCGCATGGCACCTGGGGCGAGGGCGGCGGCCTGCCGGGTGCGCGCCACAGCATGGAAGGCGAACAGAAGCCGAATGGTGCCTGGCTCAGCTTCGACCTCGCCAAGGGCCAGTCGGTAACGGCGATCAGCGCGATATCGCATGTGGATGCCGAAGGCGCGCGTACCAACCTGCGCGCGGAAGGCATGCAGGGCGGCGCGCTGCTCGGTTTCGATCGGATGCGGGCGCTGTCCCAGCAGTCGTGGCGCGAGCAGCTGGGCCGGGTGCGCGTGCAGGGCGGCACCGCCGACGACCGCGCCGTGTTCTACAGCGCGGTCTACCACGCGCTGCTGCAGCCGATGACCGGCAACGACGCCGACGGCCGCTACCGCGGCTATGACGATGGCATCCACCGTGCCGATGGCTGGACCTACTACGAGTACTTCTCGCTGTGGGATACCTACCGCGCGCAGAACCAGTGGCTGGCACTGACCCGCCCGGACGTGGCGCGCGACATCGGCCGTACCCTGCTGGCGATCGACGAGCAGGGCGGCTGGCTGCCGCGCTGGGGCTATGCCAACTTCGAGACCAACATCATGACCGGCGATCCGGTCACCCCGTTCATGGTCGACCTGTGGCGCTTCGGTGCGCTCAAGGGCCGTGAATCGCAGGCCTGGGATGCGCTGCGCCGCAATGCCTTCGGCACGCCGCCGCTGAACTCACGCATGGCCGGCCGTTCCGGCAACCCGACCTACCTGGACAAGGGCTATGTGGTCTACGACCGCGCGTTCCCGTCCAAGGGCATGGACGTCGATCCGCACCACGGCGGTTCGGCTACCTTGGAATACGCACTGGCCGACTGTGCGCTTTCGCAGATGGCCGATGGCCTCGGCCATGCGCAGGACGCGGCGACGCTGCGTGAGCGCGGCCGCAACTGGCGCAAGGTGTGGGACCCGCAGGTGCGCGACGCCGAGACCGGCTTCACCGGTTTCCCGCGCCCGCGCACCGAGGATGGCCAGTGGTACACCCCGGCCGATGGCCACTACAGTCCGCGTTCGCACCACGGTTTCCATGAGGGCACGGCGTGGCAGTACCAGTGGCTGGCGCAGCAGGACGTGCCGGGGCTGGTCGAAGCGATGCAGGGCCGCGAACAGGCCGGCCGCCGCCTCGACGCGTTCTTCGCCATGGACGCGCTGCAGGCCGATCCGCTCAATGCCGCCCGCAAGGAGTGGGTGGTCGGGCCGTACAGCTACTACAACCAGTTCCGCTACAACCCGAACAACGAGCCTGACCTGCACTCGCCGTGGCTGTACACGCTGATCGGCCAGCCGTGGAAGACCGCGGCCGTGGTGCGTGCCGCGCAGCAGCTGTTCACCAATGCGCCCAATGGCGTGACCGGCAACGACGACCTCGGCACGATGTCGGCCTGGTATCTCTTCAGCGCCATCGGCGTGTATCCGGCGGTGCCGGGCAGCGGCCAGTTCCTGCTGCACACCCCGCGCTTCAGCAAGGTGGAACTGGACATGGGCAATGGCCGGACGCTGCGCATCGACGCGCCGGGTGCCGATGGCCGCCGCCTGCAGTACGTTCAGGGCGTGCAGGTCGATGGCCAGGCGCATGCGCCGGTCTGGCTGGACTGGAACCAGCTGCAGCAGGGCCCGCGCCTGCAGTTCGCGCTTGACGCGAAGGCGCCGGAGCAGGGCTGGGGTACGGCGGTGAAGGACCTGCCGGTGTCCTGGTGCGCGGCACCGGGCAGCCAGCTGCGCTGAGCCGGACTGTGCCGTTCGCGGTGACCCAGCGAACGGCACGGCACGACACGGCCCTGATCCATTAGGCTTGAGCCTCCAGCGGAGTCCGGGAAGACGATGAACGACAACGGCAGCAGTCCCAGCAAGCGCGCCGGCAAGGCAGTGACGGTGACCGACATCGCGCGTGCCATCGGCGTGTCACGGGCGACCGTGTCGCTGGTGTTGCGCGGCAGCCCGCTGGTCAACGTCGATACCCGTGCCAAGGTCGAGGCCGAGCTGCGCCGGCAGCGCTATGTCTACAACCGCGCTGCCGCCAACCTGCGTCGACGTACCTCGTCGAGCATCGCGCTGGTGATCAACGATCTTTCCAACCCGTTCTTCGCCGAATTCGCGTCCGGCGTGGACGAGGCGCTGGGCGGACGCGGTTACGTGACCCTGCTCGGCAGCACTGGCGAATCGCCGGAGCGCCAGCAGGCCGTGCTGTCCACGTTGATGGAGCACACCCCCGCCGGCCTGATCCTGTCGCCGGCCGAGGGCAGCGATACCGTGCAGTTGCGACAGGCACTGGGTGCCAATGCCAACGTGCTGCTGTTCAACCGCGAGCTGGAAGGGGCCGACTGGGATTTCCTCACCTTG
The DNA here is from genome assembly GCF_014145825.1 of Stenotrophomonas sp. I18B00994. Lineage (NCBI taxonomy): Bacteria > Pseudomonadati > Pseudomonadota > Gammaproteobacteria > Lysobacterales > Lysobacteraceae > Stenotrophomonas > Stenotrophomonas sp. I18B00994. The sequence goes on along the minus strand of NZ_JACIUW010000005.1, from coordinate 135,757 downwards.
GACAACCAGCACGGTGCCTATCTGGCCACGCGCCACCTGATCGAGCGCGGACATCGCCAGATCGCCTTCTTCGGCGGCCACGCCGCATCGAGCTCGTGCCACCAGCGCCGTGCCGGTTTCCAGCAGGCGCTGGCCGAGGCCGGTCTGCCGCTGCCGCCGGGCTGGATGATCGAGTCGGCACCGAACCGCCTGGAAGCCGCAGCGCGCACCGATGAGCTGTTTGCCGATGGCCATCGGCCGAGTGCGGCGGTCTGCTACAACGACACCGTCGCGCTGGGCCTGATGCTGGGCTTGAATTCACGGGGCATCCGTCCGGGAGGTGACTTTGCCGTTACCGGCTTCGACGATATTTCCGAGGCTGCGGTGGCGGTGCCGCCGTTGACCACGCTCACCGCCGATCCGCGCGAGCGGGGCCGGCAAGCTGCGGCGCTGCTGCTGCAACGACTGGACGAACCGGACGCGCCGCCACGGCGCACGGTCGCGCCGGTGCAGTTGCGCATCCGCGAAAGCAGTGCCGCACGACCGAACTGATTTATTCCATACACCCCTTCCACGCAACAACGACCTTCCGCGCATCGAGGCGCGTACCGCATGCCGATCTCCGCAACGCCCCGTCCAACGGGATCTTCGGGCAACGCACCTGCCGTCACCAACGGCAAGGCGCTGGCCGTGGTCACCACGATCTTCTTCATGTGGGGCTTCCTGACCTGCCTCAATGACATCCTGATCCCGCACCTGAAGGCGGTGTTCGAGCTGAACTACGCCAAGGCGATGCTGGTGCAGTTCACCTTCTTCGGCACCTATTTCCTGATGTCGCTGCCGGCGGGTCGGCTGGTGGCGGCGCTGGGCTACAAGAAGGGCATCGTGGCCGGCCTGGTGATTGCCGGTATCGGTGCGCTGGGCTTCTGGCCGGCGGCCGAGCTGCGCGTGTATGGCGCCTTCCTGGGCGCACTGTTCGTTCTGGCCACCGGCATCACCGTGCTGCAGGTTGCTGCGAACCCCTACGTCGCGCTGCTGGGCCCGGAGCAGACCAGCTCCAGTCGCCTGACCCTGGCGCAGGCACTGAACTCGCTGGGCACGGCCATCGCCCCGATCTTCGGCGGCATGCTGATCCTGTCCAACACGGTGAAGAGTGCCGATGACATCGCGGCACTGCCGGCCGCCGAACAGCTGGCCTACCGTGCCGCCGAGGCGCAGGCCGTGCAGGGCCCGTACGTGGGGCTGGCCGTTGCGCTGGTGCTGCTGGCGCTGTTCGTATACCTGTTCCGCCTGCCGGCACTGAGCGACGCCACCGAGCAGGCCGACCAGGGCCACCACCACAGCTACCTGGATGCGCTGCGCAAGCGCCACCTGCTGCTGGGTGTGCTGGGCATCTTCTTCTACGTCGGTGCCGAAGTTTCGATCGGCAGCTTCCTGGTCAACTACCTGTCGATGCCCAACATCGGCGGCTTCAGCGAGCAGGAAGCCACGCATTACGTGTCGGCCTACTGGACGATGGCGATGATCGGCCGCTTCGCCGGCTCGGCGCTGCTGGCGCGCTTCTCGCCCAGCCGCCTGCTGGCGATCTTCGCGCTGGTCAACGTGGGGCTGCTGGTCACGACCATGCTGACCTCCGGCAACATCGCGCTGTACTCGGTGGTGGCGATCGGCCTGTTCAATTCGATCATGTTCCCGACCATCTTCGCGCTGAGCATCGAGCGCCTGGGCCCGCTGACCAACAAGGGTTCCAGCCTGCTGATCATGGCCATCGTCGGCGGTGCGGTGGTGCCGTACCTGCAGGGCGTGCTGGCCGACCACATCGGTGTGCAGGCCAGCTTCATCCTGCCGCTGCTGTGCTACGGCTACATCATTTTCTACGGACTGGTCGGCGCACGTACGCCGGCTTCCGCAACGCAGGGAGGCTGAGTCCGGAATGGGTTCCATCGTTTGCTTCGGCGAAATTTTGATCGATCTACTAGCGCAGCCGCCGGCCTCGGCCGATACGCCGCGGGCGTTCCTGCAGTACGCCGGCGGTGCGCCGGCCAACGTTGCCGTGGCCGCTGCGCGGCTGGGCGCGAAGACCCAGTTCGTCGGCATGCTCGGCCGTGACATGTTCGGTGACTTCCTGGCCGACAGCCTGGTCGAGCACGGCGTGGGCACGGATTACATCGTGCGTACCGATGCGGCGAAGACCGCGCTGGCCTTCGTCGCCCTCGACGCCAGTGGCGAGCGCAGCTTCAGCTTCTACCGCCCGCCGGCCGCCGACCTGCTGTTCCGTGACAGCGATTTCCAGGCCGCCTGCTTCGACAGCGCGCAGTGCTTCCACGTCTGCTCCAACAGCCTGACCGAGCCGGGCATCGCCGAGGCGACCTTTGCCGGCATGGACCGTGCACGTGCGGCCGGAGCGGTGGTCAGCCTCGATCTGAACCTGCGTCCCGCGCTGTGGCCGGCGAACGAGGATCCGACGCCGCGCCTGTGGCAGGCGCTGGAACGCGCCGATCTGGTCAAGCTGTCGCGCGAGGAACTGGACTACCTGGCCGCGCCGCTGGGCAGTGACGGCGAGGCGACGGTGCTGCGGCGCCTGCTGGCCGCGCAGGCGCGCTGGGTGATCGTCACCGATGGTGCGGCCACGCTGCACTGGTACACCCGCGACAACCACGGCACGGTCACCAGCTTCCGCGTGGCCACGGTCGATACCACGGCCGCCGGCGATGCCTTCGTCGGTGGCGTGCTGGTCGGCCTGCTGGAGCGCGGTGGGGCGGGTGCTGGTTTCGCTGCGTTCTGCCAGGATCCGGAGGCGATCACCGCCACGCTGCGCTTCGGCGCCGCCGTGGGGGCGCTGGCTGTTACCCGCAAGGGCGCGTTCGCCGCGATGCCCTCGCTCGATGAAGTGCAGCAGCTGCTGCAGGCCCAGGACATTACCGCATGAGCACCTTGCCCGATTTCCGTTCGCCCGCGTTCCTGCGCGCGCACATCGCCGATACCATGGCGTTCTACCATCCGCGCTGCATCGATCCGGACGGCGGCTTCTTCCACTACTTCCGGGATGACGGCAGCGTCTACGATGCCAGCCACCGCCACCTGGTGAGCAGCACGCGCTTCGTCTTCAACTACGCGATGGCCTACCGCGAATTCGGCAATGCCGAGTACCGCGAGGCGGTCGAGCACGGCGTGCGCTACCTGCGGGACGTGCACCGCAACCCGGCCACCGGTGGCTACGCCTGGACCCTGCGTGATGGCAAGGTCGAGGACGACATGAACCACTGCTACGGCGTGGCGTTCGTGCTGCTGGCCTACAGTTGCGCGCTGAAGGCCGGTATCGAACAGGCGCGTGTGTGGATGGACGAAACCTGGAAGCTGCTGGAAGCGCGCTTCTGGGAGCCACAGCACGGCCTGTACAAGGACGAGGCCGATGGCCAGTGGAACTTCACCGGCTATCGCGGCCAGAACGCCAACATGCACATGTGCGAGGCGATGCTGGCGGCGTTCGAGGCCAGTGGCGAGCAGCGCTATGTCCAGCGTGCGCTACAGCTGGCCGACAACATGACCCGCCGCCAGGCGGCCAAGGCCGGCGGGCTGGTCTGGGAGCACTACGATGAGAACTGGGAGATCGACTGGGACTACAACCTGGACGACCCCAAGCACCTGTTCCGCCCATGGGGCTTCCAGCCCGGCCACCAGACCGAATGGGCCAAGCTGTTGCTGATCCTCGATCGCCACGTGCAGGCCGACTGGCTGGTGCCGACCGCGCAGCACCTGTTCGATGTGGCCGTGGCGCGCAGCTGGGACGAAGCGCGCGGTGGTTTGTACTACGGTTTCGCACCGGAAACGCGCCGACAGCCGGGCATGGACGGTGCGCCGATCGGTGGCGACAGCTTCGTCTGCGACGACGACAAGTATTTCTGGGTGCAGGCCGAAACGCTGGCCACCGCCGCACTGATGGCCAAGCGCACCGGTGATGACCGCTACTGGCAGTGGTACGAGCGCATCTGGGCGTACTCGTGGGAGCATTTCGTCGACCACCAGTACGGTGCCTGGTTCCGCATCCTTGATGCGGACAACCGCAAGTACAGCGACGAGAAGAGCCCGGCCGGCAAGGTGGATTACCACACCATGGGCGCGTGCTACGAAGTGTTGAACGTGGTGCGCTGAAGATCGTTTGAATGCAGTAATGCCAGGCCATGCCTGGCAATCCGGAATCGGTAGCGCCGGGCGACGCCCGGCGGAAAAACAGGAGCTCCGCGTGCATCGCCTTTCCCTCGTTGTCCGTCTGCTCCTGCTGCTGATCGCAGCCTCCGCCTTCCCGGCAACTGCAGCCCCGCTGCAGGCACAGTGGGAATTCCGCATGCTGCCCGGTGATGCGCAGGGTGCAGCCCACCCGGGCCTGCAGCAATGGCGTGCGGCGAAGGTGCCGGGCAGCGTGCACACCGACCTGCTCGCCCACGCGCTGATCCGCGATCCGTACGTCGGTGCGCCTGAGGCAGAGCTGCAATGGATCGGGCTGGCTGCCTGGGAATACCGCGCCCGCTTCGACGTGGATGCGGCGACACTGGCCAAGCCCAATGCCGAGCTGCGCTTCGACGGGCTGGATACCTATGCCGAAGTCAGCCTCAACGGCAGGCCGCTGCTGAGCGCGGACAACGCGCACCGCACCTGGCGTGCGCGCGTGGACGGGCGCCTGCGCGCGAATGGCAATGAACTGCAGATCGTGTTCCGTTCACCAATCCGCACACTGCTTCCCGGTGTACAGGCGATGCCGCACAAGATCGCCGGCAACTATCCTTCGCCCTATGGCGATGAGCCCAAGGACGCGATGGTCGGCAACTTCGCGCGCAAGCCGGCCTATCACTTCGGCTGGGACTGGGGCCCGCGCTATGTCACCGCCGGCGTGTGGCGCGGGGTCGACCTGCAGGCCTGGGATGCGCACCGCCTGACCGATCTTGCCGTGCGTACCGATGCATTGAGCGCGGAGCAGGCGAAGCTGGCCGTGCTGCTGGAGATGGAGCAGGGCGCGGCGGCCGGTTCTGCGGTGGTCCATGTCGATGTGCGCGATCCGCAGGGTCGCAGCGTGGCCCAGGTGCAGCGCACGGTGCTGCTGAAGCCCGGCCAGAACGCCGTCGAAGTACCGGTCGAACTGGTCAAGCCGCAGCGCTGGTGGCCGGCCGGCCACGGTGCACAGGACCGCTACACCGTGCAGGTCCGCCTGGATGATGGTGTCGATGCAGCGCTGGTGCGCGAGCAGCGTATCGGCCTGCGCACGGTTGAACTGCGCCGCGAGGAAGACGGCAAGGGCGGGCAGGGCTTCGCTTTCGTCATCAACGGCGTGGAGATCTTCGCAAAGGGCGCCAACGTCATTCCGTTCGATGCCTTCCCCGCACGGGTCGACGCCGCGCGCCTGCGCCAGGTGCTGACCGCCGCACGCGACGCCAACATGAACATGCTGCGCAACTGGGGGGGCGGCTACTACGAGGACGATGCCTTCTTCGACATCGCCGACGAACTGGGCCTGCTGGTCTGGCAGGACTTCATGTTCGGTGGTGGCATGCAGCCGGGCTACGATCCGGCCTTCCGTGCCAGCGTGGTGGCCGAGGCACGCGACAATGTGCGCCGGCTGCGCCATCACCCCAGCATCGTGCTGTGGTGTGGCAACAACGAGGAAGAAACCGCCTGGAAGGACTGGGGCCACGGCCGCGACCTGAAGGCGGCCGACCCGGCGTTTGCCGAGAAGGTCTGGCAGGGCTATGTCGACCTGTTCGGCAATGACCTGCGCCAGGTAGTGGGTGAGGAGGGGCTGGGCGTGCCGTACTGGTCCAGCTCGCCCAGTAACGACCTGGACGAAAAGGCGAACGACTCGACCCGTGGCGACAAGCACTACTGGCAGGTCTGGGGCAATCCGGCGCTGCCGGTGCAGGCTTACCTGCGCGAGACGCCGCGCTTCATGTCCGAGTACGGCCTGCAGGCATGGCCGTCGGTGGCCACCGTGGACCAGATTGCCACCCGCGCCGAGCAGCGCATCGACAGCCCGGTGATCCGCGCGCACCAGAAATTCATGGCCGGCGAGGGCAACAGCCGCCTGCTGCACTACATCGAACTGGGCTACGGCACGCCGAAGGACTTCGAGGACTTCGTCTACCTCAGCCAGGTGATGCAGGCCGATGGCATCGCGCTGGCCGCGCTGCACCATCGCGCCTCGCGGCCGTACACGATGGGCTCGCTGTACTGGCAGCTCAACGACGTCTGGCCGGGTGCTTCATGGTCCAGCGTGGACTACTTCGGTCGCTGGAAGGCGCTGCACTACGCCGCGCGGCGCTTCTTCGCGCCGGTCACGCTGGCGGCATTGCGTGATGAGGGCAGTACGCGGGTGCGCCTGATCAATGATGGCGCTGCCGCAGACGCACGTTGGCGGCTGCGGGTGATGGATGTGGATGGCAAGGTGCTGCGTCGTCGCGAGGACGCGGTGGCGTTGACGGCGGCGGGCGTCACCTCGATTGGTGATTTCCGCGATGCCGAGCTGCTGGCCGGTGCCGATCCGAAGCGCACGGTGGCCGTGTTCGAGCTGCTGCAGAACGGGGCGGTCAGTGCCCGCCAGGTCGTCGGATTCGTCGAAGCCAAAGACCAGGTGTTGCCGCGGCAGAAGCTGAAGGCCACCTTGTCCATCGAAGGCGATCACTATCGTCTACGCCTGGAAAGCGCGGCTTACGTGCGCGCGACGTGGATCGATTTCGGCTCGCTGGATGTGCAGGTCGAAGACAACCTGCTGGACCTGCTGCCGGGCGAGACCCGGGACATTGCGGTGCGCGGCCCGGTGGACCTGACTGCCCTGCACGAAGCAATGAAGCTGAAGACCCTCAACGATCGTTGAGGGCGGCGTAGCCCGCATTGGCAGGTGCCAACCTTGGTTGGCACACCCGGAACATGCCAACCAAGGTTGGCATCCACCAGACGCGGAGCCGGGCAGGTGTGGACCGTTGGTCCGCACACCTTGATCGTTGAGGGCGGCACATCCTGTTTTGGTAGGTGCCAACCTTGGTTGGCACACCCCGAACATGCCAACCAAGGTTGGCATCTACCAGACGCGGAGACGGGTAGGTGCGGACCGTTGGTCCGCACACCTCTCTTCTTTACAGCTGGATCTGCTGGAAGTTCTCGACCCGCTCGTGGCCGTTGGCGGCCTGGCCGATGCGCGGCATCGGGTAATCGTCCAGGCGATCGATCAGGCGGGTCTGCAGGCCGGCTTCGCGGGCGGCGTCCAATTCCTCCACCACATCCGACAGGAACAGGATCTCGCCGGCCGGCACGCCGATCGCCTGCACGATGCGGCGGTAGCTGTCGGCCTCGCGCTTGCCACCGATCTCGGTATCGAACCAGCCCGACACCAGCGGGCTGAGGTCACCGGCATCGCTGAAACCGAAGAACAGCTTCTGCGCCGGCACCGAGCCGGAGGAGTACACGTACAGCGGCAGGCCGGCAGCGTGCCAGCCCTTCAGCACCGGCGCCACTTCCGGGTAGAAGTGCGCGGTGTAGTCGCCGCGGCGGTAGCCTTCATCCCAGATCAGGCCCTGCAGCGCCTTCAGCGCGGTGTGCTTGCGGTCCTGGTCGATCCAGCCCTGCAGCGTCTCGGCCACCAGGCTGTCCTGGCAGGCGCCGCCGATCTCGGTAGCCACCGCGTCCAGCCAGCGGCGGACCTCTGGCTGCTGGCCATGTTCGGCGACGAACGCCGGCAAGGCCTTGCGGGCATAGGGGAACAGCACGTTCTTGACGAACGAGATGCTGCTGGTGGTGCCTTCGATGTCGGTCAGGATGACGCGGGGCTGCATGGATCAGGACGCCTGGGTAGGTACGTAACGGGGGAACTTCTGCGCGATGTCGGTGCCGGTGAAATGACCCACCCAGCCGTCCGGCTCGGTGAAGAAGCGGATCGCCACGAAGCTCGGTTCATCGCCCATGTCGAACCAGTGGGTGGTGCCATCGGGCACGGCGATCAGGTCGTCCTTCACGCACTCGATCTCGTAGACCTTGTCGCCCACGTGCAGGGTGAACAGGCCGGAGCCTGCGACGAAGAAGCGCACCTCGTCTTCCTTGTGGAAGTGTTCGTCGAGGAACTTCTTCCGCAGCTCGGCGCGGTTGGGGTTGTCCGGGGCGATCGAGGCCACGTCCACGCTCTTGAAGCCGCGCTCGGCGACCAGGCGGTCGATGTCCGCACGGTAGGCAGCGAACACTTCCTCCTGGCTGGCGCCCGGCGCGACTGGCGCGGTGGCCTGCCAGCGCTCGAAGGTGACGCCGATCTTCTGCAGTTCGGCAGCGATGACCGCGCCGTCCTGGGTGTCCAGCAGCGGCGATTCGGGGCGGGTGTCGTCGTAGATGCGCAGTCGGCTCATGGCGGCAGCTTGAACGTCTCGGGGGGAAGACAGGGTAGCAGGGCGGGGGCGGGGCGCAGATTCCGGATCGGCATCTGCACCTGCGCACGGGTTCAGCCGCGCAGCCTGCGCAGTTCCAGTTCGCAGTGGAACAGGAATTCGAAGGCTTCCAGGTGGCGCCGCGCCTCGGCCATGTCACGGCCCCAGGCGTACAGGCCGTGGCCGTCGATCAGGTAGCCCCACAGGTTCTGGCGGTCGAGCAGATCATCGACCTGCTTCGAAAGCACGTTCATGTCTTGGGTGTTGGCGAACACCGGTACGTCGATGGCCATCTCGTGGGTGCTGTTGCCGGCGAAGGCCTTCAGCAGTTCGTAGCCTTCCAGGTGCACATGACCCTGCGGCGCGTACAGGCGCGAGGCAATGGTCTGCACCGGCGAATGGGTGTGCAGTACGCAGCCGATTTCCGGGAAGCGGCGGTACAGCTGGGTGTGCAGCAGGGTTTCGGCGGAGGGGCGCAGCGGGCGGCCGACGGCCTTGCCATCGAAGTCCACCACCATGATGTCGTCCTCGATCAGGCGGCCCTTGTCCTTGCCCGAGACGGTGATCGCGGCGTGGCGGTCATCCAGGCGGTGGGAGAAGTTGCTGCTGGTGGCCGGGGTCCAGCCGGCCTGGGCCAGTTCGCGGACGTTGTCGATCAGCAGCTGGGCCAGTTCGCCCAGGCGGGCGGTGTCGTAGGGGAAGGTGGTGGTGTCCATGGACGGCATTTTACGTGATCCGGCCCGATGCTGGGCCCGCGCGGCGACCTCCTGCCTGTTGCGTGGGCAACGCGAAGCGGTGTGCTGGCAGGCGGCGCGCAGGGGTTGGATCGAGGCAAGCACAGCGCTGGCTGAATGGGGAGGGCAGCGCTCCCGCTGGAAGCGATTCCGGTCGTGGACAGCCCTCTTGCCGCGAAACATCATCGGATTGCCGCAGAAGTTCCGGCGAGCGCCAAGGAAAGGAGTACTTCGATGATCGCGCGCGCGATGGGGATGATGGGGGCGATTGGCATCATGCTTGCCAGCAGTGGCTGCACGATGGAATGGGTGAAGATGGATGCGGGTGCGCGGTCATTCGGCCCCGCCCATTCGAGTTGCAGGGCGCAGGCCGACGATCACTGGCCGGTCAGGAATGAAGTGGCCACGCGCACCGTCTACGAAGACCGCAAGGTGCCCTGCAGGCTTGATGAAGTCTGCGCCATTGACGGCAAGTACAACATGGTACCCATGCCGAAAGAGGAGAGTTACATCGTGGACGTCAACGCGTCCGACCGCAGCAGCGAGTTCAATGCCTGCATGGCCGGTGCCGGCTGGCAGCAGCAGCTCATCTGGTTCAATCGCCGCTAGGCGGGGCCGGCGCAGCGGACGACAGGGGCTCGACCGGTTGCTGCTCAACGGAGTCGAGGCAACAGGGGCCAGCGGAGAATGATCTGGCTCTGCGAACCGTTTAGGCGTTGAGGCTGGAGACGAGCAGGGGGCAGGACAAGAACACGTACGACGTGGACGGAAAGTACGAGCGCGTGCTGCGACCGGAAATCGAGAAGTGATGATGGAGATGGCTACGTGTATGCGAATGGCCGTTGCTGCGGGGCTTGCGCTGTTGACCGGCGGTTGTGCGACCGAATGGGCCCGCTTCAGTGATCATGCTGATCCGCTGGATGAGTCGCGGTGGCGCTGCAGGGCAGAGCGATGCTGATGCCAAAGACCGAGCGCTACACCGTGGACGTCAACGTCAACGGTAACCATGAGTACTTCATGGGTTGCATGGGCGGCGCAGGCTGGATACAGAAGACCATCTGGTTTGGCCGCAGATGATCATCGTCGGGCGCCTTGGTCGCTGGGAATGACCATCATCCACACATGGCGTGGATCTACCGGACGTGCCGGGAAAGTGTCAGGGGCGGGGAGGCATGGGTTCGCGGGGGTGTCCGCGGCATGGATGCCGCGGCCAAGCCTCCAGGGATGGATTCACGGCGTCCCCCGCTAACCCATGCCTCCCCGCGAAACCCTCAACCCAGCTGTTGCTCTGGAAGTTGCTCCGGCTCCGGCGGGTGCAGGGCCGCAGGCCCTGCAATCCCTTTATTTCGCGCGCAGGCGGCTGTGCCGGAACCCGTAGCAGAAATAGATCACGAAACCGACGAACGTCCACACCCCCATCAGCATCCAGTTGTGCATCGTCATCGCCGACAGCAGGGCAAGGCAGCTCAACACGCCCAGGCTGCAGATCAGCCACGCCATCGGCATGCGGAACGGGCGCGGCAGGTCCGGCTGGGTACGGCGCAGGATCAGCACGCCGGCGCAGACTGCGGCGAACGCGATCAGCGTGCCCATCGAGGTCAGCTCGCCGAGGATGTCCAGCGGGAACAGCGCCGCCAGCAGCGCGATGCCGATGCCGGTGATCACGGTGTTGATGTGCGGAGTGCGGTACTTCGGGTGGATCCTGGTGAACACCGGCGGCAGCAGGCCATCGCGGCCCATGATCATGAAGATGCGCGGCTGGCCGATGATCATCACCAGCACCACCGAGGACAGGCCGACCAGCGCGCCGACCTCGACCACCCAGCGCAGCCAGCCCAGCTGCGGATGCGCGGCCACGGCAGTCACCACCGGCTCGTCGGTGCCGAGCAGCTGGAACGGCACCAGGCCGGTCATCACCGCAGCCATCGCGATGTACAGCACGGTGCAGATCACCAGCGACAGCATCATGCCGAACGGCATGTCACGCTGCGGATTCTTCGATTCCTGCGCCGCCACCGACACCGCTTCGAAACCGATGTAGGCGAAGAACACCATCGCCGCGCCACGCAGCACGCCTTCCATGCCGTACTTGCCAGGCCCTTCGTTGGCGGGAATGAACGGCGTCCAGTTGCTGGTGTCCACGTACTTCCAGCCGACCACGATGACCAGCAGGATCAGGCCGGTCTTCAGCACGACCATTGCCATGTTCATCGCCGAGGACTTGCTGATGCCGACGTAGCACAGCCAGGTCAGCAGCAGTACCAGCGCAGCGGCCGGCAGGTTGGCGATCGCGCCGGTGGGGCGCAGCTGTGCATCGAGTGGGGCGCTGACCAGCGCCGCCGGTAGATGGATGTCGAACTGGCTGAGCAGGCTGAGGAAATAGCCGGTCCAGCTGACCGCGACCGCCGAGGCGGAGACGCCGTACTCGAGCACCAGCATCCAGCCGATGAACCAGGCCGAGAGCTCGCCGAAGGTGGCGTAGGTGTAGGTGTAGGCGCTGCCGGAGACCGGCACCATCGAGGCGAACTCGGCATAGGCCAGTGCGCAGAAGGCGCAGCAGATCGCGGCCAGCACGAAGGACAGCATGATGGCCGGGCCAGCGTGGTTGGCGGCGGCCTGGCCGGTGATGACGAAGATGCCGCCGCCGATCACCGCGCCGATACCGAGGGCGGTCAGGCCCCAGGGGCCGAGGTGGCGGCGCAGGCTCAGGCCGTTGGCGTCTTCATGGGCGGCATGCGGGTGCTTGGTGGCCCACAGTTGCTTGAACATGTGTGGTGGTCTTGTCGAAGCGCGCCACGGGCGGCGCGCGGGGAAAACGGACGGGCCGGCGCGAGGCCGGCCCGTAGGCGGATCAGGGCGACTTGGCCAGCTTGCTGTTGCGGATGCCGTAGCCCAGGTAGATCAGCAGGCCGAGCAGGGTCCAGCCAACGAACAGGTGCCAATGCACGACGAACGCCTGCCAGAACAGGAACAGGCAGGTGGCCGCGCCGAGCGGGCAGATGATCCACACCATCGGCACGCGGAACGGGCGGTGCAGGTCCGGCTTGGTATAGCGCAGCACCAGCACGCCGACGCAGACGGTGGCGAAGGCCAGCAGGGTGCCCATCGAGACGAGTTCGCCGAGCACGTTCAGCGGCACCAGGCCGGCCAGCGCGGCAGCGATCACGCCGACCACGATGGTGGCGACGTACGGGGTGCGGAAGCGGGCGTGGACCTTGCCGAAGAACTTCGGCAACAGGCCGTCGCGGGAGATGGTGTAAGCGATGCGGGTCTGGCCCATCATCATCACCAGCACCACCGAGGACAGGCCGGCGATGGCGCCGATTTCCACGAACGTCTTAAGCCAGGACAGGGTCGGGTAGGGCTCCAGCGCGGTGGCCACCGGCTTGTCGGTGCCCAGCAGGTGGTACGGCATCATGCCGGTCAGCACCGCACAGACGATGATGTAGACGATGGTGCACACCGCCAGCGAGCCGAGCAGGCCGATCGGCATGTTGCGCTGTGGGTCCTTGGTTTCACCGGCGGCGGTGGAGACCGCGTCGAAACCGATGTAGGCGAAGAACACGATGGTGGCCGCGCGGAAGATGCCGCTCCAGCCGAACTCACCCGGCACGCCGGTGTTTTCCGGGATGAACGGCTGCCAGTTGGCCGGGTCGATATGGGCCGCGCCGATGCCGATGAACAGGCAGATGACGGTGACCTTGATCGCCACGATGATCGCGTTGACGAAGGCCGACTGGGTCACGCCCACGTACAGCAGGCCGGACACCGCCGCCACGATCAGCACCGCCGGCAGGTTGAACAGCTTGCCGGAGGAGACGAACTCGCTGCCGGTCCAGGCGATGGGCGCGGCGCTGAGCAGGTCCGGGAACGGCATGTGCAAGGTGGTGGTGATGAAGCTGATCAGGTACGCCGACCAGCCCACCGCGACCGAGGCCGAGGCGAACAGGTACTCCAGCACCAGGCACCAGCCGATGAACCAGGCCATGCCTTCGCCCAGGGTGGCGTAGGAGTACGAGTAGGCACTGCCGGAGACCGGCATCATCGCCGCGAACTCGGCGTAGCACAGGCCCGCCAGGGCACAGGCGAAACCGGCCAGCACGAACGAAAGCATCACCGCCGGGCCGGCATGGTTGGCCGCGGCCTGGCCGGTCAGCACGAAGATACCAGCGCCGATCACCGCACCCACGCCAAGCAGGATGAGGTGTTTAGCCGTGAGGGTCCGTTTCAGCGTGGCTTCGCCGTCCAGGCTGCCTTCGATGGGTTCGCCGGCATCGACGTGCCCGGCCGGTTCAACCGGCTTGACCCTCAACAGAGCTTTCAGCATGCAGTACTTCCTAGTGATCGGATGGGGTGGGCCGCCGATACGTTGCCGGCAACCCTGGAATGGTGAAGGCCGCGCGAACGGCCCGCTGTACCTTAGCCAAAGCTGAAGCCAACGCACAAGCGCAATCGCAACAATGAACGGCGATAATGAGCAGTATTTTTCCAGACCGCCCCCATTCATGCGCCAGACCGCCGAAACCCTTGCCGTGCTTGACGATCGCTTGCGTGGCCTGCTGCGGGACTATGCCCGCCGTGAGCCTGCCCACGACGCACTGGCTGCCGAATTCGGCACATTGCTGGACGATCCGGAAGATCCGTTCCGCCGCGAGCGCCTGGCCGGCCACTTCACCGCCAGCTGCTGGCTGGTCAGTGCCGATGGCCAGCGCCTGCTGCTGACCCACCACCGCAAGCTGCAACGCTGGCTGCAGCTGGGCGGCCACGCCGACGGCGACCGTGACCTGGCCCAGGTGGCGCTGAAGGAGGCCGAAGAGGAGTCGGGCCTGAGCGGCCTGGTGCTGGAAGACCCGGCGATCTTCGATCTGGACAAGCACTGGATCCCGGAGCGCAAGGACGTGCCGGGGCACTGGCACTACGACGTGCGTTTCGTAATCCGCGCGCTGGGTGGCGAAGCCTTCGTGCTCAGCGAGGAGTCACTTGACCTGGCATGGCGGCCGGTGACCGAAGTCGTGTCCGATCCGGAATCGGACGAGTCCATGCAGCGCATGGCGCGACGCTGGCTGGCACGTTGAGGTAAAAAGGGGACGGAGGGGATTAAGTCGTTTATAGCGCATGTGCCGCAAACGACTTAATCCCCTCCGTCCCCTTTTTTCAATACAGGATGCGCGTCCGCAGCGTGCCCGGAATCGCGGCCAGTTCGTCGCGCACGGCGGCGGCCTGTGCCTCGCTGGCGGTGATGTCGATCACCACGTAGCCCACCTTCGGGTCGGTGCGCAGGAACTGGCCGTCGATGTTGACGTTGTGTCGCGAGAAGATCTCGTTGACCTTGGACAGCACGCCCGGCACGTTCTGGTGGATGTGCAGCAGGCGCAGGCTGTCTTCGTGTTCGGGCAGGGTCACTTCCGGGAAGTTGACCGCCGACAGGGTGCTGCCGTTGTCGCTGTAGCGCACCAGCTTGGCCGCCACCTCCACGCCGATGTTGTCCTGCGCCTCCAGCGTGCTGCCGCCCACGTGCGGGGTCAGGATCACATTGTCGTGGCGGGTCAGCGGCGATTCGAAGATATCGCCATTGCCCTTCGGCTCGACCGGGAACACGTCCAGCGCGGCGCCACCGACGTGGCCGCTGGCCAGCGCCGCGTCCAGCGCATCGATGTCGACCACGGTGCCGCGCGCGGCGTTGATCAGGTGCGCGCCCTTGCGCATCTTCGCCAGCTCGGTGCTGCCGATCATCCACTGCGTGGCCGGGGTCTCCGGCACATGCAGGGTGACGATGTCGGCGCGGGCCAGCAGGTCGTCCAGGCTGGCCGCAGCACGCGCATTGCCCAGCGCCAGCTTGGTTTCCACGTCGTGGAAGATCACCTGCATGCCCAGCGATTCGGCCAGCACGCCGACCTGGGTGCCGATGTGGCCATAGCCGATGATGCCCAGGGTCTTGCCACGCACCTCATGGCTGCCGCTGGCCGACTTCGACCAGCCGCCGCGATGGCACTCGGCATTCTTCTGCGGAATGCCACGGGTCAGCATGATCGCCTCGGCAATGACCAGCTCGGCCACGCTGCGGGTGTTGGAATAGGGCGCGTTGAACACCGGGATGCCGGCCAGCTCGGCCGCGTCCAGGTCGACCTGGTTGGTGCCGATGCAGAAGCAGCCCACCGCGATCAGGCGCTTGGCCTCGGCCAGCACCTCGGCGCTGAGCTGGGTGCGCGAGCGGATGCCGACGATGTGCGCCTCGGCGATGCGCGCCTTCAGTTCGTCCTCGGGCAGCGCCTTGGTGTGCGCCTCGATCTGGCTGTAGCCGGCGGCGCTGAACACCTCCACGGCGGTCTGGCTGACCCCCTCCAGCAACAGCACGCGGATATCCTGCTTGGGGAACGAGGTCTTCTTCGGCGACATGGGGCGACACGGCCAGTGGGACAGGGGCTGACCACTATGCCAGATCGAAGCGCCCATGGTGCAGTGCGCAATTGGTTGCATCCGTAGCTATCTGCAGCGCGGCGGGGCTGGACGCTGGCGCGTGCCGCTGGCACGCTTGCCCGTTCTTCACGCCCCGCGCTGGACCGTCATGACCGATTCCCGCATTGCCTCGCTGCAGCAGGCCTGTCCCGGCCTGAAGCTGAAGACCGACCCGGCCGACCTGGAGCACTACGGGCGCGACTGGACCCGGCGCTGGACGCCGGCGCCGCTGGCGATCGCACTGCCGGCCACGGTCGAGGAAGTGCAGGCGGTGATGCGCTGGAGTGCAGGCGAGGGCGTGGCCGTGGTGCCGTCCGGCGGCCGTACCGGCCTCTCCGGTGGCGCGGTGGCTGCCAACGGCGAGCTGGTGCTCAGCCTGGAACGGATGAACAAGGCGCTGGCCTACGACGCGGTCGATCGCACCCTGGTGGTGCAGGCCGGCATGCCGCTGGAAGCCGTGCACAACGCCGCGCTGGACCACGGCCTGATCTACCCGGTGGATTTCGCCGCGCGTGGTTCCTGCACGATCGGCGGCAACATCGCCACCAATGCCGGTGGCATCCGCGTGATCCGTTACGGCAACACCCGCGAGTGGATCGCCGGGCTGAAGGTGGTCACCGCCAGTGGCGAGTTGCTGGAGCTCAACAAGGGCCTGATCAAGAACTCCAGCGGCTATGACTTCCGCCAGCTGCTGATCGGTTCGGAAGGCACGCTGGGCGTGATCGTCGAAGCGACGGTGAAGCTGACCGATCCGCCGCCGGCCAGCAACGTGATGCTGCTGGCGCTGCCCAGCTTCGAAGTGCTGATGCAGGTATTCGCCGCGTTCCGCGCACGGCTGCAGCTGCAGGCCTTCGAATTCTTCACTGATCGCGCGCTGGAGCACGTGCTGGCGCATGGTGCGCAGGCACCGTTCGACGAGGTGCACCCGTATTACGTGGTCACCGAGTTCGCCGCCAACGACGAAGCGCAGGAAGCGGCGGCGATGGCGGCCTTCGAGGACTGCATGGGCAACGGCTGGGTCAGCGACGGCGTGATCAGTGCCAGCGATGCCCAGGCCGCCCAGTTGTGGCGCCTGCGCGAAGGCATCACCGAATCGCTGGCGCGCTACAAGCCCTACAAGAACGACGTCTCGGTGCGGATCTCGGCGATGCCGGCGTTCCTGGCCGAGACCCAGGCATTGATCGGGCAGGCCTACCCGCACTTCGATGTGGTGTGGTTCGGTCATATCGGTGACGGCAACCTGCACATCAACGTGCTCAAGCCCGATGACACCAGCGACGCCGATTTCGTGGCGCAGTGCGAGCATGTGACCAAGCTGCTGGCGCAGGTGCTGGCCCGGTTCGATGGCAGCATCTCGGCTGAACACGGCATCGGCCTGGTCAAGAAGGGCTACCTGGACAGCACCCGCGGCCCGGCCGAGATCGCCCTGATGAAGGCGGTCAAACGTGCGTTCGATCCCCAAGCGCGGCTGAATCCCGGCAAGCTGTTCGACGTTTGAGCCGGGCAAATCCTTCACGCACCCGTTACGCTCCACGCATCCTCACAACCGGCTTCGAACCGATGACCCGTCCGCTTCTGCTGCTCGCCCTGCTGTCCCTGCCGCTGGCCGGCTTCGCTTCCAGCTTCGCCGGCACCTCGGCCGGTTCCGCCACCGGTGCATCGTCGGGCTCTTCGGCCAGCAGCTCGGGCGACGACAAGGTGGTGCAGGCCGCACGCGACGATGCCGCCGCGTTCATCGCCAGCGACGGCCAGATCCGTGGCGCCCGCCTGCAGGCCGCGCTGGTCCACCTGCGTGAGCAGAGCGCTGCCGCGCAGCAGCAGAGCGACCTGGAACTGGCCCGCGCGCTGCTGGCGCGTTGATCCCGGGTAGTGCCGGCCGCTGGCTGGCAACGCCATGACATCTGCACGGAACGCAGCCAGGCATGGCCTGGCTCTACTGCTGGCCGTTCCGGCCGCACATGCCAGCAGCGACCTGCGCCTGGATCCGGAAGGGCTGAGCCCTGCACAGCAGCAGGTGGCGATGCAGACCCTGGCCGACGTGCAGTCCCTGCTGCCAGATGGCCTGCTGCGCTCACTGCCAGCACACGTGCAGGTGCGCTGGAGCGACCACCTGCCGGCCGATGTGCACGGTCGCGCTTTCGCCGGCCGCATCGACCTGCGTCGCGAGCTGCTGGATGATGCCGTGCCCGGCGCACGCCGTGCACGACGCAGCGCGCTGGTGCATGAACTGACCCATGTTGCAGACCGTAGCGGCGCGAACTGGTCGCGCAGTGCGCGCTGGCGCGACCTGGCCGGATGGCAGCGCAAGCCCTGGCATCTCGGCCGTGGTGGCAACGACTTCCGTGACCGTAGTCCGGATGCCTATGAACTGAAGGATCCGGCCGAGTACCTGGCAGTGAACGCCGAGCATTTCGTGCTCGACAGCGAGTTTGCCTGCCGGCGCCCGGCGCTGGCGCAGTGGTACCAGGCCCATTTCGGAACCCCGCCATCGCTGCCGCAGTCGCACTGCGCGGCCACGTTGCCATTGCTGCAGGCCGAATCGGAAGAGGGTGCGGCATCGCTGCTGCAGCTCGATCCTTCGCGCGTCTACGCCGTGGACTACCTGTTCGCCGAAGGCAGTGCGCAGCTGATGAGCCGCTGGGGGCACAGCATGCTGCGGCTGGTGATCTGCCGGCCGGGCCGTGCGCCGGGGCCGGACTGCCGCCTGGACCTGGAGCACCACCGCGTGCTGTCGTTCCGCGCATTCGTGGGTGATGTGCAGATTTCCAACTGGCGTGGCCTGACCGGCGGCTATCCCTCGCGGCTGTTCGTGCTGCCGCTGCAGCAGGTGGTGGACGAGTACACCAAGGTGGAACTGCGTGGGTTGCAGTCGCTGCCGTTGCAGTTGTCGCCCGGCGAGATCGCCGGCCTGCTCGAGCGCACTGCACAGGTGCACTGGAGCTACGACGGGCGCTATTACTTCGTCAGCAACAACTGCGCGGTGGAAACCGCAAAGCTGCTGCAGGCGGGCGTGCCGCGCCTGGGGGAGGCCGGGCTGGCCCAGCTGAGTCCGCGCGGGTTGAAGCGTCGGCTGTCCCGGCTGCATGTGCTGGACGAGCAGGTGCTGACGGACCGCAATGCAGCGCAGGCGCAGGGCTACTACTTTGCCTCGGCGCGCGATCACTATCAGCAGTTGTTCGCGGTGGCGAGCTCACAGCTGGGGCTGCCGGTGCGCGATGTGCGCGCCTGGCTGAAGCTGCCCGCACAGCAGCGTGCGCCCTGGCTGCTGCAGGGTGACCTGCGTGCCAGCGCCGGGCTGCTGCTGCTGGAACAGGCTGCGCAACGCCGCGCCGAACTGCGCGCGCGCGATGTGCTGAAACGGCGCCTGCTGGCGGCACCGGACAGTGCCGAGACGCGCGGCCTGCGCCAGCTGCTGGAGCAGGGTGGGCAATGGCTGCGCCCGGGTACGCTGCTGGTCGACGATGGCTACGGGTTGCCGCTTGCCGATGAGCAGGCGCTGTTGTCCGAGGTCGTGGCCACCGCCAGTGCGCAGGCGGTGCCGGCGTGGCAGGCGCTGCGCGTGCAGCTGCGCCAGCAGTTGCCGGCGGGCCAGCGCAACGAGATGGATGCGATCGATGCCAACCTCGCCGCGCTCGGCGCACGCCTGCGGGAACAGGCAGCCACGCCCGCTACTGGCGCGGAAGCTCGATGACGAAGCGGCTGCCGCCGGCGCTGCCGGGCGTGCAGTAGACGCGGCCGCCATGTGCATCGGCGATGGCCTTGACCACCGCCAGGCCCAGCCCGCTGCCGCCGCCCTGGCGGGAGCGCGAGCCGTCGGCGCGCATGAACGGAGTGAAGATGTCGGTGTGAAGTTCCGGGTCGATGCCCGGGCCTTCGTCCTCGATCGCCACCTGCACGTGTCCGGGCGTGTCGTGCACGGCAATCCGCACCTTGCCCGGGCTGGCGTAGCGGCGCGCATTCTCCAGCAGTGCCAGCAGGGCCTGGCGCAAGCGTGTCGGGTCACAGTGCGCGTTGTGTTCCTCGCGGCTGGTTTCCAGCTCCAGCACGAAGCCGGCGGCGCGGAACTGCGGGTCGACCAGGGTCATCACCGAATGCACTTCGGCCACCACGTCGGTGCGCGCGCGGCGTACGTCCAACCGCGCGTTGTCGGACAGGCTCAACACGCGCAGATCCTCGATCAGGCGTGAGAGGCCTTCGACCTGTGCCAGCAGGCTGCGGAACTGGGATTCGTCTGGCTGGAACACGCCCTCGGCCAGCCCCTGCAGGCGACCACGCAGGATCGTCACCGGAGTCCGCAGTTCATGGGCAATGGCCGCATGCCACATCGCGCGCTCGCTCTCCATGTGCTGCAGGCGGCGCGCCATCGCATTGAAATCCTCGACCAGGGTGGCCACTTCGCCGGGCGAGTTTTCCTGGGCGCTGGCGCGCGCACCGAGGTCGCCGCCGGCAAGCGCGCGCACGCTGTCGACCAGCGAATTCAAGGGCGACAGGATGCGGTGGGCAAGGCGGAACGAGGCGGCGATGGCCAGTGCCAGGCCGGTCAGGATCACCCCGACCATCCATGCCAGCTCCGGCCCGGTCGGCAGCCAGCTTTCCGGCTCTTCGGCACTGCCGGGGAAGAACTCGACCAGCACCGCGTACAGCAGCCACGATGACAGGATCATCATCACGATGACGCCGATCACCATCAGCGACATCGAGACGATGATGTGGCGACTGAGCCCGGAGCGGCGCAGGCGGGCCATCAGCGGTCGGCCATCAACCGGTAGCCGACACCGCGCACGCTGGCCGGAACATTGACCATGCCCACTTCATCCAGCTTGCGGCGCAGCTTGCTGACATGGCTGTCGACCGTGCGCTCCAGCGCCTCGCTTTCCGGCAGGCATTCGTGCATCAGTTCGCTGCGGCTGAAGATGCGGGTCGGCGCCAGCGCCATGCAGTGCAGCAGCTTGAACTCGGTGAGGGTGAGCAGCACTTCGTGGCTGTAGCCGTCGCCTTCCACATGCACGGCATGGGTGGCCGAGTCGATCAGCAACGGGCCCGCGCGCAGTGCGGTCGGTGCGTCCACGCGCGAGCCACGCAGCGTACGCCGCAGCACGGCGCGCGCGCGCGCTGCCACTTCGGCTGGATTGAACGGCTTGACCACGTAGTCGTCGGCGCCCATGCGCAGCGCAGTCAGCTTGTCCAGGTCCTGGTCCAGCGCGGTCAGCATGATCACCGGCGTTTCGCCGCGCTGGCGTAGCTGGGTCAGTACGCTCCAGCCATCCAGCCGCGGCAGTTGTACGTCGAGCAGGACCAGGTCGGGGCGGGCGCTGCGGTGCAGGTCCAGTGCACTGTGGCCATCGGCGGCACGCAGGGTGCGTAGTCCTTCGCGTTCCAGGTAGGCGGTAAGAATATCGGCGATCTCGGCCTCATCCTCGACGATCAGGACGAGGGCGGCGAGGGCAGGGGAGGCATGCATGCAGGGGCGGGGCCTTAAGGTGCTTGCCTCCATCGTATCTCCACAGTTCCTCCATCGAAACCCCATCATCGCCCCGCAGACTGCACGCTTCAGAACCTATCAGCCGCCCGCGCGGCATTGTGCACAGCAATGAGAACCTTCAGGACTCCGGTCGCGTTGATCGCGGCCCTCGCCCTGGCCATGACGGCCTGCTCCGCCCCCGAAGCCACGCCCGAAGCGGCACCGCGCGTCAGCGTGGTCACTGTCGGCCCGCAGGTCGTGCAGCGCGATGACGAACTGCCCGGCCGCGTGGCCGCCGTACGCACCGCACAGATCCGTGCCCAGGTGGGCGGCATCGTGCAGCGCCGGCTGTTTGAGCAGGGTGCGGAAGTGCGCGCCGGCCAGGCCCTGTTCCAGATCGATCCGGCGGCGTTCCGTGCCGATGTCGACTCGGCACTGGCCGCGCTGCAGCGCAGTGAGGCAGCCCTGGGCCGCAGCCGCGTGCAGTCGCAGCGCCTGCATGCGCTGGCGGCCGCGCAGGCGGTCAGCCAGCAGCACCGCGACGATGCCAGTGCCGAGTACGAACAGGCCCGTGCCGCGGTGAACGAAGCGCGCGCGATCCTGGCGCGTCGCCAGCTCGATCTGCGCTATGCCACGGTCAGCGCGCCGATTGCCGGCCGCATCGACCAGGCGCTGGTGACCGAAGGTGCACTGGTCGGCGTGGCCGATGCCGAGCCGATGGCGGTGGTGCAGCAGATCGACCAGGTCTACGTCGATGTGCGCCAGCCAGCGGCGCAGCTCGAGTCGCTGCAACGCAGTGCCGGTGGCGGCGAGCTGCCGGTGACGATCATCGGTGCGGCCGGCAAGCCGCTGCCCGAACGTGGCCAGATGCTGTTCTCCGGTATCAATGTCGATGCGCGCACCGGTGATGTGATCCTGCGCATCCTGGTCGACAACCCGCAGCGCCAGCTGCTGCCCGGCATGTACGTGCGCGCGAAGGTGCCGCGGGGTGCGCCGGCCAGCGCACTGACCGTGCCACAGCAGGCCGTGCTGCGCAGTGCCGGTGGCCAGGCCTATGCCTGGGTGATCGGTGGCGATGGCAAGGCGGTGATCCGCACGCTGGAAGTGGACGGTAGTGTCGATCGCCAATGGCTGGTGCGCACCGGCCTGAAGGCGGGCGAAAAGGTGGTGGTCGAAGGCCAGGAACGCCTGCAGGAAGGCGTGGTGGTCGATGCGCGCGATTGGCAGATGCCGGTCGCCAGCGCCGGCGCGGTGCAGGCCGGCAGCAAGGGCTGAGCCTCTACCGGGCCGGTCCCTCCAGGAAAATCCAACATGGCACGTTTCTTCATCGATCGCCCGGTGTTCGCCTGGGTGCTGGCGATCTTCATCATCCTGGCCGGTGTGCTGGCGATCCCGCGGCTGGCGGTGGAGCGCTATCCGGCGGTTGCCCCGCCCAGCGTCAGCATCTACGCCAGTTACCCGGGTGCGAGCCCGCAGACGCTGAATGACGCGGTGGTCGGCCTGATCGAGCGCGAGCTGTCCAGCGTCAAGCACCTGCTGTACTTCGAGTCTTCGGTGGACACGTCCGGCGAAGCCTCGATCACCGCCACCTTCAAGCCGGGCACCAACCCGGAGCTGGCGCAGGTGGACGTGCAGAACCGGATCAAGGCGATCGAGCCGCGCCTGCCGCGCAGCGTGCGCCAGAACGGCCTGTTCGTGGAGGCCGCCGATTCCGGCTTCCTGATGCTGGTCGGCCTGCGTTCGCCGGATGCCAGCGTCAGCGAGGCCGCACTGGGCGACTTCATGGCGCGCAACATCATCGAGGAGCTGCGCCGCATCGATGGCGTCGGCCGCGTGCAGCTGTTCGGTGCCGAGCAGGCGATGCGCGTGTGGCTGGACCCGACCCGGTTGACCGGCTATGGGCTGACCATGGGTGACGTGGCCGCTGCCATCGAGCAGCAGAACCTGGAGATCTCGCCGGGGCGCATCGGCGATTCTCCGGGTGTTCCGGGCCAGCGCATCACCGTGCCGCTGAGTGCCGATGGCCAGCTGTCCACGCCGGAGCAGTTCGCTGCCATCGTGCTGCGCGCCGGGGCCGACGGCTCGCGGGTGGTGCTGGGCGATGTCGCCCGCGTTGAACTGGGCGCGCAGAGCTATGCTTGGGGCACCCGCGAGGATGGCCATCCGGCCACCGCCGCCGGCGTGCAGCTGCGTCCTGGCGCGAACGCGGTGCGTACCGCGTCGGCGGTGCGTGAGCGCATGGCCGAACTGGCGCCGCTGCTGCCGCGCGGCGTGGAGGCGAGCATTCCGTTCGACACCGCACCGTTCGTCAAGATCTCGATCCAGAAGGTGGTGCAGACGCTGCTGGAGGCGATGCTGCTGGTGTTCGCAGTGATGTACCTGTTTCTGCAGAACTGGCGCTACACGCTGATTCCGGCACTGGTCGCACCGATCGCGTTGCTGGGCACCTTCGCGGTGATGCTGGCGCTGGGCTTCTCGATCAATGTGCTGACCATGTTCGGCATGGTGCTGGCAATCGGCATCATCGTCGACGACGCCATCGTGGTGGTCGAGGGCGTGGAACGGATCATGGCCGAGGAAGACCTGCCGCCGCGCGAGGCCACCATCAAGGCGATGCGCGAACTGACCGGTGCGGTGATCGGCATCACCCTGGTGCTGACTGCGGTGTTCATTCCGATGGCGCTGGCCAGCGGCTCGGTGGGCGCGATCTACCGCCAGTTCACCGTGGCGATGGCGGTGTCGATCCTGTTCTCGGCGCTGCTGGCATTGAGCCTGACGCCGGCGCTGTGCGCGACCCTGCTGCGCCCGAACACCCATGGCCACCATGGTCGGGGCGGTCTGTTCGGCGCCTTCAATCGTGGCTTCGAGAAGATGACCGGGCGCTACCAGCGTGGCGTGGCGTCGGTGCTGCAGCGGAGCGGGCGGGTGATGGGCGTGTTCGCCGCGCTGGTGGCGGCGCTGCTGCTGGGCCTGCACTGGCTGCCGGGCGCCTTCCTGCCGGAAGAGGACCAGGGCTACTTCATGACCTCGATCCAGCTGCCGGCCGAAGCCACCGCCGAACGCACGCTGGCCGTGGTCGAAGCCTACGAACGGCACGTGGCGTCACGCCCGGGCATCGGCTCCAACCAGTCGATCCTCGGCTACAGCTTCTCCGGTTCCGGCCCGAGCGCGGCGCTGACCTACACGATGCTGAAGGACTGGGGCGAGCGTGCAGGGGCCACCGCGGCCGGCGAAGTGGAGGCCGCGCAGAAGGCGATGGCGACGATTGCCGAGGGCGAGGTGATGAGCGTGATGCCGCCGGCGATCGACAGCCTGGGCCGTTCGTCCGGCTTCTCGCTGGCGCTGCAGGCGCGCACCGGGCAGAGCCAGGCCGAACTGCGTGCGGCCCTGCAGCAGCTGCTGAAGCTGGCCGAGGCCAGTCCGCTGCTGTCGGAGGTGCATGCCGATGGCCTGCCGGCAGGTACCAGCGTGCGGCTGGACATCGATCGCGCCAAGGCCGAGGCGATGGGCGTGGGGTTCGAGCAGATCAGCAGCACGCTGTCGGCGGCGATGGGCTCGCAGTACGTCAACGACTTCCCCAACAAGGGGCGGCTGCAGCAGGTGATCCTGCAGGCCGATGCACCCCACCGGATGGAGCTGGAGGACGTGCTGAAGCTGTACGTGCGCAACAGCGAAGGCGGCATGGTGGCGTTGTCGGAGCTGGTGACGCCGCACTGGACCGAGGCGCCGCTGCAGCTGCAGCGCTATCTCGGCTTCCCGGCGCTGAACCTGTCCGGCGCACCGGCCTCCGGCGTGTCGACCGGCCAGGCCATGGCGGAGATGGAGCGGTTGGCGGAGAAGCTGCCGTCCGGTTTTGCCCTGCAGTGGACCAGCCAGTCGCTGCAGGAGCGGGAGTCCGGTGCGCAGGCGCCGTGGTTGCTGCTGTTGTCGATGCTGGTGGTGTTCCTGGTGCTGGCGGCACTGTACGAGAGCTGGTCGATCCCGCTGGCGGTGATGCTGGTGGTGCCGCTGGGCCTGCTCGGTGCGGTTGCTGCGGTGCTGTTGCGGGGCATGCCCAACGACGTGTTCTTCAAGGTCGGCATGATCACCGTGATCGGGCTGTCGGCGAAGAACGCGATCCTCATCGTCGAGTTCGCGCGCCAGCTGCAGCAGCAGGGTCGCGGCCTGGTTGAAGCGGCGTTGGAGGCGGCGCGGCTGCGCCTGCGGCCGATCGTGATGACCTCGTTGGCATTCGCGCTGGGCGTGGTGCCACTGATGCTGGCGCAGGGCGCGTCGAAGGAAACCCAGCAGGCGATTGGAACCGGTGTGTTCGGCGGCATGGTCAGTGCGACGGTGCTGGCGGTGTTCTTCGTGCCGGTCTTCTATGTAGTGGTGCAGGGCACGCGGCAGTGGATCGCGCAACGCCTGCGCAGGCGCCGGCCGATGCCGGAAGGATCCGTGGATGGAACGGGACATCGTTGAAGACCTGCATGAGCGGCAGTTGGCAGCGCTGGAACAGCGCCTGCGGCAGGCATTGCTGGATGACGACCACGATGCGCTGACTGCGCTGGTATCGCCGGCATTGTTCATGATGGACGGGCAGGGCGGGCGCTTGCTCGACCTGCCTTGGCTGGGCGACTGGCTGGCCGGAAACCTGCAGGTGCGCAGCCTGCAGTCGTACGCGGTGGAAACGCTGCTGTGCGGACGCCTGGCATTGTTGTCCAGCGACGTGCGCTTGTCGGTGCGCGGGCAGGGCCGGGAGCGCGAGCTGAAACTGCGCCTGCTGCGGGTGTGGACCTGCAGTTCCGGCGAAAGCGGCGCGCAGCTGTTGTCGATGGCGGTACTGGCCGCATGAGTGCGGTCAGGCCGCTTTCAGGCCCCGCTCACCGACAGGTGGTAGGGTCGAGCCTCTCTGTAGTGTCGACAAGGAGTCGAGCCATGCGTGTAGTTCCCAGTCTGTTGGCAGCCTCCCTCGGGTTGGTGCTGGCCGCGTGCCAGCCGGCCCAGCCGCCCGCCGCAGGCGGCAATGACGCCCCGCCTGCCGCGCCGCAGCCGAGCGCCAGCACCGAAGGTGGCAGCGAGACCACGTACCAGTGTGGTGATCTGAGCGTGCGCGCGACCTTCAATGGCGAGGATGCGGCCACGGTGGTGATCGGCGAACGCACCTTCGCCATGAGCTCCGAGCGTGCGGCGTCGGGTGCCAAGTACGGCGATGGCAAGGGCAACAGCTTCTGGACCAAGGGCAGCGATGACGGCCTGTTGAGCCTGAAGGGCGAAGCCGATCGCGAGTGCCATGCGGTCGAAGCCACTGAAGGCGATGGCAGCGCCGGCAATGCCGCGTTCCGTGCCACCGGCAATGAGCCGGGCTGGCTGGCGGTTGTCGACGGCGACACGCCGGGCCTGCAGGTGGAAGTGGATTACGGTGAGCGTCGTTTCGATGTCGCCCAGCCCACCGCAGGTGCTGACGGCTGGAGTGGCAAGGCGTCCGATGGCACCGACGTCAAGCTCAGCTTCCAGCGCATGACCTGCCAGGACGACATGAGTGGCGAGGCGTTCGATGCCAAGGTGAACCTGACCATCGGCACCCGCCAGTACCACGGCTGCGGCAATTTCGGCGCGAAGCAGCCGTAAGCTACCTGTAGAGCCGAGCCACGCTCGGCTGCAGTCCCTGTCCAACGCACAGCAGCCGAGCGTGGGCTCGGTGCTACACGACTGCTACATCCGATGGCCTGCCTGCGGCGAATGCGCCGCAGGCAGGGACAGGCAGCCGATCAGCGCGAGGCGATTAGTCGGCACGGCCCGCGAATTCGCCGGTGGCGGTGTTCACCAGCACGCGTTCGCCGTTGACGATGTACTCCGGCACCATGATCTCGATGCCGGTGTTGAGCTTGGCCGGCTTCGGGCGCTTGGTGGCGGTGCCACCCTTCAGTTCCGGCGGCGTCTCGATCACTTCCAGCACCACCGAGGCCGGCAGCTGGATCGCCACCGGCTGCTCGTCGATCACCTGCACGTAGATGCCGGTCAGGCCATCGGTGATGTAGCCAGCGTCGTCGCCGATCACGTCCGCGTCCAGGGTGTAGGGGGTGTAGTCCTCGTCATCGAGGAACACGAACGCGTCGCCGTCCTTGTACGAATAGGTGGACTGGCGGCGCAGCAGTTCGACCTCGACCAGGTTGTCGTCGGCATCGAAGCTGGCATCGAGCTTGTTGCCGCCCGGCACGCTGTACATGATGAAGCGGAAGCGGACGTTGCCGCCGCGACCCTGCGGCGAGCTGCGCTCGATGTCGCGGATCTGGTACACGCCGTTGTTGTACTCGACGACGTTGCCCTTCTTGATGTCGTTGGCTTTCATGGTGATCTAGGTCGTTGGGGGAGGGCGCCGTCCCGGCGCCCGGGGGGAATCACTTCGGAGCGAGGCGGGTAGCGCCGTCCAGGCGGATGGTCTCGCCGTTGAGGTAGGTGTTGCCGAGGATGAAGCCGACCAGGCTGGCGAAGTCTTCCGGCTTGCCCAGGCGCGACGGGAACGGAATCGAGGCGGCCAGCGACTGCTGCACGGCTTCGGGCATGCCGTCGACCATCGGCGTCCAGAACACGCCCGGAGCAATCGTATTGACGCGGATGCCGAAGCGCGACAGTTCGCGTGCCATCGGCAGCGTCATCGAGACCACGCCACCCTTGCTGGCGGCATACGCGGCCTGGCCGATCTGGCCTTCATAGGCGGCGATGCTGGCGGTGTTGATGATCACGCCGCGCTCGCCGTCAGTGCCCGCTTCGTTGTGCTGCATGCGGTTGGCCGCGGCCTTGGCCACGTTGAAGCTGCCGACCAGGTTCACCATCACCGTGCCCTGGAAGCCGGCCAGCGGCATCGGGCCTTCCTTGCCCAGCACGCGGCCGGCGCCCAGGATGCCGGCGCAGTTCATCGCCACGTTCAGGCCGCCGAGGAAATCGTGGGCCTGGTCGATGGCCGCGGTCACCGCCGCCTCATCGCTGACGTTGACGTTGAAATAGCGGGCCTTGTCGGCACCCAGCCCGGCAATGGCGGCAGCGCCCTTGTCGTCGTTGAGGTCGAACAGGGCCACCTTGCCGCCCTGGGCGACGAGGTGCTGGGCCACGGCCAGGCCGAGGCCGGAGACGCCGCCAGTGATCACGGCACGTACGGAAGACAGCTGCATTGAACGGTCCTGCAGGTTCGAGAACCGCCGATTCTAACGGAAGCCGCGACCGCCGCTGTTGTGCACTGCGCCGCCTTTGCGGGGCGGCGCAGCGCGGCGGTCAACCGGCGGCGGCCAGCGCCTGCCCGGTGCGGCTGGCGGTGGCGCGGCCGAGCAGGCCGGCCAGCCAGCGGCCGGTCTCGGCCAGTGCCGGCAGGTCCACGCCGCTGTCCAGGCCGAGGCCCTGCAGCAGGTAGACCACGTCTTCGCTGGCGACGTTGCCGCTGGCGCCCTTGGCATACGGGCAGCCACCGGCACCCGACACCGCACTGTCGACCACGCGCACGCCTGCTTCCAGGCAGGTGGCGATGTTGGCGATGGCCTGGCCGTAGGTGTCGTGGAAGTGCACGGCCAGTGCTTCCATCGGAATCTCGGCAGCGACCGCCTGCAGCATCGCCCGTGCCTTGCGTGGGGTGCCGACGCCGATGGTGTCGCCCAGCGAGATTTCGTAACAGCCCATCTGGTGCAGGGCGCGTGCAACGCGCACCACATCAGCCAGCGGCACTTCGCCCTGGTAGGGGCAGCCGAGCACGGTGGAGACGTAGCCGCGCACGCGCACGCCATCGGCGGCGGCACGGCGCAGGATCGGCTCGAAGCGCGCCAGCGATTCATCGATGCCGGCATTGGTATTGGTGCGGTTGAACGCCTCGGACGCGGCGGTGAACACCGCCACTTCCTCCGCGCCCACCGCACGGGCGTGGTCGTAGCCTTGTTCGTTCGGCACCAGTACCGGGTAGTGGATGCCGGGCCGGCGCTGGATGCCGGCGTAGACCTCGGCGGCATCGGCCAGCTGCGGGATCCACTTCGGGCTGACGAAGCTGGTCGCCTCGATGCTGCGCAGCCCGGTGGCCGACAGACGGTTGATCAGTTCGATCTTGTCGCCGGTGGAGACCGACTGCTTCTCGTTCTGCAGGCCGTCACGCGGCCCGACCTCGACGATGCGGACGTAGTCGCTCATGCGGTTGCCCCATTGGCAGGGCGGTGGCAGACCGCCTCGATGTTGTTGCCATCCGGGTCCAGCACGAAGGCGCCGTAGTAGTCCGGGTGATACCACGAGCGCAGGCCCGGGGCGCCGTTGTCGCGGCCACCGGCGGCGAGGGCGGCGGCATGGAAGGCGTCCACCTGGTCGCGGCTGGCGCAGGCGAAGGCCACATGCACGCCATGGCTGGCGGTGCCGCCATTGCCAAGCCAGAAGAACGGCTTGCCGTCGCTGCCGAAGCCGATGTGGTCATGCGCGCCGGTCTGTTCGGCGGTCACTTCCATCACCACGCCGATCTGCAGTGGCGCCAGTGCCTGCAGGAAGAAGGCCTTGCTGCGCGCCAGGTCGGCGCTGGTCAAACCAAGATGATCGAGCATGTTCAGGCTTCCGTGACCCAATGGGGGGCGCGCTTGTCGAGGAAGGCGCCCAGGCCTTCCTGGCCCTCGGCCGACACCCGCAGGCGCGCGATCAGGGCGG
The DNA here is from genome assembly GCF_014145825.1 of Stenotrophomonas sp. I18B00994. Taxonomy (NCBI): domain Bacteria; kingdom Pseudomonadati; phylum Pseudomonadota; class Gammaproteobacteria; order Lysobacterales; family Lysobacteraceae; genus Stenotrophomonas; species Stenotrophomonas sp. I18B00994. The sequence goes on along the minus strand of NZ_JACIUW010000005.1, from coordinate 106,085 downwards.
CATTATCGCGATCCAGGGTGTCGCGGTCATGGCTGTCGCGGACCTGGCGGACCAGTTGCTTGGCGGTGGACGAGGCGATCGGGCCGGCCTTGTCGAGCAGGGCCAGCTGGCGTTGCACGGCCTCGTCCAGGCGTTCGGGCTCGACCAGCTGGTGGACCAGGCCGATGCGCAGCGCGGTGTCGGCGTCGAAATGCTCGCCGGTGGCGAACCAGCGACGGGCCTGGCGCGGGCCGATGGCTTCGATCACATAGGGCGAGATCACCGCCGGCAGCAGGCCGAGGCGGCTTTCGGTCAAGCCGAAGCGGGCCGAGGTGCTGGCGATGGCGATGTCGCAGCAGGCGACCAGGCCGACGCCGCCGCCGAAGGCCGCGCCATGGACCCGGGCCAGGGTCGGCTTGGGCAGCTCGTCCAGGGTGCGCATCAGCCGGGCCAGGGCCAGCGAGTCCTCGCGGTTATCGGCTTCGCTGGCCGCCGCCATGCCGCGCATCCACTGCATGTCGGCACCGGCCGAGAAGGAGGCGCCGTGGCCGGCCAGCACCACCGCGCGCACCGAAGCATCGTGGCCGGCGGCCTCCAGTGCGGCGGTCAGCCGGGCGATCAGCCCGGCGTCAAAGGCGTTGTGCAGCTCCGGCCGGTTCAGCCAGAGGGTGAGGACGGCGCCGCTGCGCTCGATCTGCAAAGCATCGTTCATGGGATTCCAGGGTCACTCCATACCTGTATGGATCATAGCGGGCCATTGGTCATGGGCCATGACGCGACGCGGGAATGTTAGAATCGAGAACCATTTACATCCAGCAGAGAACACGCTAGATGACGCTGTCCGAACTGCCGCTGCACACCTCGGCCGTGGTCGAGTCCGTGCAGGACCTGCATGCCAACGATGCCATCGCCCGTCGCCTGCGCGAGCTGGGTTTCGTGAAGGGCGAGGAAGTGCGCCTGGTGGCCAAGGGTCCGGTGGGGGGAGAGCCGCTGCTGGTGCAGGTCGGGTTCACCCGTTTCGCGCTGCGGATCAGTGAAGCCAAGCGGGTCGTGGTCGACGCCGCCAGCCAGGAACGACGCGCATGACTGCTACTGCCACTACCGCCCCCCTGCGCGTTGCGCTGGTTGGTAACCCCAACAGCGGCAAGACCGCACTGTTCAACCAGCTGACCGGCAGCCGGCAGAAGGTTGCCAACTACACCGGCGTCACCGTCGAGCGCAAGGAAGGCCGTCTGCGTGCGCCGTCCGGCCGCGAGTTCGCGGTACTCGACCTTCCGGGCGCCTACAGCCTGCATCCGGCCAGCCTGGACGAGGCGATCACCCGTGACCTGTGCCGGGGCTTCTACCCGGGCGAAGCTGCGCCGGATGTGCTGCTGTGCGTGATCGACGCCACCAACCTGCGCCTGCACCTGCGCTTCGCGCTGGAACTGCGCGAGCTGGGCAAGCCGATGGTGGTGGCGCTGAACATGGTTGATGCGGCCCAGCGCCGTGGCATCCAGGTGGACGTGGCCGCGCTGGAGCGCGAGCTGGGCGTGCCGGTAGTGGAGACCGTGGCGGTGCGCAAGCAGGGCGCCAAGGCTCTGGTCGAACGCCTGGATGCGATGGTCCCGCACCTGGATGCACCGGTGCCGGGCCCGGAAGGTGGGCTCGATTACCACGCCAAGGTGCGCGAGATCCTGTCGGTGGCCGTGCGCATGCCGGCGCGGACCGCGAAGATCGACGACGCGCTGGACCGCTGGCTGCTGCACCCGGTGTTCGGGCTGATCAGCCTGGCGGTGGTGATGTTCCTGATCTTCCAGGCGGTGTACGCCTGGGCGACGCCGCTGATGGACGCCATCGAGGCCGGTTTCGCCTGGCTCGGCGCCTTCGTCGGCAGCGTGCTGCCGGAAGGCCCGCTGGCCAGCCTGCTGACCGACGGCATCATCGCCGGTGTCGGTGGCGTGGTGGTGTTCCTGCCGCAGATCCTGATCCTGTTCTTCTTCATCCTGGTGCTGGAGGAATCCGGCTACCTGCCGCGTGCGGCGTTCCTGCTCGACCGCATGATGGCCGCCGCCGGGCTGTCCGGCCGCTCGTTCATCCCGCTGCTGTCCAGCTTCGCCTGCGCGGTGCCGGGCATCATGTCCACGCGCAGCATCCAGGACCCGCGTGACCGCCTGGCCACGATCCTGGTGGCGCCGCTGATGACCTGTTCCGCACGCCTGCCGGTGTACGCGCTGCTGATCGGTGCGTTCATTCCGCAGAAGACGGTATGGGGCGTGTTCAACCAGCAGGGCCTGGTGCTGTTCGGCCTGTACGCGGCCGGCATCCTCAGCGCGCTGGCGATGTCGTGGATCATGAAGAAGTGGCGCCGCGACAAGAGCGAGCATCCGCTGATGCTGGAACTGCCGTCGTACCGCCTGCCGCACGTGCGTGACCTGGCGGTCGGCCTGTACGAGCGCGGCATGATCTTCCTCAAGCGCGTTGGCGGCATCATCCTGGCGCTGACCATCCTGCTGTGGGTGCTGTTGTCGTTCCCGGCAGCACCGGCGGGGGCCACCATGCCCGCGATCGATTACAGCTACGCCGGCCAGATCGGCCATGCAATGGCTGTGTTCTTCGCGCCGCTGGGCTTCAACTGGCAGATCTGCATCGCGCTGATCCCGGGCCTGGCCGCGCGTGAGGTGGCGGTGTCTTCGCTGGCCACCGTGTATGCGCTGTCGGCAGCCGATGACGATGCCGCCAGCCAGGCACTGACCCCGCTGATCAGCGATGGCTGGTCGCTGGCCACCGCACTGTCGCTGCTGGTCTGGTACATCTACGCCCCGATGTGCATCTCGACGCTGGCCACCATCAAGCGCGAGACCAACTCATGGAAACAGATGGGCTTCGCTGCGTTCTACCTGTTCGCGGCGGCCTACGTGGCCGCGCTGATCACCTACCAGGTGACCAGGGCGCTGGGAGGCGGCTGATGGATGCCGGGCTGCTGATCCAGTACCTGATCATCGCGGTGGCCGTGCTGGTCAGTGCCTGGGTGGTGCTGAAGAAGCAGTTCCCCGGTACCGTGCGCAAGCTGCGCGGGGCGTTGGCGCTGGCCCTGCTGAAGCCCGGTCGCGCCGCCTGGCTGCAGGCGCTGGGGCGGAAGGTCGCGCCACCGGCGAGCGGAAGTGGCGGTGCCTGTGGCGGTTGCGACAGTTGCGGGCCGACTCCGCCGAAGCGGCACTGACGCTGCTTCTCCTGCGCTGGTGGGTGCGAACCTTGGTTCGCACGCTTCCGGGGTTCAGACCTCTCTGCGGATGATCGCCCGGAAGCGTCCATCCCGATTCAATCGCCGCACCGATTCCCGGTTCCCATGGGTTGCCGCGAAGCCGGCCACGTCGGCAAGGGCATCGAGCAGCAGGCCTTTCAGTCCGTCGCGGTTACCAGCCTGCAGCAGGTCTTCAAGATCCTGCTGGATGAAGGCCCGGCGCAGGCCTGGTGTCTCTTCAATCCGCCAGTCGACGTGGGGCGTGGGAATGCTGGAGCGGTACCTGAAAGCCGTTTCAAGATCGTCAGGTGCGAGGGGATGCTTGAGCAGCTCTGGAAAGTAGAGTCCAGCATTCACATAGAAACCCCGGCTTTCGCTGGCACGCTGGTGATTCACGACAAGGAGGGCGTCATCCAGCAAGCGGTAGCGGGTAGTCGTGGTCCCGGCAAAGCCGGTCTTCCTGGCGCACTTGCTGAAGACAGTCGAGGATTTCATGGGCTTTGCCCGGGCCGGAACAGGGGGCCACAGCCTTGAGGTGCGGTGCCTGGCGGTCAATTGGCAAACGCGACACGCGGAACACTGGCCAGCATTTCATCCACGCATGGCGTGGATCTACCAGGCGCGTGAGCCCAGGTCCGCCGCCAGCGCCAGCCACTTGCTGCGTTGTGCCGGTGTACTGCTGCGTACGGCGCCAAGGCGGCTGACACGCACCGGGTGGATGCCGCAGAACTGCAGGATGGTGGCGCGGATCTGGGCGACGCCCGGGTCGCGGTAGATCCAGCGGTAGTACCAGGGCGGCGTATCCAGCGTGGTGATCACCCGCGCGCTGCGCCCGGCCAGCAGCCGGTCCCACCACACCGAATCGCGCCGGTAGCGGAAGGCGTACCCCGGCAGCAGCACGCGATCGAAGAAGCCCTTCAGCAGTGCCGGCATCGCGCCCCACCAGGTGGGGTAGACCAGCACCAGGTGATCGCAGGCCTCGATCGCTTCCGCGGCGTCCTGCAGGTCGGCTTCCAGCGGCTGGATCTGACGGTAGCCGTGGCGCAGTACCGGGTCGAACTGGAGGTCACCCAGCGCGATCAGGCGCACCCGGTGGCCAGCATTCTCGGCGGCGGTGGCATAGCGCTGGGCGAGGGCGCCGCACAGGCTGTCACGGTCAGGATGGCCCAGCAGGATCAGGATGGAACGGGACACGGCAACCTCGCGCAATGGAAAGTGCGCGAGGTTGGGGTCTGCCCCAGGGGCAGAGTCAAACCGGGGTGGTGCAGCCGCTGGGTTCCAGGATGCAGTCGCCGCTGCCGGAGTGCAGCCACTGCTGCAGTTCGTCGCTGACCAGCTGCAGGTCGCGCTCGACCTGTGCCAGCCGCATCCGCTCGTCGGCAATGCGGCCGCGCTGCTCCTCCAGCAAGGCCAGTACCGCTGGCCAGTCGAGCCGTCCATCGCGGCCCTGCAGGCGTGAGATCGCGGCCAGGGTGATGCCCAGCCCCAGTGCCTGGCGGATCAGCTGCACCCAGGCCACGTCCTGTTCGCTGTAGTCGCGATAGCGGTTCAGGCGTGGCACCGGCGGCAGCAGTCCGCGCGCCTCGTACAGGCGGATGGCCTTGGCACTGGCGCCGGTCAGGCGGCTGACTTCGGAGATGCGCATCGACTCAGTCCCGCACCAGCCCGCCATCGACCACCAGGTTCTGACCGGTCACCGCGCGCGACCAGGGGCTGGCGAAGAACAGCGCGGCATCGGCGAACTCGGCCGGCGTGGTGACGCTGCGCAGTGGCGTGTTGGCGGCGATGTAGTCGAACACTGCTTCCGGGGTGGCGGCGCTGGCATCGGTGGTGCGCAGCAGGCCGCCCGACAACATGTTCACGGTGATGCCATGCGGGCCGAGGTCGCCGGCCAGGGTACGGGTCAGCGACAGCAGTGCGGCCTTGGCGGCGGTGTAGTCGTGATAGGGCACCACCGGATTCTGGAACAGGTTGGTGCCGATGTTGATCACCCGACCGAAGCGACGGGCCTGCATGCCGGGCAGGGCGGCCTGCACGGTGTTCAGCGCGCCGCGCACGCTGCCCTCGAACTGCGCCTGGAACGCCGGCCAGCCGATGTCGGCGGCGCCGTCGCGGGCATCACCATTGAACGAGAACGCTGCCAGTGCGTTGTTGACTACGGTGGTGACGCCCTGGCCGAAGTGGGCGAGGGCGTGCTGCAGCATTGCATCGACCTCGGCGCGCTCAGTGACATCGGCCGGCAGCGCGATCGCCTGTCCGCCCAGCTCGGCAGCCAGAGCACGTGCAGCGCCTTCGCTTCGGTGGTAGTTGATGATGACGCGCGCGCCCTGCGCGGCGAAGGCGCGGGCGATGTGCTGGCCAAGTCCGCGCCCGGCACCGGTGACAAGCACCAGCTGTTCACTGATCTGCATGAGGGAACTGCCATCCATTGCATGAAAGGGCATGCAGCGTAGCAGCGATGGCGCTTGCCGGAGCGGGCGTGCTGCCGCTAGCCTGCAGGCATGAACCAGACTCCCCTGCGATTGCTCATCCACGGTGCCTCCGGGCGCATGGGCCAGGCCCTGCTGCGGCTGGCCGCCGAACATCCCGAAACCCTGCAGATCGCCGCTGCGGTGACGGGTCGTGCGCCGGCCCAGCGCGTGGTCGATGGCGTACCGTTCTTCGCGGCCAGCGAGCTGCCCGGTGCGCCGGCATTCGACGTGGCGATCGACTTCAGCCTGCCGGAGGGTTTCGACCCGATGCTGGCACTGTGCGTGGAACGTGGTGCGGGGCTGGTCTCGGGCACTACCGGCATCTCCAGCACGCAGCGCCAGGCGCTGGAGGCGGCGGCGGCGAGGATCCCGCTGGTCTGGGCCTCGAACTTCAGCCTGGGCGTGGCGGTGCTGGACGAGCTGGTCGAGCGCGCGGCGCAGGCGCTGGCCGGCTGGGACTGTGACATCGTCGAATCGCACCACACCCAGAAGAAGGACGCGCCGTCGGGCACTGCACTGACCCTGGGCGCGGCCGCGCAGCGGGGCGGGGCAGAGCCGCACTACGCCAGCCTGCGTGCCGGTGACATCGTGGGCGAGCACCTGGTGCAGTTCACCGGTCTGGGCGAGCGCATCGAGCTGGTGCATCGGGCCACCAACCGCGACATTTTCGCCCGCGGCGCCCTGTTCGCCGCCCGCCAGCTGCAGGGCCGCGCCCCGGGCAGCTACCGGGTACGGGACCTGCTGCAGTAAGGCGGGCTGATTCCTGGGGTCGGATCCCTTTCCTGCGGAAAGGGCTCTGACCCCATCCGAGGGCGCCTGGGGTCAGAGCCTTTCCGATTCGGGAAAGGATCCGACCCCACCTCCGGCCCGCATACGCCGCCGGATTGAAATGAATGCGCAATCGCCCGTTCATGAAGCGCGATAACCGCTGGCGCGAGCGCCCCGGCAGCGCTACAATTCGCACTCGCCGAATCACGAAAGCCGGACCGGTCCCAGACCGCACGTCCGCGCTTTTTTGCAACCGGATTTCCGTGAAGCGCAGGCGTGACTTCGGCAGCCCCCTCGGTAGCCAAAGTGAGATTCCCGTGACCCAAGCCGCAATCCTCGTCCTCGAAGACGGCACCGTATTCGAGGGCGAATCCGTAGGCGCGCCCGGCCTGTCCGTCGGTGAGGTGGTGTTCAACACCGCCATGACCGGCTACCAGGAAGTGCTGACCGACCCGTCCTACGCCCGGCAGATGGTCACGCTGACCTATCCGCATATCGGCAACACCGGCATGACCGACCAGGACAATGAAGCGTCCAAGGTGTGGTCGGCCGGCCTGATCGTGCGCGATGTTCCGCGTCGCCCCAGCAACTGGCGCAGCCAGGTGTCGCTGCAGGACTGGCTGATCCAGCGTGGCGTGGTTGCCATCGCCGGCATCGACACCCGCAAGCTGACCCGCATCCTGCGCGAGAAGGGCGCGCAGAACGGTGCGCTGATGGCCGGCGACATCGACGTGGAAAAGGCACTGGAAGCCGCCCGCAAGTTCCCGGGGCTGAAGGGCATGGATCTGGCCAAGGTCGTCACTACCGAGAAGACCTACACCTGGACCGAGGGCCAGCTGGACCTGGATGCCAATGCCTTCGTCAGCGTGCCGGCCAAGTACAAGGTCGTGGCCTACGATTTCGGCGTGAAGACCAACATCCTGCGCATGCTGGCCGAGCGCGGCTGCGAAGTGACCGTGGTGCCGGCACAGACCCCGGCCGCCGAAGTGCTGGCGCTGAAGCCGGATGGCGTGTTCCTGTCCAACGGCCCGGGTGACCCGGAACCGTGCGACTACGCCATCGAAGCGATCAAGACCTTCATCGACGTGAAGATCCCGACCTTCGGCATCTGCCTTGGCCACCAGCTGCTGGGCCTGGCCTCGGGCGCGCAGACCATGAAGATGGGCCACGGCCACCACGGTGCCAACCACCCGGTGCAGGACCTGGACAGCGGCCGGGTGATGATCACCTCGCAGAACCACGGCTTCGCGATCGATGAAGCGACCCTGCCGCCGACCCTGCGCGTGACCCACCGCTCGCTGTTCGATGGCACCAACCAGGGCGTGGCCCGCACCGACGTGCCGGCGTTCTCGTTCCAGGGCCATCCGGAAGCGTCGCCGGGCCCGACCGATGTCGGCCCGCTGTTCGACCGCTTCGTGGTGCTGATGGAGCAGGCCAAGGCGTGATCAGTACGCCGCCGGCCCCCCGGTGGCGTCGCGATGGACCGTAAACCCCGCATCGCTGCTGCCCCTGGCGCGGCGCTGCGGTTCAAGATTCCTGATCGACAGCGTGCGATCACTCCCCCTTGTCACGCTGTACTGACTTAGAGAAGAAAATGCCCAAGCGCACTGACCTCAAGACCATCCTCATCATCGGTGCTGGCCCGATCGTCATCGGCCAGGCCTGCGAGTTCGACTACTCCGGCGCCCAGGCCTGCAAGGCCCTGCGTGACGAGGGTTACCGCGTGGTGCTGGTCAACAGCAACCCGGCCACGATCATGACCGACCCGGAGATGGCCGACGCCGTCTACATCGAGCCGATCAACTGGCAGACGGTCGAGAAGATCATCGCCAAGGAAAAGCCCGATGCGCTGCTGCCGACCATGGGTGGCCAGACCGCGCTGAACTGCGCGCTGGACCTGGCCGACAACGGCGTGCTGGAGAAGTACAACGTCGAACTGATCGGCGCCAAGCGCGAAGCGATCCGCATGGCCGAAGACCGCGAGCTGTTCCGCGTGGCCATGGGTGAGATCGGCCTGGAATGCCCGACCGCCGCCGTCGCCCACACCCTGGACGAAGCGCTGGAGATCCAGACCCGCGTTGGCTACCCGACCATCATCCGCCCCAGCTTCACCCTGGGCGGCAGCGGTGGCGGCATCGCGTACAACCGCGAAGAGCTGGTCGAGATCGTCAGCCGTGGCCTGGAACTGTCGCCGACCACCGAAGTGCTGGTGGAAGAGTCGGTGCTGGGCTGGAAGGAGTTCGAGATGGAAGTGGTCCGCGATACCGCGGACAACTGCATCATCGTCTGCTCGATCGAAAACCTCGACCCGATGGGCGTGCACACCGGTGACTCGATCACCGTGGCCCCGGCGCAGACCCTGACCGACAAGGAATACCAGCGCCTGCGCGATGCCTCCATCGCCGTGCTGCGCAAGATCGGCGTCGATACCGGTGGCTCGAACGTGCAGTTCGGCATCAACCCGAAGACCGGCCGCGTGGTCGTCATCGAGATGAATCCGCGCGTGTCGCGTTCCTCGGCGCTGGCCTCCAAGGCCACCGGCTTCCCGATCGCCAAGGTCGCCGCCAAGCTCGCCGTGGGTTACACCCTGGACGAACTGAAGAACGAGATCACCGGCGGCCTGACCCCGGCCTCGTTCGAGCCGTCCATCGATTACGTCGTCACCAAGATCCCGCGCTTCGCCTTCGAGAAGTTCCCGGCCGCCGACGCCCGCCTGACCACCCAGATGAAGTCGGTGGGTGAGGTGATGGCGATGGGCCGCACCTTCCAGGAGTCGGTGCAGAAGGCCCTGCGTGGCCTGGAAACCGGCAAGGTCGGCTTCGACCCGACCGGCCTGGACCTGGGCAACGAAGACGACCTGCAGACCCTGCGCCGCGAACTGAAGGCACCGGGTCCGGAGCGCCTGTTCTTCGTCGCCGATGCATTCCGCGCCGGCATGAGCGTGGAAGAGATCTACGCGCTGTCGTTCATCGATCACTGGTTCCTGGACCAGATCGAGGAAATCATCGCTGCCGAAGCTGACGTCGCCGCGGGTGGCATCGACGCGCTGGACGCTGCACGCCTGCGCAAGCTGAAGCGCGCCGGCTTCTCCGACGCCCGCCTGGCGCAGCTGACCGGCACCAACGAAGCCGCCATCCGCGCGCTGCGTCGTGCGCACAAGGTGCGCCCGGTCTACAAGCGCGTGGACTCCTGTGCCGGTGAATTCTCCACCGGTACCGCCTACCTCTACTCGACCTACGAGGACGAGTGCGAGGCCGCGCCGAGCAACCGCGACAAGATCATGATCCTGGGCGGTGGCCCGAACCGCATCGGCCAGGGCATCGAGTTCGACTACTGCTGCGTGCACGCGGCACTGGCGCTGCGCGAGGATGGCTATGAAACCATCATGGTCAACTGCAACCCGGAAACCGTGTCGACCGACTACGACACCTCCGATCGCCTGTACTTCGAACCGCTGACCCTGGAAGACGTGCTGGAAATCGTCGAGCTGGAACAGCCGAAGGGCGTGATCGTGCAGTACGGCGGCCAGACCCCGCTGAAGCTGGCGCGCGCGCTGGAAGCCAACGGCGTGCCGGTGATCGGTACCAGCCCGGATTCGATCGACCTGGCCGAGGACCGCGAGCGCTTCCAGCAGCTGGTCGACAAGCTGGGCCTGAAGCAGCCGCCGAACCGCATCGCCCGCAACGACCAGGAAGCGCTGCTGCTGGCCCGCGAGATCGGCTACCCGCTGGTGGTGCGCCCGAGCTACGTGCTGGGCGGCCGTGCGATGGAAATCGTCTACGGCGAAGCCGACCTGGCCCGCTACGTGCGCGACGCGGTGAAGGTGTCCAACGATTCGCCGGTGCTGCTGGACCGCTTTCTCGACAACGCCGTGGAGTGCGACGTCGACATCATCGCCGACAAGGAGGGCAACGTCCTGATCGGTGGCGTGATGGAGCACATCGAAGAAGCCGGCGTGCACTCGGGCGATTCCTCCTGCTCGCTGCCGCCGTACTCGCTGTCGGCTGAAACCCAGGCCGAACTGCGCCGCCAGGTGGTGGAGCTGGCCAAGGCCCTGAACGTGGTGGGCCTGATGAACACCCAGTTCGCGATCCAGACCAGCGATGAAGGTGCCGACACCATCTACCTGCTGGAAGTGAACCCGCGTGCCTCGCGCACCGTGCCGTTCGTGTCCAAGGCCACCGGCATGCCGCTGGCCAAGATCGCGGCGCGCTGCATGGCCGGCAAGAGCCTGGCCGAGCAGGGCGCGACCAAGGAAATCGTGCCGGACTATTACTCGGTGAAGGAAGCGATCTTCCCGTTCGCCAAGTTCCAGGGCGTCGACCCGATCCTCGGGCCGGAGATGCGCTCCACCGGTGAGGTGATGGGCGTGGGCCGCAGCTTCAACGCCGCCTTCGCGCGTGCGCAGGAAGCCGGTGGCATCAAGGCACCGCCGGTCGGCAAGGCCTTCGTTTCGGTCCGCGATCCGGACAAGAAGCGCGTGCTGCCGGTGGCCAAGGCGCTGCTGGCGCGTGGCTACAGCCTGGTCGCGACCCGTGGCACCGCCGCGTGGCTGCAGCAGCACGGCATGGACTGCGAGATCATCAACAAGGTGGTCGAAGGCCGTCCGCACATCGTCGACTCGATCAAGAACGGCGAGATCGTCTACATCGTCAACACGACCGAAGGTCGTTCGGCGATCAACGACTCGTTCTCGATCCGTCGCGAGGCGCTGCAGCATCGCGTCACCTACTCGACCACCATTGCCGGCGCCAAGGCGCTGGTGGATTCACTGGAATTCCGCGGCACCGGCCCCGTCTGGTCGCTGCAGGAGCTGCACAAGGAGTTGAATGCATGAGAGCCCCCATCACGATGAAGGGCGCGCAGAAGCTGCGCGACGAACTGGATCACCTGAAGTCGGTCAAGCGCCCCAAGGTGATCGCCGCCATCGCCGAAGCGCGTGAGCATGGCGACCTGAAGGAGAATGCCGAGTACCACGCCGCGCGCGAGGAACAGGGCTTCATCGAAGGCCGCATCAAGCAGCTCGAAGGCGAGCTGTCGCACGCCGAGATCATCGACGTGAGCAAGCTCAATGCCGGCTCCAAGGTGGTGTTCGGCGCCAGCGTGACGCTGGCCGACGTGGAAACCGACGAAGAGAAGAAGTACCAGATCGTCGGTGACCTGGAGGCGGACATCAAGCAGGGCCTGATCGCGATTTCCTCGCCGGTGGCGCGCGCGATGATCGGCAAGCTGGAAGGTGATTCGATCGTGATCGACGCCCCGGCCGGCCAGCGCGAGTACGAGATCGTCAGCGTCAGCTACGTGGACTGACCCGGTGGCAACGGCGACCCTGCTGTTGCCGGCACGCAGCCGCTTTGCCGCGGCTGCGCTGCCGGACGATGTGGCGCGCGCGCTTGGCCGCGCCACGACGGTGCAGGTCGCACCGGGTGAACGCGCGCAGCTGACGCGCCATTTCACGGTCGCCGCGCCGCAATGGCCGGTGGCCGCGTTGACCCGCCAGCGCGACGTCGGCGATGCCGCTGGCGCCAGCTGGCTGCGTGCCGATCCGGCCTGCATGGTGCCGGACATGCATGGCGCGCGGATGATGGCCTACGGCGAAACGCTGCGACCGACCCTGGCCGACTGCCTGGCCCTGCTGCCGGTGCTGCAGCCGTTGTTCGCCGATGCCGGATTCGTGCTCGACGCACCGGACCCTTCGCGCTGGTACCTGCGCCTGCCGATCGACCTGGCCCTGCCGGACTTCGACAGTCCGGACGAGGTGCTGGGCGATGACCTGTTCTCGCACCTGCCGGAAGGCGAGGTCGGCCGCCGTTGGCGGGCGCTGATGACCGAAGCGCAGGTACTGCTGCACAACCATTCCTGGAACCAGCAGCGCGCCGCGCAGGGACAACAGCCGATCAATTCGCTGTGGTTCTGGGGTGGTGGCGTGATGCCGGTATCGGTCAGCACGCCGCATGCGCAGGTGCGCAGCCGCGATGCGCTGCTGCAGGGCCTGGCTCTTGCGGCTGGCGTAGCCGTGGATGGCGAGCAGGCGGTGGATGCACTGGTTGATCTGCGCCAGCTGCGCTCGCTGCAGCAGCTCGGCAACGATGCGATCCGTCCGCTGCTGGCCGCGCTGAAGCGCGGCGAGCTGCAGCGGCTGGTGCTGGATTTCGAGGACGGCCTGCAGTTCCAGCTGGATCGCGGACAGCGCTGGCAGTTCTGGAAGAAGCCGCGCCAGCTTCACGACTGATCGGGGCCTCGGCCGAGCGGGGTCGGATCCGTTTTCCTAGGGAAAACGGCTCTGACCCCATTTTGTCTATCGATATCTGAAAGATGTGTCGACCAAGGTCGACACCTACCAGCAGCGGCGTGAACCTGTCGAAGGTGGGGCGGTGTCGGATTGCGGGGTGTCAGCCGCATGGATGCGGCTGCCAAGCCTACAGGGACGTACTTGCGGCGTCCCCGCAATCCGACACCGCCCCGCCAACCCACGGACTCCCCGCTGTTGCTGTTGCTTCGGATGTTGCTTCGGCAGGTGCAGGGCGCAGCCCTGCAAACAATCACCTCACCGTGCTGACCACGGTCGGCAGCTGCCAATGCCCTCCCGCCACGCCGCGGCACTGCCCGGTGGTGAACTCGCCGCTCTTCACGAATCGCGCACCATCCCAGGCCCAGTCGTGGCCGGAGAAGCAGTCACCGATGCCGCGCCCACGGAAGCGCCCGCGCAGCGTCGCGTCATCGCGATCAAAGTCCTCCGCGTTGGAGGTCACGAACTTCGCCTGGTACGGCGCCTTGTCCTGCACTACCCAGTAGCCGCTGCTGAAGTTGTAGGCACCCATGAAGCAGCTGGTGCTTGCCAGTACATGCTGGGCGTCCAGTCGCTGGATCTCGATCTCGTCTGTCCCACCCTCGCTCAGGCGGCCGCACTCATCCGGCTTCGGCAGGCTGGCGATCAGTGCCTTGCGCAGGCCCGGTGCGTTCGCCAGTGCCGCGTCCGAGGCGCGCGGTGCCATCAGCGTGCCGCGCATGATCACTGGCACCGGCAACGCCGCAGGCACGCTCGCTTCGGGCTTGTCGCCACGCCGCACCAGCGCACCGGGTGTGCCCAGCCGGCCCTGGGCCTCGTCCATCTTCAGCAGTACGGCCGCTGCACCGCTGTCGGAGATCGGCCACGCCTTGCCCTTGCCGTCGATGATGTCGATGCGTGCGTGGCGCGGCAGCGCGGCGACCAGCGCATCGGTCTGTCCCTGCTGCAGCAGTACTTGATCTCCGTCGCCGGTGTCGCGCACCGGGCCCAGGTCCTTGCCGTTCAGGCGCAGGCGCAGCGCCCCGGTCGGCGTCGCGCTTTCGCCATCCTCGCCGTTGCGCAGCCGCGCGAGCACCTTCGTACCCGGGCCGCCCACGCGTTCCAGCATCAGGCTGAGCAGATTGCCGGGTTGTTCCGGACTGTAGCCGGCGGCGCGGCAGGTGCCGGTGTTGTCACAGGCCAGCGACCAGTCGTTGTGTTGGAACTGCACGCCGGCCTTCGGTTCGGGCGTGGCGGCGTGGGTGGCCGGGGCCAGGGCGAGGCCCAGCAGCGCGGGAAGGAGCGTACGATGCATGCGTTGAAGTCCATTTCCGGGCCGACAAGCATGGAAGATAGGCTGGCAGATTCCAAATGCCAGCGATCGGGGTGGAGCCTCCTGCGGGCAGAGAGATCCGACCCCGCGCTATCATGGGGATGTCTTCCGCAACCCGGCGATGCCGATGTCCCTTGCCGCCGATGCTGCGCAGCCGTCCTCTGATACGCCGATGATCCGCCGCCGCGATGCGGTCGTACCCGGCAGCTGGCCAGACGGCACGCTGCCACTGCTGGCGCGACTCTATGCCAGCCGCGGCGCCGGTACGCCAGAGCTGGCACTGCCGAAGCTGGGCAGCCTCCACGCGCCGGAGCTGCTGACCGGCATCGATGATGCGGTGGGTCTGCTGATCGAGGCCATCGCCAACGACAAGCGCATCCTGGTGGTCGGCGATTTCGATTGCGATGGCGCCACCGCCTGTGCGGTCGGCGTGCGTGGCCTGCGCATGCTCGGCGCGCAACACGTCTTCCACGCGGTGCCGAACCGCATGGTGCACGGCTACGGCCTGTCACCTTCTCTGGTGGAGGAGCTGGCCGCGCTGCAGCCGGACCTGCTGGTCACGGTCGACCACGGCATCGCCTGCCATGCGGGCGTGATCGCGGCCAAGGCGCGGGGCTGGCAGGTGCTGGTCACCGACCATCACCTTCCCGGGCCGCAGCTGCCGCCGGCCGATGTCATCGTCGATCCCAATCTCGACGGTGATGCGTTCCCCAGCAAGTCGCTGGCCGGCGTCGGTGTGATCTTCTACGTGCTGATGGCGCTGCGCCGTCACATGCGCGAGGCCGGCGTCTTCGCCGATGGCAAGGGGCCGGACCTGACCACGCTGCTGGACCTGGTGGCGGTCGGCACCGTCGCCGACCTGGTGGCGCTGGATCCGAACAACCGGGCACTGGTCAGCGCGGGCCTGCGCCGTCTGCGCGCGGGGCAGGGCTGCGTCGGTCTGCGAGCGCTGATCGAAGCCAGCGGCCGTGACGCGGCGCGGCTGACCGCCACCGACATCGGCTTCGCACTCGGCCCACGCCTGAACGCGGCGGGCCGGCTGGAAGACATGGCGCTGGGCATCGCGCTGTTGCTGACCGAAGACCCGCGCCAGGCGCGGGAGATCGCGCAGACGCTGGAGCAGATCAACTCGGAACGGCGCGCCGTCCAGCAGTCGATGACTGACGACGCCGAGCAGGCCTTGACCCGCGTGGTGCTGGACATGGCCGGTCAGCGACCGGTCGCGGCCTGCCTGTTCGATGCCGACTGGCATCCCGGTGTGGTCGGCCTGGTCGCTTCGAAGATGAAGGATCGCCTGCATCGCCCGGTGATCGCCTTTGCCCCGGCCGAACCGGGCGCCGACACCCTGCGTGGCTCGGCGCGCTCCATTCCCGGCCTGCACATCCGTGACGCGCTGGCGTTGGTCGATGCGCGCCATCCGGGCCTGATCGAGCGCTTCGGTGGGCATGCCATGGCGGCCGGGCTGAGCATGCGGCTGGATCACGTCGATGACTTCAAGGCCGCCTTCGTCGCCGTGGTGCTGGAGATGCTCGATCCGGCCGCACTGCAGCAGCAGGTGCTCAGTGACGGCGAACTGGCGGCGGATGAGCTGGACCATCGCCACGCCGATGCGCTGCGCCTGGCCGGGCCGTGGGGCCAGGGTTTCCCCGAGCCACTGTTCGACGGCCACTTCGAAGTGGCCAACTGGCGAGTACTGAAGGAACGCCACCTCAAGCTGGAACTGCGCCTGCCGGGCGTACCCGGCACGATCAACGCCATTCATTTCGGCGGCTGGCACGGCAACGCGCCATCACGTCACGTCCACCTGGCCTACCGACTGGCCTGCGATGACTACCGTGGCGGCAGCGCCATCCAGCTGATCATCGAACACTGCCTGCCCGCCTAAAAAAAGGGGACGGAGGGGATTAAGCCGCTTTTGCCTTGTTTGCCAATTGCGACTTAATCCCCTCCGTCCCCTTTTTGGGGGCCCGCCAACCCCGTTACGGTTGCTGGTGCGTTCAACGATCCACGATCCCACTGGAGTCCTGTCATGGTCTTCGCCCGTTGCTGCACTGTGTTGTTGCTGGCCCTTGCGGCCTGGCCCGCTGGCGCGCAGTCGCCGCCGATCTCCCGGCCGCAGGCCAGCACGCCGTTGCTGATTGCCCCGGCTGCCGAGCAGGCGGTCCAACTGCGACACGCCCGCATCGAAGGCGAGGTCCAGGCCGGCGTTGCCCAGACCCGGATCACCTTGGAATTCCACAACCCGAACCGTCGTGTGCTGGAGGGTGAGCTGCAGTTCCCGCTGGCTGATGGCCAGCAGATCACCGGCTTCGCGCTGGATATCAACGGCGAGATGCGTGACGCGGTGCCGGTGGCCAAGGACCGCGGCCGCCAGGTGTTCGAGGAAATCGCCCGCCGTGGTGTCGATCCGGGCCTGCTGGAACAGACCGCCGGCAACCAGTTCCGCCTGCGCGTCTACCCGCTGCCGGCCGGTGGCAGTCGGCGTGTGCAGCTGGTGATCCGCGAACCGCTGGCCTTCGCCGGCCAAAGCTGGCAGTGGACGCTGCCGCTGCAGTTCGCCGCCGGTGCAGCCTCGGTTGAACTGAAGGTGCATGCTCCCGACGCGGCCACCGCAGGTACTGCGCCATTCCGCATCAGCGCGGGCCAGCTGCAGTGGCAGGGCAAGGGTGCGCAGCTGCCGAAGCAACTCCAGTGGAACCTGCCGGCAGCCCGCCACGCACAGGTGCAGGTGGCGCCCTGGCAGGATGGGCACTACCTGTTGGCACAGCTGCCGGTGGCGGCCAGCAGTACACCCCGCACGTTGCCCAGCGAGATCGGCCTGCTTTGGGACGGCTCCGGTTCGGCGGGGCAGCGCGATCGCACGCGTGAGTTCGCCCTGCTGGATCGCTATTTCGCAGCGCTGGGTGACGGCACCGTGGCCTTGACCGTGCTGCGTGATCGCGCTGAACCGGTGCGTCGCTTCCGCATCCGCGCCGGTAACTGGAACGAGCTGCGCGCAGCACTGCAGGCGGTGCGCCCGGACGGTGCCAGCGCGCTGGCGCAGTGGCAGTCGCAGCCGGGCGTGAAGGAGTACCTGCTGGTCAGCGATGGGCTGTTGACCTACGGGCCGGAACAGCTGCCGGCGATGGCGCCGGATCAACGCCTGTTTGCGGTCAGCAGCGCCGGTGCGCGCACCGATGCCGTGCGACTGCGTGGTTGGACCGAAGCGCGTGGCGGCCGCTTCGTTGCGCTGGGCGAGGATGTTGATGCGGCGGCGCGCGAGCTGCTGTCGTCGCCGCTGGATGTGCAGGTCGATGCAGGGCGCGGCGTGCAGGACGTGGTGATCGATCGTCGCAGTGAAGCCCAGGGCTGGTTGTGGCTGCATGCACGACTGGCGGCCGACAGTGTGCCGATGCGGGTGCGCGTGGGTGGCGGCGAATGGCAGGCGCTGCCCGCCACGCAGAAGAGCAACGACGGAGAACTGCTGGCGGGCTTGTGGGCGCAGGCGCGCCTGCAGCAGCTGGCCGCCGACCGCCGTGGCAACCGCGAGGCGATGCAGCGGCTGTCGCAGCAGTTTGGCCTGGTCGGCCCGGACACCTCGCTGATCGTGCTGGAGACGTTGGAGGACTACCTGCGCTATGCGATCCGCCCTTCGGGCACGCTGCGCGCCGGGTACGACGCCAGGTTTGCAGTGCAGGTAAGAGATCGCGCCGCTGCTGATCGCGAGCGCATGGATGAAGTGGCGGCACGCTGGAAGGAGCGCCAGCAGTGGTGGAGCCGCAGCTGGCCGAAGGGTGTGCCGCCGCAGGCGAAGGGCGGGGCGCTGGAAGTGGCCTCGGCGGACTACGCGATGGAATCGGCGCCGGTGGCAATGCTCGCCGCGCCGGCCCCTGCGGCACCGCCCGCCCCGGCACCGCTGGCCGCCGCCGCCGAGCAGCGCATGGAAGCCAGCAGCGCGCGTGCACGTCGCTCGGCGCCTGCATCGAACAAGGCCCTGGATTCAATCACGGTCACTGGTGGTCGTGTCGCTGCGCCCGCTGCCGCCAACGAGGGCGAGCTCGGTATCCAGCTGGCGGCCTGGCAGTCGGATTCGGCCATCGCCCGGCGCCTGCGCCAGGGCCCGGCGTCGCAACTGTATGACCGCTACCTGGCCGAGCGCGATGCGCATGCCGACAGCAGCGCGTTCTTCCTCGACGTAGCCGACCTGCTGCTGGAGCAGGGTCAGCGCGACCTGGCACTGCGTGTGCTGTCGAACCTGGCCGAGATGGACCTGGACAACCGGCACCTGCTGCGCGTGCTCGGTTACCGGCTGATGCAGGCTGATGCCCCCGCACTGGCGGTGCCGGTGTTCGAGCAGGTGCTGGCGATGGGCCAGGAAGAGCCGCAGAGCTTCCGCGACTTGGGCCTGGCACTGGCAGCGGCCGGCAAGCCGCAGCAGGCGCTGGCGCCGCTGTACCAGGTGGTGGTGCGGCCGTGGGACAGCCGCTTCGATGGCATCGCCCTGATCGCATTGGATGAACTGACCAACCTGGTGGCCCGCAGCACGCCCCGGCTGGATACCACCAGCATCGACCCGCGCCTGCTGCAGGCAATGCCACTGGACCTGCGCGTGGTGCTGTCGTGGGACGCCGACAACAGCGACATGGACCTGTGGGTGACCGACCCGAACGGCGAGCGCGCCTACTACGGCAACCGCCTGACCTACCAGGGCGGGCAGATGTCGCAGGACTTCACCGGCGGCTATGGTCCCGAGCAGTTCTCGCTACGCAATGCCAAGCCGGGCAAGTACAAGGTGGAGGCGAACTACTTCGGCAGCCGCCAGCAGCTGGTGACCGGGGCGACGACGCTGATGCTGCGCCTGACCACCCACTGGGGCACGTCGAAGCAAAAGGACCAGATGGTCACGATGCGGTTGAAGGATCGCGCCGAAACCGTGCTGGTGGGCGAATTCGAGGTGCGGTAGTGCCGGGCCATGCCCGGCGGCTGCACAGCCGGGGAAGGGCCTGTCCGCGCATGGCGTGGATCTACCGCACGTCTTCGACTGCTGGAAGGCGCTGGCGCGGAATCCACCGCGTCAGCGCCACGCCGCCGCCGAGGATCAACAGCGTGCCCACGGTCTGCCACAGCAGCTCGGTCGCCGGTACCTCCGGCAGCGCCGCAGTTCCGGCAAGCCAGTCGATCAACGGCCGCGCCAGCAGGTAGATCAGCACCACGCCCAACACGCGCAATATCCGCTGCACGATACCCTGCGGGTCCTTCGGCCAGCCACGCCATTGCAGCCACGCCACCAGCAGGCCCAGTGCGAGCAGTCGACCGGCTTCACCCACCGGAACGAAGCGGGTGGTTACCGCCGCCCAGGCCATCAGCACGCCCAGCCCCGGCAGGACCGGCAGCTGCCAACGCTGGTTTGAGCGCATGCCTGGCATCAACTGCCACGCCAGCAACGCAACACCGATGCCGACCAGCCAGCCGGCCAGCACGTCGGCCAGGAAATGCCGGCCCAGGTACATCCGTGACACCGCCATCAGCAGTGGCCAACCGAACGCCAATGCCCAGCGCAGCCAGCGGCGGCGGATGCCGAACGCCAGCAGCAGGCCCACGCCGGCGGCGGTGGCTACGCCGACGTGGCCACTGTTGAAGCCATAGTCGGCATCGGGCTGCGCGCGCAGCATCGCGGTGGCCCGGGAATCAGGCAGGGACCAGAACGTGTGCCCTCCGCCATCGACCACGAACGGATGCGACGGCACCCCTTTGTCCAGCACGCGTGCATCCACGTCCGATGGGCGGGGCAGGGCGGCACCCTGCTTGATCGCGTGGGTGGCGCAGGCCATCATCAGTACCGCCAGCATCACGCACAGGCCGGCGCGCAATCGTGCGCCGAACGCGCAGAGCAGGATCAGCGCGGTGTAGGCCATTTCGTAGCCGAGCAGGCTGATGAACTGCATCAGCGCCAGCATCCAGCCGCCGTCGAAGGTCTGCTGCAGCCACAGGTGCCAGTGGGTCTGGAACATCCGTTGTCCTCATCGCGCCGTGGCGGCGCGTACCGCCGGTGACGATAGCGGATCGGCCTTCAGGCCGAACAGGGGCCGCAGCCAGCGGGAGCGTCGGATCAGCAGTTCGTGGATCAGCATGCAGCCGCCGACGGTGCCGCCCAGCAGTAGCGACGGCTCCAGCCAAGGACCCAGTTGCAACGGCTTGAGCCAGAACAGCAGGGCGATGATCAGGCTCTGGTGCAGCATGTACCAGGGATAGATCGCCTCGGTGCAGTACGGCAGCCAGCGGAACGGGCGGTCGAGGAAGACTTTGCCCCAGCCGAGGATGCTCAGCAGCGCGGTCCAGACGTACAGCGACTGGCTGGCCCGGCCCTGCAGGTCCCAGAACGGTTCGGGCCATTGCCGCAGCGGTGAGTCGGCGGGCAGCACCTGGCCGAGGATGCGCAACCCCAGATACCAGCCAACGGCAGCAAGCGCCAGCCACAGCGTGGTGCGGCGCAGGGCGACCACGCGCTGCCAGAACACCGGCTCACGACCCAGCAGGTAGCCGGCCAGGAATACGGTTGCGTACTTCGCGTGCTGGTACCAGTCGCTGAGCAGGGCATTGGTGGACGGGTAGATCGGCTCCAGCCAGATCACCCAGGCCAGCAGCAGGGCGGACGGAAGGCCGATCAGCAGCATCGGCGATGCTGCGCAGAACGCCACCGCGCGGCGCACCACCGCCGTTCCCAGCAACGGCATCAAAAGGGCCAGGGCCAGCGTGTAGTTCCAGAGATACGCCAGGTACCACAGATGGTTCCAGGTGATGCCGTACTGCCAACCGGCAAAGCTCCCTTCCGGCCACGGCCGCACCTGCCAATAGCGCAGCAGGAAGTGGCCGAAGCCGGGTGCCACGTGGCCGTTGGCTACGCCTTCGCAGTAGGGTTGGATCGGCACGATCACGAACATGCCGAACAGCAGCGGCAGCAGCAGCCGCCAGGTGCGCAGGCCGGCGAAGCGCAGCAACCTGCCTTCCGGCCGCATCAGCGCGATGGCGATACCCGAGATCAGGAACAGCAGCGACATCCGCCAGCGGTTGACGAACAGCATCGGCCACTGCAGCCATTCGGCGGTATGCACGCTCTTGAGGTGAAAGCCCCAGTCGTCCACGTAGGCCATGGCGGTGTGGTAGAGGATCAGCAGGGCGAAGGCGAACACGCGCAGGGCGTCGATGTCGTAGCGTCGGGTCATGGTGGTGGTGTGCCGGAGAGTCGAGCCAAGGTGACGCCGTCCGGTCCGTGCGGCGACCGGCAAGGGGCCGCTGGAACCGACGCAGTGACCAATGGCGGGGGTGGTGGGACCAATGGAGCCGCTACCCTTGGTCCCTTGAGGCAGGCTGGAGCACCGCAACGACATGGATGCAGCAATGACCCAGGGCCGACCACCGCGCTGGCGCATTTCAACCCGACTGCTGGTATGGGCGGCAATCCTGTCGGCCTCGGCGGTGGCCAACGCGTTGGTCGATGTTATGGATGCCAGTCGCCGCGGCGCTGATCTCGGCTTGTGGGAACCCTTGATCTGGGAGTTCAGCAGCCTCGGCCTGATCCTGTTGACCCTGCCGTTGCTGTGGTGGAGCTGTGAGCGCTGGCCGCTGCATGCCGATACCTGGAAGCGGCGGTTGCCGCTGTATCTGCTGGCCAGCGTCGGCTGGTCGTTGCTGCATGTGGTGGGGATGATGCTGCTGCGGCACCTGGCCTACGCGTCGCTGGGCTACCGCTACCAGGATGATGCCGGCTGGTTGGAGCGTTTTGCGTATGAATACCTGAAGGATGTGCGCACGTTCGCGATTTTCGTCGCGCTGGAGCACTTCGCCAGCTGGTTCGGCCGGCGCAGGCAGGGCGAGGCGCGCCTGCTGGCCGAGCCCGACGTCGGCCCGCCGGTGGAACCGGTCGAGCGCCCCCAGCACTTCCTGGTGCGCAAGCTGGGCAAGGAGTTCCTGGTGGCCACGGCAGACGTGGAGTACGCCCAGGCGGCGGGGAACTACGTGAACTTGCGGGTACGCGGCCACGACTACCCGCTGCGCATCACCATGGCGGTGCTGGAGCAGCGGCTGGACCCGGGCGAGTTCCTGCGCCCGCACCGCAGCTGGCTGATCAATCGCGGCCAGTTGCGCTCGATCGAGCCGCTGGATGGCGGCGAGGCCCTGCTGCACATGGCCGATGGAGCCAAAGTGCCCTGCAGCCGGCGCCAGCTGCCGGTCCTGCGGCAGGCGCTGGGCGGCGCGGGCGCGGGTAGAGTCGACTGTTGGTCGACTATCGCGCGCAGCGCGGGCTCCACCGCAACCTGAATGAAAAGCAGTCGACTGACAGTCGACTCTACAGAGGCGGGTCTACCAGTGGTTGGCTCCCAGCGGCAGGCCTGGTCCCTCATTCCGGGCGCCCCCGGCCTGCGGTATCATTGGCAGTCATCTTTTGAATGCATAACCGCCGACATGATCGAACTGAATCCTGTCCGCCAGCGCATCACCGATCTGACCGATCGCGTGCTGTCGCTTCGGGGGTATCTTTGACTACGACGCCAAGAAAGAGCGTCTTGAAGAAGTAACGCGGGAGCTGGAAAGCCCCGACGTCTGGAACAACGCCGAGTACGCCCAGAACCTGGGCCGCGAACGTTCCAGCCTGGAAAAGACCGTGGGCGGCATCGCCTCGGTGCTGGATGGCCTGAACGACGCCACCGAACTGCTCGAGCTGGCCGAGTCCGAGCAGGACGAGGACACCGCACTGGCGGTGGTCGCCGACCTCGACAAGCACCAGGCGCACGTGGAGAAGCTGGAGTTCCAGCGCATGTTCTCCGGCGAGATGGACAATGCGGCCGCGTTCGTCGACATCCAGGCCGGTGCCGGTGGTACCGAAGCCCAGGACTGGGCCGAGATCCTGCTGCGCATGTACCTGCGCTGGTGTGAATCGCGTGGGTGGAAGACCGAGCTGATGGAAGTCTCCGGCGGCGACGTTGCTGGCATCAAGTCGGCCACGCTGCGCGTGGAAGGCGACTATGCCTATGGCTGGCTGAAGACCGAGACCGGTGTGCACCGCCTGGTGCGCAAGTCGCCGTTCGACTCGGACAACCGCCGCCACACCAGCTTCACCTCGGTGTTCGTGTCGCCGGAAATCGATGACAACATCGACATCACCATCAATCCGGCCGACCTGCGTACCGACGTGTACCGTTCGTCGGGTGCCGGTGGCCAGCACGTCAACAAGACCGAGTCGGCGGTGCGCATCACCCACATCCCGACCAACATCGTCGTGGCCTGCCAGACCGGCCGCAGCCAGCACCAGAACCGCGACAACGCGATGAAGATGCTGGCCGCCAAGCTGTACGAGCTGGAGATCCAGAAGCGCAACGCCGAAAAGGACGCCGTGGAAGCGACCAAGTCCGACATCGGCTGGGGCAGCCAGATCCGCAATTACGTGCTCGACCAGAGCCGCATCAAGGACCTGCGTACCGGCATCGAACGTTCGGATACGCAGAAGGTGCTGGACGGCGATCTGGACGAGTTCGTCGAGGCCAGCCTGAAGGCCGGCCTGGCCGTGGGCTCCAAGCGCGTCGATGCCTGATCGGCGCGCCTGCGCGGATGTCGTCACCCTCGTGCGCAACGCCGAGGGTGGCTGATCACGCTTCCGGTAGAGCCGAGCCCATGCTCGGCTGCTGTTGGCGCAGTAGCAGATGCGTCGAGCATGGCTCGACGCTACAACGGGTACGGCGGTAGCGATGATGCGCAGCGAAAGTGAACGCAAGGAACTCGGCGGCTTCCTCAAGGCGTGCCGCGCCCGTGTCGACCCCGCCACGCTCGGCCTGCCGGCCGGGCGGCGGCGCACCCCGGGCCTGAAGCGCGAGGAAGTGGCGCTGGCGATCGGGGTCAGCGTGAGCTGGTACACCTGGATCGAGCAGGGTCGTGAAGTGCGCGCCTCTCCCGAAGTGCTTGAGCGCCTGGCACAGGTGCTGCGCATGAGCGACGACGAACGCGCCTATGCCTTCGCGCTGTCCGGCTACGGCGTGCCGCTGGAATCACCGGACGAGAGTGTGACCGACGGCCTGCGCCAGCTGGTGGAGGCGATGCAGCCGATCCCGGCGTACGTGCGCAACACCCGCTTCGACATCCTGGCCTGGAACCCGGCCATCGCCGATCTGTTCGTGGACTACAGCCAGCTGGCGCCGCACGAGCGCAATACGCTGCGGCTGATGTTCCTGTACCCGCCGTACCGCACGCTGATCCTCAATTGGGAAGAAATGACCCGCGGCCTGCTGGCAGGCTTCCGCGCGGCGATGGCGCAGGCGCCAGACAAGGCGCCGTTCCTGGCGCTGGTCGAGGACATCTCGGCGCACAGCGAGGAGTTCCGCCAGTGGTGGCCGGAGCACGATGTGCGCCGGTTCGATGAAGGGGCGAAGAAGCTGAACCACCCTACGCGCGGGTTGCTGGACCTGCAGTACGTGGCGCTGGTGCCGGAGAGCCGGCATGACCTTTCCCTGGTGACCTACCTGCCGCGGAAGTAGGGGGGTGTTCGGCAGGGCTGCGCCCTGCACCCGCAGAGGCCGAAGCGACAGCAACGGCAACAGCAACAGCGGACTATCCGAGGGATGGCGGGGTGGTGTGGGTTGACAGGACACGCCGTAAACCCGTCCATGGGGGCTCGATGGCGCCATCCATGGCGCCAACGGTCCTGCCAACCCACACCACCCCACCTCAGACAGATTTCGCGCGGTTGTTGGCAACTGCGGCTTTGTTCCGCGCGGCTGTTGGTAGGTGTCGACCTTGGTCGACACGATTTTTCTCTCAGATATCGAATGAGTCATCCACGCATGGCGTGGATCTACTGTGTCGACCAAGGTCGACACCCACCAACAGCGACGCAGAGCGCCGTCCCGACAGATCGCAGAACTCTGTCGAAGGCGGGATGGGTCCGGTTGCGGGAGTGTCCGCGGCATGGATGCCGCGGCCAAGCCCCCATGGAAGGGTTTACGGCGTCTCCCGCAACCGGACCCACCCCGCCATCCCTCAGGAAACCAGCTTCTGCTGTTGCTGTTGCTGTTGCTGTTGCTCTGGATCGTAGCGGGTGCAGGGCGCAGCCCTGCCGAAAACCCCATTCAGGCAGGTAAGTGCAGGTCACAGGATAAGCAGACGCCTTGTTGCCTCCGCCATTCGGGTCCACATTCCTGTGCAGGAGACGGGCCACCGCCCGTTGTCGAGACAACAGGAGCCCTGCATGTCCGCTGCCCCCACCACCGCCATTTCCCGCGATCCGGCCACCGGCCAGCAGATCGCCAGCCATCCCTTCGCCACCGACGCCGAGCTGGAAACAATCCTGGATCGCGGCCAGGTCGGCTTTGCGGCCTGGAGCGTCAAGAACCTCGAACAGCGCGCAGACGTACTGCGTGCGATGGCCGCGGTACTACGCCGTGACCGTGAAAAGCTGGCCGCGCTGGCTACCGCCGAAATGGGCAAGGTCCAGGCCGAAGCGCTGGCCGAAATCGAGAAGTGTGCTGTGCTGTGCGACTGGTACGCCGACAACGGTGCGCAGTTCCTGCGCGACGAACCGACCCAGGTGCCCGACGACAAGGCTTACGTGTCCTACCTGCCGCTGGGCGTGGTGCTGGGCATCATGCCGTGGAACTTCCCGTACTGGCAGGTGATGCGCGCGGCGGTGCCGATCCTGATGGGCGGCAACGGCTTCCTGCTGAAGCCGGCCGAGAACATCGTCGGTACCGCGCAGCTGCTCGACGCCGCATGGCGCGATGCCGGCTTGCCGGAGGGCACCTTCATCGCGGCCAACATCAGCCGCGAGGGCACCAGCCGCGCGATCGCCGATGACCGCATCGCGGCGGTGACCCTGACCGGAAGTGTGGCCGCCGGCCGCAGCATTGCTGCCCAGGCCGGGCAGGCGCTGAAGAAGGTGGTGCTGGAACTGGGCGGTTCCGATCCGTTCATCGTCCTGGCCGATGCCGATCTTGATGCGGCCGTCGATGCGGCGGTGGCCTCGCGCTTCCAGAACACCGGGCAGGTCTGCATCGCCGGCAAGCGCATCATCGTCGAAGACGCGGTCTACGATCGTTTCGTGGCGCAGTTCTGCCGGAAGGTGCAGGCACTGACCATTGGCGACGGCCGTGACCCGGCAAACCGCATCGGCCCGATGGCGCGCCAGGATCTGCTGGAGCAGCTCGACGCGCAGGTACGCGCTTCGGTCGACGCCGGTGCGCAGCTGCTGGTCGGCGGGCACCAGCTGGATCGTCCGGGTGCGTTCTATGCACCCACCGTGCTGGCCGGGGTTGAGCCGGGCATGCAGGCCTTCGACACCGAAACGTTCGGGCCGGTGGCCTCGATCAGCCGCGCCCGCGACGCCGACCATGCGGTGGAACTGGCCAACCAGAGCGAGTTCGGCCTCAGCGGCAACCTGTGGAGTGGCGACCGCGCCCGTGCGATGCAGCTGGCGCGCCGGCTGCAGACCGGCGGTGTATTCGTCAACGGCTTCTCTGCGTCCGATCCGCGCGTGCCGATCGGCGGCGTGAAGAAGAGCGGCTTCGGCCGTGAGCTCTCGCACTTCGGCATCCGCGAATTCGTCAACGCGCAGACGGTGTGGTTCGACAAGCGTTGACGCGCAGCTTCCATCCTCCCTGCAACGATCCACCATCAGTCCAGCGAAAAGGACGGCATTCCAATGTCCAAGGGTTCAGATCTGCTTGTCGCCGCACTTGAGAACGAAGGCGTCGAGCGCATTTTCGGCATTCCCGGCGAAGAAAATCTCGACGTGGTCGAGTCGCTGCGTCATTCCAGCATCGAGCTGGTCATCACCCGCCACGAGCAGGCGGCGGTGTTCATGGCGGCCACCTATGGCCGCCTGACCGGCAAGCCGGGCGTGTGCCTGGCCACGCTCGGCCCCGGCGCGCTGAATTTCACCACCGGCGCCGCGTATGCGCTGCTTGGCGCATGGCCGGTCATCATGATCACCGGGCAGAAGGGCATCGTCGCCAGCAAGCAGGCGCGCTTCCAGATCGTCGACATCGTCAGCACGATGAAGCCGCTGACCAAGCTGGCGCGTCAGATCGTCTCGGCGCGCACCATCCCGACCATCGTCCGCGAGGCGTTCCGTGTCGCCCAGGAAGAGCGCCCGGGCCCGGTGCTGCTGGAGCTGCCCGAAGATATCGCCGCCGATGAGGTCGAGGGCGTGGCGCTGATTCCGCCGCACGCGGTGGATCGTCCCATTGCCAGTCCGGAGGCGCTGGATCGGGCGGCGGAGATCATCCGCAACGCCAAGCGCCCCCTGCTGATGATCGCCTCGGCGGCGTCGCGGCCGCAGTCCAGCGAAGCGCTGTCGGCGTTCGTGTTGCGCGCCGGCATTCCGTTCTTCACCACGCAGATGGGCAAGGGCGCGGTGGCCGGTGGTTCGGGCCTGTACATGGGCACCGCGGCGCTGACCGAGCGCGATTACGTGCACATGGCGATCGACCAGGCCGACGTGATCGTGACCATCGGCCACGAGGTCACCGAGAAGCCGCCGTTCGTGATGCGCCCGGGTGGGCCGACCGTGATCCATATCGGCTACTCGCAGGCGGCCGTGGAGCAGGTGTACTTCCCCCAGGTGGAAGTGATCGGTGACATCGGTCGTTCGCTGACCCAGTTGGCCGATCGTATCGAAGGCGCGGTGCCGAACGCTGACGCGCTGCTGCCGCTGCGCGCGACCATTCTGGAACATCTGGCTGACCGAGCCGAGGAGGCTGGATTCACGCCTCAGCGGCTGGTGCACGACGTGCGCCAGGTGATGCCGCCGGACGGCATCGTGGCGCTGGACAACGGCATGTACAAGATCTGGTTCGCGCGCAATTACCGCACCCAGGTGGCCAATACGCTGCTGCTGGACAATGCGTTGGCGACCATGGGCGCGGGCCTGCCGTCGGCGATCATGGCTTCGATCCTGTACCCGCAGCGGCGGGTGCTGGCGGTGTGCGGCGATGGCGGGTTCATGATGAACAGCCAGGAGCTGGAGACCGCGCGTCGGCTGGGCCTGAACCTGGTGGTGCTGATCCTCAACGACGGCGCCTACGGCATGATCCGCTGGAAGCAGGCGGTAGATGGCTTCACCGACTACGGCATGACCTTCAGCAACCCGGATTTCGTGAAGTACGCGGAAGCCTACGGCTGCAAGGGCCACGAGGTGCCCGCCATCGAGCAGTTCATCCCGACGCTGGAGGCGGCCTTCAACGAGGGCGGGGTGCACCTGGTGTCGGTGCCGGTGGACTATTCGGAGAACCAGCGGGTGCTGGTGGACGAGCTGCGGCAGGCGTTCCCTGGGAACGGTTGACGCCGGGACGAGCGCCAACCAAGGTTGGCGACTACCGGGGCGTCGTTCCCCGGAATCCGGTAGGTGTCGACCTTGGTCGACACACGGACCGCCAACCAAGGTTGGCGGCCATCTGGGCGGGCCCGGCCCAAGGCCGGGGCAGGGCGGTTTTGGTATGCTGGGCAACCGGCTGTGCCGGGTGCAACATCCCCCCTCACTACACGATTCCCGCAGATCCATGAGCGAAGCTACCGATACCCCCCCCGTTGACGAAAACAAGTTGATCGCCGAGCGCCGCGAGAAACTCAAAACGCTGCGTGGGCAGGGCATCGCGTACCCGAACGACTTCCGTCGCGAGGACTTCGCCGGCCGCCTGCAGGAAGAATTCGCCGATGCCGAGACCTGGACCGCCGAGGCGCTGGAAGGCAACGGCCGCCAGGTGAAGATGGCCGGCCGCCTGATGGCCAAGCGCATCATGGGCAAGGCCAGCTTCGCGCAGATCCAGGACGAGTCCGGCCGCATCCAGCTGTTCCTGCAGGGCGCGGTGCTGGGCGATGCCTACACGGCCTTCAAGGGCTGGGACGTGGGCGACATCATCGCCGTCGAAGGCGGCCTGACCCGTACCAAGACCGGCGAACTGTCGGTCAAGGCCGAGTCGATCCGCCTGCTGACCAAGTCGCTGCGCCCGCTGCCGGACAAGTGGCACGGCCTGGCCGACGTCGAGCAGCGCTACCGCCAGCGTTACGTCGATCTGATCGTGACCCCGGAATCGCGCGCAGTGTTCATCAAGCGCTCGAAGATCATCCGCGCCATGCGCGCGTGGCTGGACAACCGCGACTTCCTGGAAGTCGAGACGCCGATGATGCATTACATCCCCGGCGGCGCGGCGGCCAAGCCGTTCACCACCCATCACAACGCGCTGGACCTGGACCTGTACCTGCGCGTGGCGCCGGAGCTGTACCTCAAGCGCCTGACCGTGGGTGGCCTGGAGCGTGTGTACGAGATCAACCGCAACTTCCGCAATGAAGGCGTCAGCACCCGCCACAATCCGGAATTCACCATGATGGAACTGTACGAGGCCTATGCCACGTACAACGAAATCATGGACCTGACCGAGGGTGTGATCCGTGATGTGGCCAAGGCCGTGAACGGTGGCACCGAAGTGGAATGGGACGGCGCGAAGATCGACCTGGGCCCGGCGTTCCGCCGCTGGCGCATGGATGAGGCAGTGCGCCACCACAACCCGGAAATCTCGGCCGCTGATTGCACTGACCGCGATGCGCTGCTGCGCCATTGCGAGCGCTTGAACATCCGCGTCAAGCCGTCCTACGGCTGGGGCAAGCTGTTGCTGGAGATCTTCGAGGCCACGGTCGAGCACACCCTGATCCAGCCGACCTTCATCACCGACCATCCGGTCGAGGTCTCGCCGCTGGCCCGTGCCAATGACAACGACCCGGGCTACACGGATCGCTTCGAGCTGTTCGTCAACGGCAAGGAGCTGGCCAACGGCTTCTCCGAACTGAACGACCCGGAAGACCAGGCCCAGCGTTTCCAGGCCCAGGTGGCCGCGAAGGAAGGCGGCGACGACGAGGCGATGCATTACGACGCCGACTACATCCGTGCGCTGGAGTACGGCATGGCCCCGACCGGCGGCCTCGGCATCGGCGTTGATCGCCTGGTGATGCTTCTGACCGGCAGCAGCTCGATCCGTGACGTGCTGCTGTTCCCGTACATGCGTCCGGAGCAGTAAGTCGTCTTTTTGACTCCCGTTTGTGCGCGCCGTCCCGAAATGAGACGGCGCGATTGACGCCTCCCGCGCTCGGCGTATCGTTAATGCACTACCTTGACGTCTGTTATGGCTTGATCGGCGCCAGGGGGAGTGCGCATTGTGGAGAGTCCGCTTCACAATGTGATGACGATCATGAACCGGGACGCATGACACGGGAGTCGGGCCGATGCAGGGTGCGAGCGTTCGCAGCAGCAGGGTATCCTCGCCTGCTGATGATCCAGCATGGTCGAGAAACCAGGCGGAGTACGCGTTGAACATCGTCATTGTTGACGACCAGACGTCCGCGCGGACGATGCTGCGTCACGTCATCGAAGACATCGCGCCGGAACTGAGCGTGTATGACTTCGGTGATCCGCTGACCGCATTGGCCTGGTGCGAGGCGCACCCGGTCGACCTGCTGCTGCTCGATTACCGCATGCCGGAGATGGACGGGCTGGAGTTCGCCCGTCGATTCCGGCGCCTGCCCAAGCACCGCGATATCCCGGTGATCCTGATCACCGTGGTCGGCGACGAGCCGATCCGCCAGGCGGCGCTGGAAGCGGGGGTCATCGACTTCCTGGTCAAGCCGATCCGCCCGCGCGAACTGCGCGCGCGCTGCTACAACCTGCTGCAGCTGCGCCAGCAGACCGAGAACGTGAAGCAGCGGGCGTTGTCGCTGGAGCAGCGCCTGCTGGCCAGCATGCACGAGGTCGAGGAACGCGAACGCGAGACCCTGTCGCGATTGGCGCGGGCGATCGAGTTCCGTGATGCCGGCACCAGTGCCTATCTCGAACGCATGGCGCGCGTTGCGGGGCTGATCGCCGAGCAGCTTGGCCTGCCCGAAGACGACGTGCGCCTGATCGAGATGGCGGCACCGCTGCATGACATGGGCAAGATCGCCATTCCCGACGCGGTGCTGCTCAAGCAGGGCAAGCTCAATGACGAGGAGCTGGCGATCATGCGCCGGCACCCACGCATCGGCCACGAGCTGCTCAGTGGCAGCCAGAACCGTTTCATCCAGGTGGGCGCGCTCATCGCGCTGCGCCATCACGAGCGCTATGACGGCAGCGGCTATCCCGACGGCCTGGTCGGCGAAGCGATCCCGCTGGAAGCGCGGATCGTTGCTGTCGCCGACGTCTTCGATGCGCTGATCTCGCCCCGTCCGTACAAGGAAGCATGGACCATGGAAGCCACTCTGGCTTATCTGTACGCCCAGCGTGGGCGACTGTTCGATCCGCGTTGCGTGGATGCGCTGATGCGCGGCCACCAGCAGTTGATGGATATCTGCGCCCAGCACTCGACGGCATCGACGCGACCGGGTGGGTGACATGCAGGACCTGTTCGCACGCGTGAGGCGTCGGCTGGCGCAGCGTCCGGATTCGGAACATGGCCAGGCGATCGTGCGGGTGGTGCTGATCTCGCTGATCCTGGTCTATGTTCTGTTGTCCGGCGCCCGCCTGCACCGGCTGGATCAGTACCAGGGCGCGCTGGCAACGGCGTTGACCGGGCTGGGCCTGTCGCTGCTGTTGTTCGGCTGGCTGCTGTGGAAGCCGCAGCGCTCGGACCCGCGGCGGGTGGCCGGGATGCTGGCCGATTACGGCCTGATCGCGATCGGCATGATCCAGATGGGTGAGCCGCTGGCGTGGGTGTATGCGGTGGTGATGTGGGTCACGGTGGGCAACGGCCTGCGCTTCGGGCCGCGTTACCTGACCGCTGTCATCGTGCTGGCGATGATCAGTTTCGGCACTACCGTGCTGTTGACTCCCTATTGGCAGGCCAACCTGGGGCTGGCCATTTCCCTGTGGTTGGGGTTGCTGGCAGTACCGTTGTGCTGCTCCTCCCTGCTGCGCCGAAGGATGCGACATCCAACCATGGATACGATTCCCGCCGCTGGATCCGACAAGCGCTCGCTGTTGGCCCGCTTCAAGCAGCGCCTGTCCGGGCGCGAGGACAGCGAGCACGCGCAGAACCTGATCCGCATCATCATCACGGCACTGTTCATCAGCTATCTCGGCTGGCGCTCGCTGAGCGGCGGCGGTGAGGCGCTGACGGCGACGTGGCTGATCCTCGCCTTCGAGCTGACCATTTCCGCCGGCCTGCTGACCGCGATCCTGGTCAATCCGGGCGTGTCGCATGTGCGCCGGGTGATCGGCATGCTGACCGATTACACCTGCATGGCCTGGATCATGACCATCCAGGGCGAGCCGGCCGCACCGCTGTATGCGGTGATGCTGTGGGTGACGATCGGCAACGGCATGCGCTACGGCAGCACCTACCTGCGCGTGGCCACGGCCATGGGCTGCCTGGCCTTCCTGTGCACGGTGATGCTGTCGCCGTACTGGCGCGGCCACGATTATCTGGGCTGGGGCCTGTTGCTGGGCCTGGGTGCGATTCCGCTGTACTTCGATTCGCTGCTGCATGCCTTGACCCGGGCGGTGGCCGAGGCGCGCCAGGCCAACGAAGCCAAGAGCCGCTTCCTGGCCAACATGAGCCATGAGTTCCGCACGCCGTTGAACGGGCTGGCCGGCATGACCGAAGTGCTGGCCACCACCCGCCTGGACGACGAACAGCGCGAGTGCCTGAACACCATCCAGGCCTCGACCCGCAGCCTGCTGGCGCTGGTGGAAGAGGTGCTGGACATCTCCGCGATCGAAGCTGGCAAGGTGCGCGTGGAGTGGCACGAGTTCGCGCTGGCCGACGTGCTGCAGGCGATCAACCTGATCCTGACCCCGCAGACCCGCTCCAAATCGCTGGATTATCGCGTGCAGGTGGACGACAACGTGCCGCCGCGCCTGCTCGGGGATGCCGGGCATCTGCAGCAGATCCTGCTGAACCTGATGGGCAACGCGGTCAAGTTCACCGACAGTGGCTACGTGCACCTGCGCGTGTCCAGCCCCGATGCGCTGGGCAGCGAGCGGATGCGCCTGCGATTCGAGATCGTCGATACCGGCATCGGCGTGCCGGTGGCGTTGCGCGGACGCCTGTTCAATGCGTTCGAGCAGGGCGATGTCGGCCTGGCCCGTCGCCATGAAGGCACCGGTCTGGGCACCGCCATTGCCAAGGGCCTGGTCGAGTCGATGGGCGGGCAGGTCGGCTATGCGCCGAACAGCCCGCGCGGCAGCGTGTTCTGGGTCGAGATCACGCTGGACGTCGCAGACACCTCATCAGCCCCGGCGGTTCCGTCCGAGGTGGCTGAAGCCGGCAATGTCATCGCGTTTTCCAATCCCTTCCTGCGCCATCGCGCACGGGTGCGGAGCCTGCGGGTTCTGGTCGCCGACGACCACGAGGCCAACCGCATGGTGCTGCAGCGGCTGCTGGAGAAGGCCGGCCACAAGGTCACCTGCGTCAACGGCGGCGCCGAAGTGCTCGATGCGTTGGAGCAGGCCAGTTACGACGCAGCGATCGTCGACCTGCACATGCCCGGCATGAGCGGACTGGATCTGCTCAAGCAGTTGCGGGTGATGCAGGCCAGCGGCATGCCTTACGTTCCGGTCATGGTGCTGAGCGCAGACGTCACCCCCGAGTCCATCCTGCGTTGCGAGCAGGCCGGCGCCCGCGCCTTCCTTGCCAAGCCCGTGGTGGCCACCCGCCTGCTGGAAGTGCTGGCCGATGTCGCCGCCAACACCCGCGCCGAGCCCGGCATCCAGTCGGTGCCTGCATTGCCGGTCGGCGATGGCGTGCTCGATACCGCGGTGCTGGACGAGCTGGCGTCGCTGGGCATGGGCGATGGCTTCGAACGCAAGTTCATCGACCAGTGCCTGGCGGACGTCGACGCGAGCATGGGCCAGCTCCAGGGCTGCGGCGAGCGCCAGGCCTGGGAGGATTTCCGCGAGCACGCCCACGCGCTGCGCGGCGTGGCAAGCAACCTGGGGCTTGTCCAGGTTGCCGCCTCCAGTGGCGAAATCATGCGCATGGCGGACTGGCAGCTGAAGGGTGAATGGAGCTCCCGCCTCGGCAACCTGGCGACCGCTCTGCGCAACGGCAGGAATGCGTTGGCTGCCCGAAGTGCGGGGGCACCGCACCGCGACGACAGCGAGCGCAGCCCGTCCTGACCCGCCAGACGATCAGGCCGGGTCGCCATTGCGCCGGGCCTGCGCCCGTACCAGCCGATCCATGGTGCGCAGGGACTTCTCGCCGAGCTGCATCGCAGTGTCTACCCAGATCTCGGTGATCCGCATCATTTCATGCAGCGGCACCATGGTGGCGATCTCGTTGACCTCACGCATCGCCGCCCAGGCGTGTGGGATGCGTCGGCTTTCCTTGATCACCTGTTCGACTGCGGCAACACCTTCGCCCACCGGCACCACGATGTCGACCAGGCCCATTTCCTTCAGCTGGCTGGCGGTGTAGAGGTTGCCTTCCAGCATGATCTTCTCCGCCAGCCGCGGACTGATCCGCTGGCACAGGAAGGAGTAGGCACCCATGCCGGGGAACAGGTCGAACAGCACCTCCGGCAGGCCCATCAACACGCCTTCCTCGGCGACGATGGTGTGGCAGCTCAGTGCGGCCTCGAAGCCGCCCCCCAGTGCGTTTCCCTGGACCAGGGCGATGCTGTGGGCACGGGTGCCCAGGCCAGCATGGAAGGCATGCACGCCGCGCACGCAGCGCTGGGCATAGTCGAGCAGGCGGGCACGGTCGCCTTCGCGGATCAGGCGGCAGAACAGTTCGAGATCGCCGCCCAGGTTGAACACGTCGCTGTCCGAGGCAAGTACGACATGGGGTGACAGAGCGTGCGAGGCGCTGAGGCGATCGCCCAGTTCGCGCTGGTAGTCGACGATGTCATCGACCAGGCGCGAGGCGAAGCACGGCCGGCCTGGCTGGTTGACCAGGTTGGCGTGCATATGGATCCAGTAAACATCCCGCTCGGGTTCTTCGGTGATACGCAGGGTAGGGTGCTGCGAGGGGCGGGTAATGATGGGGCGTACTGCAGACATGGGAGTTCTCCGTATGACCGTCCGGCCAACCGCAGAGCGGACGGAGAGGAGTGAGGGGGCGAGCTGAACATGCGGCGGCGACTGATTCTATGCACCCGTCGTGAACCGCCCGCAAGCGCCGGGCCGGCCATGTTCCGGCAATAAAAAGACCCCGCCGTCTCCGGCGGGGTCCCCTGTACTGTCGTGTTGCCCGGAAACCCTTACTGGGCGGGCGTATCACGCAGCTCGCGACGGAGAATCTTGCCGACGTTGGTCTTCGGCAGCTCCTTTCGGAATTCTACGATTCTGGGGTGCTTGTAACCGGTCAGGTTGGCCCGGGCATGTTCCTTGACCATTTCCGCGGTCAGGTTCGGGTCCTTCTTCACGATCACGACCTTCACGACCTCGCCGGACTTCTCGTCCGGGACACCGACCGCAGCCACTTCCAACACGCCGGGCATCATCGCGATGACGTCCTCGACCTCGTTCGGGTACACGTTGAAGCCGGACACCAGGATCATGTCCTTCTTGCGGTCGACGATGTAGAAGAAGCCCTGTTCGTCCATCTTCGCCATGTCGCCGGTGTGCAGCCAGCCGTCGGCGTCGATGGCTGTGGCGGTTTCCTCCGGGCGCTGCCAGTAGCCCTTCATCACCTGCGGGCCCTTGATGCACAGCTCGCCCACTTCGCCCAGCGCCAGGATGTTGCCGTTGTCGTCCTTGATGCACGCATCGGTGGACGGGATCGGCAGGCCGATG
The DNA here is from genome assembly GCF_014145825.1 of Stenotrophomonas sp. I18B00994. Classification (NCBI taxonomy): domain Bacteria; kingdom Pseudomonadati; phylum Pseudomonadota; class Gammaproteobacteria; order Lysobacterales; family Lysobacteraceae; genus Stenotrophomonas; species Stenotrophomonas sp. I18B00994. Next base: position 70,322 of record NZ_JACIUW010000005.1, on the reverse strand, counting down.
GCGCCGTTGTACTCGGGCAGGGTGAGCGGGTTGATGCAGGCCGCCGGCGAGGTCTCGGTCAGGCCATAGGCTTCGACCAGGGTCACCCCGGTAACCTTCTTCCAGCGTTCGGCCACGGCACGTTGTACCGCCATGCCGCCGCCGAGGGTGAACTTGACCGAAGAGAAGTCGATCTCGTCGAAGCCGGGCGTGTTGAGCAGGCCGTTGAACAGCGTGTTGACGCCGGTGATGGCGGTGAAACGGGTGCCCTTGAGCTCCTTGACGAAGCCCTTCATGTCGCGCGGGTTGGTGATCAGGTGGTTGCAGCCACCGAACTTCATGAAGACCAGGCCGTTCGCGGTCAACGCGAAGATGTGGTACAGCGGCAAGGCAGTGATGATCACTTCCTTGCCCGGCTCGATGCCCGAGGTGGACAGCCACGCCGACGCCTGCTGCATGTTGGCAATCAGGTTGCGGTTGGTCAGCATCGCGCCCTTGGCCACGCCGGTGGTACCGCCGGTGTACTGCAGGAAAGCGATGTCGTCGTGGTCGATCTCGACCTTCGGAAGCGCGTGGCGGCTGCCCAGCTTGAGCGCCTGCCTGAAGCGGACGGCGCCCTTGATGTGGTAGTTGGGCACCATCTTCTTGACGTACTTCAGCACGAAGTTGACGATCGCGCCCTTGGCGCCGAGCAGGTCGCCCAGGCCGGTGGTGACCACGTGCTTGACCGGCGTATCGGCGATGACCTGTTCGACGGTGTCGCCGAAGTTGTCGACCACCACCAGCGCACTGACGCCCGCGTCGACCAGCTGGTGCTTGAGTTCGCGCGCGGTGTACAGCGGGTTGACGTTGACCACGGTCAGTCCGGCGCGCAACACGCCGAAGGTGGCCACCGGGTACTGCAGGCAGTTGGGCATCATCAGGGCGACGCGGTCACCCTTCTTGAGCTTGAGCTCACCCAGCAGGTAGGCGGCGAACTGGGTGACCAGCGCATCGGTCTCACCGTAGGTGAGCACTTTGCCGAAGCTGGAGTAGGCCGGACGGTCGCGGAATTTCGCGACGGAAGCGTCGAAGACCGAAGCTACCGAATGGAACTCGTTGATGTCGATTTCGGCGGGAACGCCTTTCGGATAGCTCTGCAGCCAGGGACGATCCAGACTCATATTCCCCCTCCAGGAATCGTGATGTATTAGGTTCCGGCCCTGAGCGTAGCGACAATGGCCGTTCATTGCAGCATACCCCGCCGTAGGGAAAACGCGAAGAGGCCCCGAAGGGCCTCTTTGCTTGGTCGTGCCGGCCGCTGGCCGGCATCTGCGCTCGATCGGGATTCCGGTGGATGCCGGCCAGCGGCCGGCACGACCGTGTCGCCAAGCGGGGCGCTTGCGTCAGTCCTGCTTGCGCACCGGTGCACCGTTGGCCTTGTAGTACGGCGCGGTGCTGCGGGCCAGCGGGGTGCGGCCGCGGATCACGTCGGCCAGCTTCTCGGCCATCATGATGGTCGGCGCGTTGAGGTTGCCGGTCACCACCTGCGGCATGATCGAGGCATCGACGATGCGCAGGCCTTCCAGCCCGTGCACGCGGCCCTGGCCGTCGACCACCGCCATCGGGTCATCGGCGTGGCCCATCTTGTTCGAGCACGACGGGTGGTAGGCGGTCTCGGCATGTTCGCGGACGAACGCATCGATCTGCGCATCGGTCTGCAGCGCGCTGCCCGGGGAAATCTCGCGGCCGCTGTACGGTGCCAGCGCCGGCTGCGCGAAGATCTCGCGGGTGATGCGGATCGCCGCGCGGAACTCGCGCCAGTCCTGCTCATGCGACATGTAGTTGAAGAGGATGCTCGGATGTTCGCGCGGATCCTTCGAACGCACGTGGATGCGGCCGCGGCTGGGCGAGCGCATCGAACCGACGTGCATCTGGAAGCTGTGCGCCTTGATCGGGTTGGAGCCGTTGTAATTGATCGCCACCGGCAGGAAGTGGTACTGCAGGTTCGGCCAGTCGAATTCGGCGTCGCTGCGGATGAAGCCGCCGGCCTCGAACTGGTTGCTGGCGCCGATGCCGGTGCCCAGGAACAGCCACTCGGCGCCGATGGCCGGCTGGTTGTACAGCTTCAGTGCCGGTGCCAGCGAGACCGGCTTCTTGCACTCGTACTGCAGGTACATCTCCAGGTGGTCCTGCAGGTTGGCGCCGACGCCCGGCAGGTGGTGCACCAGGTCGATGTCCAGGCTGCGCAGCAGGTCGGCCGGGCCGACGCCCGAACGCTGCAGGATCTGCGGCGAGGCGATGGCGCCGCCACACAGCAGTACTTCGCGGCGCGCGGTGGCACGCTGCGGCTGGTCGTTGCGCAGCCACTGCACGCCCACCGCACGCTTGCCCGAGAACAGGATGCGGTCGGTAAGCGCGTGGGTGACGATGGTCAGGTTCGGGCGCGGCTTGGCCAGGTCCAGGTAACCACGGGCGGTGCTGGAGCGACGGCCCTTCGGGGTCACCGTGCGGTCCATCGGGCCGAAGCCTTCCTGCTGGTAGCCGTTGAGGTCGTCGGTGCGCGGGTAGCCGGCCTGTACGCCGGCTTCGACCATCGCAGCGAACAGCTCGTTGTTACCGGCCTTCGGCGTGGTCACGCGCAGCGGGCCGTCGCCACCGTGGTAGTCATTGGGGCCGATGTCACGGGTTTCCGCCTTGCGGAAGTATGGCAGGCAGTCCAGGTAGGTCCAGTCTTCCAGGCCCGGCATGCTGGCCCAGTTGTCGTAATCCATCGCGTTGCCGCGGATGTAGCACATGCCGTTGATCAGCGACGAGCCGCCCAGGCCCTTGCCGCGGCCGCAGTCCATGCGGCGGTTGTTCATGAAGGGCTCGGGATCGGTCTTGTACGCCCAGTTGTAGCGCTTGCCCTGCAGCGGGAAGGCCAGTGCCGCCGGCATCTGGGTACGGAAGTCGAGCCGGTAGTCCGGGCCACCGGCTTCCAGCAGCAGCACGCTGACATCGGCATCTTCGGTGAGGCGGGTAGCCAGCACGTTGCCGGCCGAACCGGCGCCGATGATGATGTAGTCGTACTCGTTGTGGGTGCTCATGGGTGTCTCCTGCAGGCCGGGGCGCGCTGCGTGCAGGCGTCCCGGCGGAATGTCGGATCGGCGCGGTGGCCGGACGAGGGTGCGCGCTCGGGGCGCGCCGGTCAGAACACGCTGGCGTAGTCGCCCAGTTCCACCTGCACCGACTTGATGCGGGTGTAGTGGCCGAGGGTGGAAATGCCGTTCTCGCGGCCGACGCCGGATTCCTTGTAGCCACCGACCGGCATTTCGGCCGGAGACTCACCCCACGTATTGATCCAGCAGATGCCGGCTTCCAGGCGGTGGATGATGCGGTGGGCGCGGCTGATGTCCTTGCTGACCACGCCGGCGGCCAGACCGAAGGTGGTGTCGTTGGCGCGACGCACCACTTCGTCTTCGTCGTCGTAGGCGAGGATGCTCATGACCGGCCCGAAGATCTCTTCCTTGACGATGGTCATGTCATCGCGGCAGTCGGAGAACACGGTCGGCAGAACGTAGGCGCCATTGGCCAGCGCGCCTTCGGTGGCACGGCCACCGCCGGTCAGCAGGCGGGCGCCTTCGGCCTTGCCGCTTTCGATGTAGCGCAGCACGTTTTCCATGTGCGGGAAGCTGGTCAGCGGGCCGAAGTTGGTTTCGGCGGCCATCGGGTCGCCGATGCGGATGCGCTTGACGCGCTCGACAACGGCGGCCTCGAACGCGGCGAGCATGCTGCGCGGCACGAACACGCGGGTGCCGTTGGTGCAGACCTGGCCGGAGCTGAAGAAGTTGGCCATCACCGCGATGTCGGCGGCGCGGTCCAGGTCGGCGTCATCGCAGATCACCAGCGGCGACTTGCCGCCCAGCTCCATGGTCACTTCCTTCAGTGAGGAGGACGCGGCGCTGGCCATGACCTTCTTGCCGGTGGCGACGCCGCCGGTGAAGGAAATCTTCTCGATCACCGGGTGCTCGGTCAGCCACTGGCCGATCTCGCGGCCCGGGCCCTGCACGACGTTGAACACGCCAGCCGGCACGCCGGCTTCGGTGTAGATCTCGGCCAGCCGGATCGCGGTCAGCGGGGTCACTTCGGAGGGCTTGAACACCATCGCGTTGCCGGCAGCCAGCGCCGGGGCCGACTTCCACATGGCGATCTGGATCGGGTAGTTCCAGGCGCCGATGCCGGCGACCACGCCCAGCGGCTCGCGACGGGTGTAGAAGAAGCTCGATTCGCGCAGCGGCAGCTGGATGCCTTCGATGGCGGTGGCCAGGCCGGCGTAGTACTCGACCACGTCGGCGCCGGTGACGATGTCCACGGTGGTGGTTTCGGCCAGCGCCTTGCCGGTGTCCAGGGTTTCCAGGTGGGCCAGCTCGTCGTTGCGCTCACGCAGGATCTCAACGGCGCGGCGCAGGATGCGCGAGCGCTCCATCGCGGTCATCGCGGCCCACACCTTCTGGCCTTCGGACGCGCTCTGCACGGCACGCTCGACGTCGGCCTGGCTGGCAACCTGCACTTCGGCGATCACCTCACCGGTGGCCGGATTGACGGTCTTGAAGGTCTTGCCGCTGGTGGCATCGACGCGCTGGCCGTGGATGTAGAGCTGTTGGGCGGGCAGGGTGGTCATGGGGCGTACTCCTTGGAAGGGGGCGGGTGCTGGAGCGCTTATAGCGCGACAGCCTGCAACTGGAAGTCGATGTAGCCGTAAGCGATGCGCCGGGACTTCTCGGCGTTGAACTGGCCGCCGACCAGGCTGCCGCGCAGCCACAGGCCATCGATCATCGCGGCCAGCCCGCGGGCGGCCAGGCGGGCCTGCGGGTGGGGCAGCAGGCGGTTGAACTGGTGGCACAGGTTGGAGAACAGGCGCTGGTCGTTGGCGCGCTGCAGCCGGGCCAGTTCCGGCTGGTGCATGCTCGCGGCCCAGAAGGTGAGCCAGACGCGCATCGCGGTGCCGTTGATCTGGCTGTCGTCGAAGTTGCCGTCGACGATGGCGCGCAGCTGCTCGCGTGGGTCGTCGCTGGCGTCGGCGCGGTAGCGGGCGACCGCGTCCTTCAGCTCGCGCAGGATCTGCCGCATTGCAGCATTGAGCAGGCCGTCCTTGTCGCCGAAGTAGTGGGCGACGATGCCGCTGGACAGCCCTGCCTTCTTCGCGATGGTGGCGACGGTCGCATCGGCCATGCCGATCTCGTCGATGGTCTGGAAAGTGGCCCGGATCAGCTGTTCGCGCCGTACCGGTTCCACGCCTTTCTTCGGCATTGTCTCTCCACGGATTGCGACCCGAAGGATCGGGCTGCCCGCCATTATGCTTTTTATTGATTGAACGTTCAATCAATAAACCCTAGGATGCGCTCGCGCCCCACGCCATGGGCCCGGTTTACCGGTCCGGCCCCGCCCATGTGCTCCCTCGGACTTGATGAGACGACCCCATGTCTTCCCTGGCTCATCCCAAGCGTTCGCCCCTGCGCTTGAACCGTTTTGTCTTCTTCAGCTCCTCGGTGTCGATCGGCATCCTCGGGCTGCTCACCGTTCTCTATCCCGAAGGCAGCGAGCACTGGCTGCAATGGGCGCAGGCCGAGGTGTCGGCCGCGTTCGGCTGGTGGTACATGCTGCTGATCGTGCTGTGCCTGGGCTTCGTGCTGTGGCTGGCGTTCTCGCCGTATGGCCGCATCCGCCTGGGTCACAACGAGGAATCGCCGGCCTTCGGCTACGTCGCCTGGGTCTCGATGCTGTTCTCGGCCGGCATCGGCATCGCGCTGCTGTACTACGGCGCCTACGAGCCGCTGGACCACTTCCTGCATCCGCCCGGGCAACCCGGCGGCACCGTGGCCGCCGGCCGCGAGGCGATGGTGCTGACCTTCCTGCACTGGGGCCTGCACGGCTGGGCGCTGTATGCGCTGGTCGGCGTGGCACTGGGCTATTTCGCCTACCGCCGTGACCTGCCGCTGGCGCTGCGCTCGGCGCTGTACCCGATCTTCGGTGAGCGCATCCATGGTCGCATCGGCGACATGGTCGATGGCTTCGGCATCCTCGCCACGCTGATCTCGATGGTCACCAACCTCGGCATCGGCGCGCTGGTGGTGCAGTCCGGCCTGGTCTACCTGTTCCACATCCCGGATACGCCGCAGGTGCTGGTGGCGATCGTGCTGGTGATGATGGTGGTGGCCACCATCGGCGTGGTCGCCGGTGTGGAGAAGGGCATTGCCTGGTTGTCCAACCTCAACGTGCGCCTGCTGTGCGGCCTGCTGCTGTTCGTGCTGGTCACCGGCCCGACCCTGCACCTGTTCGATGGCCTGATCCAGAACACCGGCGATTACCTCGGTGCGTTCGTGCGCAAGAGTTTCGACATGTACCTCAACGACCCGAAGGGCCGTGAGTGGATGGGCTCGTGGACGCTGTTCTACTGGGCCTGGTGGATCGCCTGGGCGCCGTTCGTCGGCCTTTTCGTGGCACGCATCTCGCGTGGCCGCACCATCCGCGAAGTGATCATGGGCGTGCTACTGATCCCGCTCGGCTTCACCCTGGCGTGGCTGTCGATCTTCGGCAACACCGCCATCGACCTGGTGCTCAACCATGGCCAGGCGATCCTGGGTGACGTGGCCCAGCACGATGCGGCGATGACGCTGTTCAAGCTGCTGGAATACCTGCCCGCCGCGCCGTACGTGGCCGGTGCCGCGGTGGTGATCGGCTTCGTGCTGTTCCTGACCCCGGTCGATTCGGGCACGCTGATGATCGCCAACCTGTGTACCCGTCGCGTTGACGATGGCGTGGAAGACGGTCATGACGCGCCGATCTGGCTGCGCGTGTTCTGGGCCGTCGGCATCACCGTGGCCAGCGTCGGGCTGCTGCTGGCCGGCAATTTCAGCGCAATGCAGACGGCGGTGGTGCTGTGCGGCCTGCCATTCTCGTTCACCCTGGCGTTCTACATGTGGGGCCTGCTGAAGGCGCTGCGCACCGACCCGGACGCGCCGCGCCGCTGAGCGCGCACCTGGCGCCCATCCCGGTGCCGCCGGAGATGCGGTAGAGCCAGGCCATGCCTGTCTGCAGAGAAACAGGAAGGGCCGGATCCGCGAGGATCCGGCCCTTTTGTTGGGTAGTCGACCAGCAGTCGACTCTACCGAGAGCGGAACGTTACTTGCTGGCCAACTGGCGCAGCACGTACTGCAGCAGGCCGCCATGACGGAAGTACTCGACTTCCTTCGGGGTCAGCAGCATCACCGAAACCTCGAAGCTCTTCTTGGTGCCGTCGGCCTTGGTCGCGGTGACCGTGGCGCGCTTGCTGGCACCGTCCTGCAGGCCGGTGATGTCGATCACTTCCGAGCCGTCCAGGCCCAGGCTCTGCGCGTTCTCGCCATTGCGGAACTGCAGCGGCAGCACGCCCATGCCGACCAGGTTGGAGCGGTGGATGCGCTCGAAGCTCTCGGCGATGACCGCCTTCACCCCCAACAGCAGGGTGCCCTTTGCAGCCCAGTCACGCGACGAGCCGGTACCGTATTCCTTGCCGGCCAGCACCACCAGCGGCACCTTGTCGGCCTTGTACTTCATGGCCGCATCGTAGATCGCCAGCTTTTCCGGCTGGCCGCCACCGGCCGGGTAGTACAGGGTGTTGCCGCCTTCCTCGCCACCGAACATCAGGTTCTTGATGCGGATGTTGGCGAAGGTGCCGCGCACCATCACGTCATCATTGCCGCGGCGGCTGCCGTAGCTGTTGAAGTCGGCCGGCTGCACGCCACGTTCCTGCAGGAAGCGGCCCGCGGGCGAGTCCTTCTTGATGTTGCCGGCCGGGGAGATGTGGTCGGTGGTGATCGAATCGCCGAACAGGCCCATCACGCGCGCACCATGCACGTCGTCGATGCTGCCGGTCTGCATGGTCATGCCATCGAAGTAGGGCGGGTTCTTGATGTAGGTGGAGGCATCGCTCCACGCGTACAGGTTGCCGTCCGGCGAGGCGATGGTGTTCCAGCGGGTATCACCCTTGAACACGTCGGCGTAGTTCTGCTTGAACATCTCCGGCCCGATGGTGGCGGCGATGACGTCGCCGATTTCCTTGTTGCTCGGCCAGATGTCGCGCAGGAACACCGGCTGGCCATCGCTGCCGGTACCCAGCGGCTGGGTGGTCAGGTCGATGTCGGTGGTGCCGGCGATGGCGTAGGCCACCACCAGCGGCGGGCTGGCCAGGTAGTTCATCTTCACTTCGGGGTGCACGCGGCCCTCGAAGTTGCGATTGCCCGACAGCACCGAGGTGACCACCAGGTCGCCGGTGGCGATGCCGGCGCTGACTTCGGTCGGCAGCGGGCCGGAGTTGCCGATGCAGGTGGTGCAGCCGTAGCCGACCACGTAGAAGCCGATCTTTTCCAGCTCCTTCAGCACACCGGCCTTTTCCAGGTAGTCGGTGACGACACGCGAGCCCGGCCCGAGCGAGGTCTTCACCCACGGCTGGCGGTTCAGGCCCTTGGCGGCCGCATTGCGGGCCAGCAGGCCGGCGCCGATCATCACCGCCGGGTTGGAGGTATTGGTACACGAAGTGATGGCAGCGATGACCACCGCGCCGTCCTTCAGGCGGACCTTGCGGCCTTCGATCTCGATGTCGGCGAAGCCCTTGGCCAGCTGCTCGTTGCCGACCGCGGCGCCGCCGCCTTCGTTGACGAACGAGGAGACGTCGTCGCTGCGCTTGTCACGGTTGGCGGTCATGCCGACCAGGGCTTCACGGTAGTTCTTCTGCACGTCTTCCAGAAGCACGCGGTCCTGCGGGCGCTTCGGGCCGGCCAGCGACGGCTTCACCGTGCCCATGTCCAGTTCCAGCGTGGTGCTGTACTGGGCGTGCGGGCTGCCCGGCTCGTGCCACAGGCCCTGCGCCTTGGCGTAGGCCTCGACCAGGTTGATCTGCTCTTCGCTGCGGCCGGACAGGCGCAGGTAGTTCAGCGACTCGGCGTCGATCGGGAAGATGCCACAGGTGGCGCCGTATTCCGGGGCCATGTTGCCGATGGTGGCGCGGTCGGCCAGCGGCAGGTGCTGCAGGCCGTCACCGTAGAACTCGACGAACTTGCCGACGACGCCCAGCTTGCGCAGCATCTGGGTGACGGTCAGCACCAGGTCGGTGGCGGTGGCACCCTCGGGCAGCTTGCCGGTCAGCTTGAAGCCGACCACCTGCGGGATCAGCATCGACGATGGCTGGCCGAGCATGGCGGCCTCCGCTTCGATGCCGCCAACGCCCCAGCCCAGCACGCCGATGCCGTTGATCATCGTGGTGTGGCTGTCGGTACCGAACACGGTATCGGGGTAGGCCACGGCCTTGCCATCCTTGTCCGCGGTCATCACCACGCGGGCGAGGTTCTCCAGGTTCACCTGGTGGACGATGCCGGTGTTCGGCGGCACCACCTTGAAGTTGTCGAAGGCCTTCTGGCCCCAGCGCAGGAAGCCGTAGCGTTCCTGGTTGCGCTGGAATTCGATCTTGCCGTTGAGGTCCAGTGCGTCCGGCTTGCCGAACACATCGACCTGCACCGAGTGGTCGATGACCAGTTCGGAGGGAATCTGCGGGTTGATCTGCTCCGGCGAGCCGCCGAGCTTGACCACCGCATCGCGCATCGCGGCCAGGTCGACCACGCAGGGCACGCCGGTGAAATCCTGCAGGACCACGCGCGCCGGCATGAAGGCGATCTCGGTATCCGGTTCGGCCGCCGGATTCCAGCGGGCCACGGCTTCGATGTGGTCCTTGCCGACGGTGATGCCGCCGTCCTCGTGCCGGAGCAGATTCTCCAGCAGGATCTTCATCGAGTAGGGCAGGTGGGAGATATCGAAGCGCTGGCCCAGCGTGGGCAGGCTGAAGTAGTCGTAGGTCTTGCCGCCGACGTTCAGCTGGCTGCGGGTGGAGAACGAATCGCTCATGCGGGGTAACTCCTTCTTGCGGATGGCTTGCTCTGGCCCATGCGTGCAGGGGCCTGCTTGCGGTCGCCGGTGGCATTCCGGCCCCGGATCCTGCCCAGTATCGGCGATCCAGCGCCCGGCAATGACCCGGCTGGCTTGGAACGCAAGGTTACAGCGGTGTGTGTAGCCTTCGTGTCAGCGCGTGCGGTCGTCGCCCGCTGGCCCGAACGCAGACGGGACGCCCATGGGCGCCCCGTCCGGAAGTGCGTGTCGAGCAGGACTTACTTGCCGTTGGCGGCATCCAGCAGCGGATTGCCGGTCTTGCCAACAGCGTTGCTCTTGGACTTGGCCGTCAGCACACCCTGCTTGTTGAATTCCAGGACGGTCGCTTCCTGGATGTTCTTGCCGAAGGTCTTGATCTTCACGTAGTCGTAGTACCAGACCTGCGTGTCGCCCAGCTGTTCGCGGCGGCCGGGTGCGCCGAACTTCTCACGGACCTGGTCCTGGCTGGTCTTGCCGACTTCCAGGGTGTCCATCTGCTGTTGGGTGATCTCGACGCCGGTGGTGTAGGCGCCGAACGGATTGGCGTGGGCTGCCGTCGTCGAAAGGGCCAGCGGGGCAGCCAGCATCAGGGCAAGGGTCAAGGCGCGCATGGAACATCCTTTTATGGCGGGTAGGTGCGGGCGGCACGCGGTGCGTCCAGCCCGGGGCCGCAGCAGGTCGCTGCGGAGCCAGTCTAACCCCCGGATGCGACCAGCGCAGGATCGCGGTCACGGATTGGGCGGGTTTGTTCCAGATGCCGCGAGTATGTATAATTCATGCATACTTTTTGAGGCGTACCCCCCATGGAAGCCACCGTCGCTGAACGCGGACAGATCACCCTGCCCAAGGCGGTGCGTGATGCCCTCGGCCTGACCAAGGGCACGCTGCTGAAGGTCGAGCTGGACGGCAGCCGCATCATCCTGCGCAAGAGTGTTGACGATGCCATCTCACGGGCGCGCGGCAAGTTCGCGCTGGACGGCTTCGAATCGTCCGACGCGGCGGTGCGCGCGGTGCGTGACGAGGAGTAAGCGGTGATGATCGCCGTCGATTCACCAGTTCTGGTCGAGCTGCTCAGCAATGGTCCGCAGGCCGATGCGGTGGAAGCCATCCTGCGGCAGAGCCTGGTCGGCGGCCGCGTGGTGGTCTGTGGCGCAACGTTGGCCGAAGTCTGCGCATCGCTGCGCGGCGGTGCCGAAGTGCTCGAAGCGCTGGAAGAGATGGGCGTGCATTTCAACCCGATGGAAGCCAAGTCGGCACTGCGCGCCGGCGAGATGCACCGCCGTCATCGCCAGCGCGGCGGCAGCCGCCGCAGCCTGGACGAATTCATGGTCGGCGCCCACGCACTGCTGCAGTGCGACGGCCTGATCACCTGGAACGACACGTTTTACCGCGACTACTTCAAGGGCCTGAAGCTGATCGTGCCGCAAGCCTGAGCCCACTTTGTTATTTCAACCTACGCATTACCCGGGAGTTGTCATGTTGGAAGCCTACCGCCACCACGTCGCCGAGCGCGCTGCGCTTGGCATCCCGCCGCTGCCGCTGAGCGCGCAGCAGACGGCCGATGTCATCGAACTGCTGAAGAACCCGCCGCAGGGCGAGGCCGAGTTCCTGCTCGACCTGCTGACCCACCGCGTGCCGGCCGGCGTCGATGACGCAGCCAAGGTCAAGGCCTCGTACCTGGCCGCGATCGCGCTGGGCAGCGAGCAGAACCCGCTGATCAGCCGCGAGCGCGCCACCGAACTGCTGGGCACCATGCTCGGCGGTTACAACGTTGCGCCGCTGGTGCAGCTGCTGGACGACACCAGCGTCGGCACCATTGCTGCCAATGGCCTGAAGAAGACCCTGCTGGTGTTCGACGCGTTCCACGACGTGCAGGAAAAGGCCAAGGCCGGCAACGCCAACGCCCAGGCCGTGCTGCAGAGCTGGGCCGATGCCGAGTGGTTCACCAGCAACCCGGAAGTGCCGCAGAGCCTGACCGTCACCGTGTTCAAGGTGCCTGGCGAGACCAACACCGACGACCTGTCGCCGGCACCGGATGCGACCACCCGCCCGGACATCCCGATGCACGCCCTGGCGATGCTGAAGAACAAGCGCGACGACGCGCCGTTCACCCCGGAAGAAGACGGCAAGCGCGGCCCGATCCAGCAGATCCTCGACCTGAAGGACAAGGGCCACCTGGTTGCCTATGTCGGCGACGTGGTCGGTACCGGCTCCTCGCGCAAGTCGGCCACCAACAGCGTGCTGTGGTGGACCGGTGATGACATTCCGTTCATCCCGAACAAGCGCGCCGGTGGCGTCTGCCTGGGTTCGAAGATCGCCCCGATCTTCTACAACACCATGGAAGATGCCGGCGCACTGCCGATCGAGCTGGACGTGTCGAAGATGGAGCACGGCGATGTGGTCGAGCTGCGTCCGTACGAAGGCAAGGCGCTGAAGAACGGTGAAGTGATCGCCGAGTTCCAGGTCAAGTCCGAAGTGCTGTTCGACGAAGTGCGTGCCGGTGGCCGCATTCCGCTGATCATCGGCCGTGGCCTGACCGGCAAGGCGCGCGAAGCGCTGGGCCTGGCCCCGACCAACCTGTTCCGCCTGCCGGTGCAGCCGGCCGACACCGGCAAGGGCTTCTCGCTGGCACAGAAGATGGTCGGCCGCGCCTGTGGCCTGCCGGAAGGCCAGGGCATGCGCCCGGGCACCTACTGCGAACCGAAGATGACCTCGGTCGGCTCTCAGGACACCACCGGCCCGATGACCCGTGACGAGCTGAAGGACCTGGCCTGCCTGGGCTTCTCGGCCGATCTGGTGATGCAGTCGTTCTGCCACACCGCCGCCTACCCGAAGCCGGTGGACGTGAAGACCCACCACACCCTGCCGGAGTTCATCTCCACCCGTGGCGGCGTTTCGCTGCGCCCGGGCGACGGCGTGATCCATAGCTGGCTCAACCGCATGCTGCTGCCTGACACCGTGGGTACCGGTGGTGACTCGCACACCCGCTTCCCGGTGGGCATTTCGTTCCCGGCCGGTTCGGGCCTGGTCGCCTTCGCTGCGGCCACCGGCGTGATGCCGCTGGACATGCCGGAGTCGGTGCTGGTGCGCTTCAAGGGCAAGATGCAGCCGGGCGTGACCCTGCGTGACCTGGTCAACGCAATCCCGCTGTACGCGATCAAGTCGGGCCTGCTGACCGTGGCCAAGGCTGGCAAGAAGAACATCTTCTCCGGCCGCATCCTGGAAATCGAAGGCCTGCCGGAGCTGAAGGTCGAACAGGCGTTCGAACTGTCCGACGCCTCGGCCGAGCGTTCGGCGGCCGGTTGCTCGGTGCGCCTGAACAAGGAACCGATCATCGAGTACCTGACCAGCAACATCACGCTGCTGAAGTGGATGATTGCCGAGGGCTACCAGGATCCGCGTTCGCTGCAGCGTCGCATCGAGAAGATGGAGGCGTGGCTGGCCAACCCGCAGCTGCTGGAGCCGGATGCCGACGCCGAGTACGCCGCCGTCATCGAGATCGACCTGGCCGACATCCAGGAGCCGATCGTGGCCTGCCCGAACGATCCGGACGACGTGAAGACCCTGTCCGAAGTCGCTGGCGCCAAGATCGACGAAGTGTTCATCGGTTCGTGCATGACCAACATCGGTCACTTCCGTGCCGCTGCCAAGCTGCTGGAAGGCAAGCGTGACCTGCCGACCCGCCTGTGGGTGGCCCCGCCGACCAAGATGGACGCCTCGGAGCTGACCAAGGAAGGCGTGTACGGCACCTTCGGCGCCACCGGCGCCCGCATGGAAATGCCGGGCTGCTCGCTGTGCATGGGCAACCAGGCGCAGATCCGCGAAGGCTCCACCGCGATGTCGACCTCGACCCGCAACTTCCCGAACCGCCTGGGCCGCAACACCAACGTGTACCTGGGTTCGGCCGAACTGGCCGCGATCTGCTCGCGTCTGGGCCGCATCCCGACCAAGGAAGAGTACATGGCGGACATCGGCGTGATCAACGCCAATGGTGCGGAGATCTACCGCTACATGAACTTCGACCAGATCGAGGAATACCAGGACGTGGCCAACACGGTCGCTGCCTGATGCGGTAGTGCCGGCCGCTGGCCGGCACGCCGTTGAAACGAAGAACCCCCGGTGAGAGCCGGGGGTTCTTCGTTTGGGGGCGTACCCAGGTTCAGGCCTGGGTAACGGCCGCCGCTTCCTCGGTCACGGCCGGCGTTTCCGCCGGAAGCTCGGCTTCCACCGCAGGCTGCGGCAGAGCGCCATGGTCGGGGAACAGGCGGGGCAGCTCAGCCACGAAACGCGCGATGCAGGCCTCGGCGAACTCACGCGACGCCGCCTTGGCCTTCGCATAGTCGTCCGCCTGCCATTCCTGCAGCGGGGCAATCCGTGCTTCGTCCCGGCAGTGCACGCCCTGGCCGCCACTGGCGCTGCGGAACAGCTTGCGCACCACCGGGAAGCCGATGGTTACATCGTGGCGCAGCTCGTAGGGGGTCTCTGCATCGCTGAGCTTCTGGTACACCAGCGACCACTGGCCGGCGCTGGCTTCCACGGTGCGCTCGTCGCTGGGAATGGCGCCGGGGTGGGCCGCGAAATAGAGTGCCAGCTGCTCGCGGATCATGCCGGGCAATGCGCCGAAGGCCGGGCTGGGCACAGAGTTGATGTCCTCGCCACGGACGTTGTTCTTGCTGAAGCTGTTGCTGGTGCCGATGTCACCCACGCCAGTGACGAACGCCAGAGCAGACAGGCCGACCTTGGCCGCGGTGACGGCAGCGGTGTCGGCACGCATCACCAGGCGCAGCACGTGATCGCCCACGCGATTGCCGTTGGGGCCTGCACCCAGTCCGGAAGTGACCTTGATGTGCTGCAGGCTGCTGTAGTCAACAGGAGGTGCCACGGCGGCTGTGACATTCCCGATGCCCGGATCGGCCGCGGTGGGGGCGTGCGCCGCGTCTGGCGCGGTCGCCGCACCCGTTGCTGGATCGAGCGTTGACCCGCTGGTGACTGCGGAATCCACGGCAGGCGTGGGTGTGGGTGCTTCGTCGTTGGCGTAGGCCGACGGCGCCAGCAGCAGGGTGGCCGCGATCGCGGCGGTGAGGCAGGTTGGGCGTAATGCCACGGTAGTACTCCTTGGGGAAACGAAAATGAGGCGCTGTGCGCGCTCTGGTGGTTGATGCCCGGCGAAGGCCGAAGGTAGGGGAGCGATTGCTCAGCGCGGCGCGAACTCCCTGATCGGGAACGCATTGCAATGGGCGATCGCAGCGGCGATGTCGACCGGAGCATCGGCGGCGGCACTGCGGCGACTGTTCACCGTGGCCGCCTCTTCCCACAGGCTGGGCAATACCTGCGGTGCGTCCAGTACGCGTTCGCGCACGGCATCGTGAAGGGCGCTGCTGTAATCGGTAGCCGGTACCACCACGCACAGGCGTGTGCCGGGATTGCTGCTGGCCTGCTGCAGCATCTTCCGCAGTGCCTCGGTGCTGCCCGCGTCGTCGGTCAACCGTTCCGGTGCGCTGCCCTGACGGGCATCCTGGATCTGCAGCTGGCCTGGGCTGAACAGCAGGACCTGCATGTCCTGCCGCGGTTCAATGCGCACCGGCGCACGCGTGCCCTCACAGGTGCTGGGGGTCTTGCGTGCGACCTGTGGCGTCGTGCTGCCATCGGCGTGTACCTGGCGCAGATGCAGGCGGCACATCTTGTCGGCCACTTCCATTTCCACTTCGTAGTCCTGTCCGGGCCTGGCCACGAACTGACCCGACAACTGCCCGTCGCAGTACATGCGGCTTGATGCGTCGAAGCGCGCTTCGACGATCAGCGGCTTGCCGCCGGCGACTTCGTACTCCTGGTAGCTGAGCATGGAGAACCGCTCGTTCTCCTTGCTGCGCAGGGTTTCCGTGGCGGGGATGCCGAGCACGCCCTTGTCACCGGCGTTGTTGTACTTGACGTCGATCCTGTCGCGGTAGTCCTCGCGGCAGGCGGCGTCGGTGTACAGGGTGGTGGTCCGCCCCAGGCTGGCATAGATGCGCACCCGTGCCGGCGGCACGGCACCGCCTGCGTAGGCCGTGAGATCTTCAGCAGCAAGCGGGCGAGGGTACATCGCCGGAATTCGCTTGATGAGCTGCTCGGTGCACTTCATCGTGATCACCTGGGCGGCAATCTTGAGCCTGGCGTAGTCATTGGCCTGCCACTCGCCCAGGGTCGCCCGGTCGTCGCTGTCACTGCATCTGATGATTTCAGCCAGGGTGCCATCGGCACGGCGTTGCTCGATGGTGCTGACGTGGTTGAGGCGGTAAAGGGGATCCTTCCGCGTGTTGCCCTGGTGCACCAGCGCCCAGGTGTCTGCACTGAAACGCAGGGTGCTGCTCTGGTTGGGCAGCGCGTCAGGCGCATAGCTGAAGTAGCCACCCACCAGCGCCCTGGCTACGTTGGGCATCAGCGTGGTGGCGGGGCTGGCCTGGCTCTCGACGATGCTGCCGGGCAGGGTGTTGCGCCGGAAGTAGTCCGGCTCATTGCCGCTGAAGAGCAGTGCGAGGCCCTTTGGCGTGAGCGACTCGCTGTCATCGGGGGTGACGATGCGCAACGCCACGTCGGGTGCGTGGAGGCGCTTCGATGCGGTATCCGGACCACTCTGGATGTGGACGCGATCGGTCCAGGCGGTGCCCTTCGCGACGGGGGCGGCGGGAAGGCCCGGGGTGGCCTGCGGCGGTGCCGGCACGCCGGCAGCGGTAGCTGCCAGCGGAGCCAGCAGAGCGGCCGCCAGCAGTGACGGTTGGTAACGGAAGAGACGCAGGGCCATGGTCAAACTCCTTGGAAAACACGACAGCCGTGCCGGCCCTTCCGGGGCCGGCATCTGAAAGAGGAAATCAGGCGGTGCGATGCCGCGGACGATCAGCCGCGGGCGAGCGCCAACAGTCGTTCGGCGATCCGTTCCAATGGCACCTGTTCTTCGGCCGCTCCCAGTTTGAAGGCAGCGCCGGGCATGCCCCAGACCACGCTGGTGGCTTCATCCTGGACCAGCGTCGGCGCGCCGGCCTGGCGCATTTCCAGCAGGCCGCGCGCGCCATCGTCACCCATGCCGGTGAGGATGGCGCCGATGGCGTTGCCGCCCGCGCTCTGCGCGACCGAACGGAACAGCACGTCCACCGCGGGCTTGTGACGGTTCACCGCAGGGCCATCATCGACGCGGCAGCGCCAGCGCGCACCGTCGCGGATGATCCGCAGGTGCTTGCCGCCCGGTGGCAGGTTGGCATGGCCAGGCAGCACTGCCTCGCCGTCGCTGGCCTCACGCACGGCCATCGCGGAATGCCGGTCCAGGCGTTCGGCGAAGGCGCTGCTGAAGCTGGCAGGCAGGTGCTGGGTCATCACCACGGCAGGCGCATCGGCCGGCATGCCTTCCAGCACCACGCGCAGCGCCTCGGTGCCGCCGGCCGAAGAACCAATCGCGATCAGGCGGTCGGTGGTGCGGAACTGCGGTGCAGCCGGGCGCATTGCAGGAGCTGCTTCCAGCAGGAGTTTCGGAGCGGCAGCACGCACCAGCGGGCGCACCCGCGAGCGCGCCGCCATCTTCACCTTGGCGATGATCTCGTCGGCGTAGCCCTGCAGGCCGCGTGCGACGTCCAGCTTGGGCTTGGAGACGAAGTCCACGGCGCCCAGTGCCAGTGCCTGCAGCGTGGTATCGGCGCCGCGCTCGGTCAACGAGGAAATCATCACCACAGGCAGTGGGTGCAGCCGCATCAGGTTTTCCAGGAAGGCGAGGCCGTCCATGCGTGGCATTTCCACGTCCAGCGTGATCACGTCCGGGGCCAGACGCTTGATCTTCTCGCGCGCCAGCAGCGGGTCGGCAGCGGTGCCGACCACGTCGATGGCCGGATCGCTGGACAGGATTTCCGTGAGCATCTGGCGCACGACGGCGGAGTCGTCGACGATCAGGACCCGGCAGGGGGCGTTGCCGGTCAGGGTCATTCGAACAACTCCACGCCACCGGTGACCGGGGCCTTGGACAGGCGCGCACGCACTGCCGATTCGGTGGCAGCCACTTCGGCTTCGTGGGCATGCGGCAGGCGCTGCACCACCACGCGGCCGGTGTCGGCGAAGAACCAGATCTTGCGCGGATGGATGCCGCACAGGTCCTCGGCGATGATCGGAATATGCTCGGCCTGCAGGTACTGGCGCACGAACTCGGCGTTACGGGTACCGACCGGATTGCTGGTGAAGCCCTTCAGTACGTTGGCGCCGCCGAACACCTTGGCCTCGATGCGCTTGCGGTGCGCGCCGCGCTTGAGCATGTCGTTGATCAGCAGTTCCATCGCATAGCTGCCGTAACGCGCGGGCGCGCCGTCGCCAGCGTTGCCCTCCGGCAGCAGGAAGTGGTTCATGCCGCCGATCTTCAGCACCGGGTCGCGCAGGCAGGCGGCCACGCACGAACCCAGGGTGGTGGTCAGCGCGGTGGTGTCATCGACCACCAGGTACTGGGTGGGCAGCAGCTTGGCGGCAAGGGTCTGGAAGCGCGCATCCTGGTAGCGCATCACGTCGTCGGTACGCAGTGAGGCGTTCATGCGCCGGCCTTTGCCGCGCGGCGGTACAGGGTGCGCCCGCAGGGCTGGATCAGGTCGGCGGCGTGCAGGTAGTTCTCCGAGTGTCCGGTGTAGAGCAGGCCATCGTCGGCCAGGTGCTGCACCAGGCGGCCGAGGATGGCGCGCTGGGTCGGCTTGTCGAAGTAGATCATCACATTGCGGCAGAACAGCGCGTCGAACGGGCCGCCGACGTCGTAGCGCGGGGCGAGCAGGTTCAGTGGACGGAACTCGATCAGCTCGCGCAGCGCCGGCAGCACGCGGCACTGGCCCTCGTTGGGACCGCTGCCACGCTGGAAGTAGCGGCGGCGCAGGTCCGGGTCGAGATTGGCGACACGGTCAATGTTGTAGACGCCGCGGCCGGCGGTGGCCAGTACCTGGGTATCGACGTCGGTAGCGACGATGCGCACCGGCGGCTTCAGCGTACCGAAGGCTTCGCAGGCGGTGATCGCCATCGAATAGGGTTCCTCACCGGTGGACGCCGCGCACGACCACAGCAGCAGCGGCGAACGGCTGGAACGCTGCTGCAGCTCTTCGCGCAGCTTGTCGAAGTGGTGCGGCTCGCGGAAGAACGAGGTCAGGTTGGTGGTCAGTGCGTTGGTGAAGGCCTGCCACTCGTCACCGTCTTCCTGCTCAAGATGGTCCAGGTACTGCTGGAAGCTGCGCATGCCCAGCGTGCGCAGGCGGCGCGACAGGCGGCCATAGACCATGTCGCGCTTGGCCGGTGCGAGGGCGATGCCCACGCGCTGGTAGATCAGGTCGCAGACGCGGCGGAAATCACGGTCGGCGAACTCGAACTCGCGCGGGCCGGTGACGATGGGAGTAGGACTTTGCACGGGGGACGTGTCCATCGGCAGAGGCGGCGGCCGAAGCCGCCGCGGGTGGGTCTCAGAATTCCTGCCAGTCGCTGTCGCTGGCGGCGAAGGTGCTGGCGTTGCTGCTGCGACGTACCGGCGTGGGCGTGCTGGTCGGCTGCGGACGTGCCACGGTGGTGATGCGCGCCGGTTCCACGCGTTCGGCGACAGCCTTCACCGCGGCCGAGACCTGGTTGTCGAGGCGGAAGATCGCCACGGCGTCGGCCAGCTGCGCGGCCTGGTCTTCCATCGCACGTGCGGCGGCGGTGGCTTCTTCCACCAGTGCAGCATTCTGCTGGGTGGTCTCGTCCATCTGCACCACGGTCTGGTTGACCTGCTCGATGCCGGCCGACTGTTCCTGCGAGGCGGCGGAGATCTCGGCCATGATGTCGGTCACGCGCTGCACCGAGGCGACGATCTCGCCCATGGTGCTGCCGGCCTGGTGCACCAGGCTGGAGCCTTCGGCGACCTTGCCGACCGAATCATCGATCAGGCCCTTGATCTCCTTGGCCGCCGCAGCCGAACGCTGGGCGAGCGTACGCACTTCGCTGGCGACCACGGCGAAACCGCGGCCCTGCTCGCCGGCACGCGCGGCTTCCACTGCGGCGTTCAGCGCCAGGATGTTGGTCTGGAACGCGATGCCGTCGATGACGCTGATGATCTCGGCGATCTTCTTCGACGAGGCTTCGATGGCCGACATGGTGGTGACCACCTGGCCGACCACCTCGCCGCCCTGCGAAGCGACACCGTGCGCGCCGATGGCGAGCTGGTTGGCCTGGCGGGCGTGCTCGGCGTTCTGGCGCACGGTGGAGGTCAGTTCCTCCATCGAGGCGGCGGTCTCTTCCAGGTTGGCGGCCTGCTGCTCGGTACGGCGCGACAGGTCGCTGTTGCCGGACGCGATCTCGCCAGCGGCGAGGGTGATGCTGGAGGCACTGGCCTGGATCTGGCCAACGATCTGGGTCAGCTGCGTAACGGTGGTGTTGGCGTCGTCGCGCATGCGTGCGAACACGCCCTGATAGTCGCCGTGCATGCGTGCGGTCAGGTCGCCTTCGGCGATGGCCGACAGCAACTGCGAGAGCTTGCCGAGGTTGTCATCGCTGACCGCCATCATTGCGTTGAGGTTTTCCAGCATCAGGCGGAAATCGTGATCAAAGCGCTGCGCATCACCGCGCTGGCTGAAGTCGCCGGCGGCAGCGGCACTGGCCAGCTGCTTGATCTCGGCATTGATGCGGCCGAGGTTGGCCTTGACGGTGTCGACGGTGGTGGTCATCGCCGCCTTTTCGCCGGGGTAGCGGGCGATGTCGCGGCTCAGGTCGCCGACTGCGTACTGCTGTACCACGTCCAGCACGTCATGCAGGGTCTGCACATGGCTGCCGACCAGGGTGTTGGTCTCCTGCACCATCAGCCCGTACTCGCCGGGGAAGACACTGGCGTCGATGCGATAACTCAGTTCGCCGGCATCGTGACGGCGGGCCATTTCGCGCTGGCGGCCGATGACCGCATGCAGCTGCTGCTGCATGCCGGACATGGCCTCCAGCAGGCGACCGGGTTCGTCATGCGGCTGCGGGCCGATATGGCTGTCCAGCTTGCCATTGGCGATGCCTTCGGCGACGGCAGTAGCCTGCTTCAGCGGGCGCGCGATACGGTTGCCGATGACCCAGCTCAGGGCCAGCACGATCAGCACCAGCACACCACCGGAGATCGCCATGATGGCGGTGAACACCAGCGCCTGCCGCTGCACGTCGTCCATGTAGACGCCGCTGCTGACCACCCAGTTCCACGGCGCGAACAGGCCGGCGTAGGCGACCTTCTCGACCTCGCCCTTGCTGCCCGGCTTGGCCCATCGATAGTTGACGAAGCCACCGCCGGCCTTGGCCGCTTCGACCTGGTCGTAATAGATGCGCACGCCGTCGTCGGTGCGGAAGTCCTTCATGTCCTTGCCGACCAGGTCCTTGCGGAACGGGTGCATCAGCAGGCGGTAGCCGGTGTCGTAGATGTTGAAGTAGTACGTATCGTTCTCGGCGCGCATCACTTCCAGGGCCTGCAACGCGGCGCTCTTCGCGGCGTCCTCGCTGAGTTCGCCGGTGCCGGCCAGGCGGTGGTAGTGCTGGAGGATGCCGTAGCTGAGTTCGACCTGGGTCTTCAGCGCGGTCTTGCGGGTCTCGGTGAGGTCCAGGTACTGCATGCGGGCGGCGATCACCGAGAGCGCGATCACGCCGAGCGCGATGAGCAGCGTCAGCAGGTTGAGCTTGCGCCGGACGGAGAGATTGCTGAAGTAGTGTTGCCAGCGATGCAGGAGATTCATCGAGCAGGACCAAGTCGAAACGGGCGGGCGGCGCCGAGCCGGTCAGCGGCGGGATACGCCGTGACAACCCCGTTATCGGCCGCTGGGGCGGGGGATTGAGGTGCGGTGTCCGAACGTATTCAGGTTTTCTTGCAGCGGCGGCTGCGGCGCTGCCTGCGGCAGGCTTCTGAGGCAACGGCAACGGCAACAGCATCAGCAACAGCAACAGCAACAGCAACAGCAACAGCGGTGGGTCGGCGCTGGATTGTCAGTAAGTGGCTGGGCCGGGGTGGGCAGGCAGGACGCGCCGTAAATCCGTTCGTGGGGGCTCGATGGCGCCATCCATGGCGCCAACGGTCCTGCCTACCCACCCCGGCCCAGCCCTCTCGGCATTTCGGTGTCGGACGGAAAGAGCGTTGGGTTTCCAAGTGGAAAGAGGGGTCAGATCCGTTTTCCTGCGGAAAACGGATCTGACCCCGGAAGTGACCTGGCTTTTGTTTTTTGCTCTTCTTTCTTCAATCCGGGGTGGACGCGCACGGAAACTGTCCGTGGCCGGGAGGGTGGGTTGCGCAGGGGCGTGAGCCGCATGGATGCGGCGACCGAGCTTACATGGACGTACTTGCAGCGGCCCCTGCGCAGCCCACCCTCGCGGCCAACCCTCAGTAACCCAGCGCTTCGACCGACCATCCCGAGGGGCTTCGCCGTTGGCTGGATATCCAGATACCCCGTAAACAAAAACGCCCCAGCGCAGGGCCAGGGCGTTCTCGTGCGTCAGGTCAGGCAGGCCTCAGAACTCCTGCCAGTCTCCGTCGGCCAGTTCGGTGGCCATCGGGCGACCACCCGCCGTGCGGCGGGCCGGCGGGGCAGCCGGGGACGGGGCAGCCGGTGCAGCGGCGCGCGGCGCCGGGGCGGTGACGCGCGGGGCGGCGACGACCTCGGCTTCGTCCACCACGAAGATCGACACCGCTTCGCTGAGCTGACCAGCCTGTTCTTCCATCGCACGCGCGGCAGCAGTGGCTTCTTCCACCAGCGCGGCATTCTGCTGGGTGGTTTCGTCCATCTGCACCACGGTCTGGTTGACCTGCTCGATGCCGGCGCTCTGTTCCTGCGAAGCGGCGGAGATCTCGGCCATGATGTCGGTCACGCGCTGCACCGAGGCGACGATCTCGCCCATGGTCGCGCCGGCCTTGTGCACCAGCGCCGAGCCGTCGTTGACCTTGCCGACCGAATCGTCGATCAGGCCCTTGATCTCCTTGGCGGCAGCGGCCGAACGCTGGGCGAGGGTACGCACTTCGCTGGCGACCACGGCGAAACCACGGCCCTGTTCACCGGCACGCGCGGCTTCCACTGCGGCGTTCAGCGCCAGGATGTTGGTCTGGAAAGCGATGCCGTCGATGACGCTGATGATCTCGGCGATCTTCTTCGACGAGGCTTCGATGGCGGACATGGTGGTGACCACCTGGCCGACCACCTCGCCGCCCTGCGAAGCGACGCCGTGCGCGCCGATGGCGAGCTGGTTGGCCTGGCGGGCGTGCTCGGCGTTCTGGCGCACGGTGGAGGTCAGTTCCTCCATCGAGGCGGCGGTCTCTTCCAGGTTGGCGGCCTGCTGCTCGGTACGGCGCGACAGGTCACTGTTGCCCGAGGCGATCTCACCGGCGGCCGAGCTGATCGCGCGGCTGGACTGCTTGATGCGGGTGACGATTTCACTCAGCTGCGCGGCGGTGGCGTTGGCGTCGTCGCGCATGCGGGCGAACACGCCCTGGTAGTCGCCGTGCATGCGCACGGTCAGGTCACCCTGCGACAGCGCGGCAAGCAGGCCGGAGATCTGTTCGATGCTGCCGGCGTTGGCGTCCAGCAGGCCGTTGATCTGCTGGGCCAGCTGCAGGAAGAAGCCTTCCTTGTCGCTGGCGTCGATGCGGCCGGACAGGTCGCCGGCGGCGGCCTGGGCGATCACGCGCGCCACTTCGGCTTCGACCAGTGCTTCCTGGGTGCGGTCGCGCCATTCCACCACGTAGCCGACGGTGTCGCCGCCTTCGTTGCGGATGGTCGACACCACCTGCGCGAACTGGGCATCGCCGTACTGCATCGGGCGACGGGCGACGCCGTGGGCCTTCAGGTTGCCCAACAGCGTCTGGTCCATCTCGCCGCGGTGTTCCAGCACGGTGACCGGCTTGCCGATCAACGAGGCCTGGGCGTCGAAGTCCGGCAGGTCGCGGCGGACTTCATCCTGGTACTGGCTGAGGGTCTGCTGCAGGGCGCGGTTGCTGTAGACGATGGTGTTGCTGGTATCGGTCAGGTAGACACCGGTCGAGCTGTAGTCCAGCGCGGTGCGGATGCGCAGGTTCTCGCGGGCAACGGCCTGGTCGGTTTCGATGCGTTCGCGCAGGTCGCGCTGCATCCGCTGCATGGCCTGCATCAGTTCGCCCACTTCATCCTGGCGGCTGACGTCGATGTGGCCATCGAGCTTGCCACCGGCCACGTCGTTGGCAACCGACACGGCGCCACGCACGCTGCCGACCAGGGCGCGCGCGAACAGCCAGACCAGCACCAGGCCGAGCGCGGCGCCGCCCAGCAGGGCGATCACGGTCAGCACGGCGGAGGCGGAATAGGTGGACGCGGCCTCTTCGCGCGAGGCGCGGGCGAGGCGGTTGTCTTCGGCGATCAGCGCTTCCAGCGCGGATGCAGCCTTGCGGTGCTTGGTGCGGGTCTCGCCCACGAAGGTATCGATGGCATCGTCCGGCAGGTCCAGCTCCAGCATCTCGGTGACGCTGTCGTAGGAGGCCAGGGCGTCCTTCCATTCCTTGGCGAAGGTATCGAACAGCTTCTTCTGCTGCGCGTTGTCGACCAGCTTCGGGTATTCCTTGATCGACGTGTCCATGCTGGTGCGCAGGTCGACGGCCTGCTTGCGCGCGTCGGACTTGACGTCATCGCTGGCGCGGATCAGCTGCTGGTAGGCAGCATTGCGGTACTCGCCCAGCATGCCGCGCATCTCGCCGGCCATGCGGATGCTTTCCATGCGCGAACCCGCCAACTCGGTGGTGACGTTGTTCAGCGAATGCAGTCCGCGATAGGCGACGATGCCCTGCAGCAGCATCACCAGCAGGAGGACGCCGAAGGTCAACAGCAGCTTCGGCATCAGTTTCAGGTTGTTGATCCACGGCATGGGCGTTGCGATCTCCTAAGGCAGACGCGTCCGGGCGTCGGGCCCGGTTGCAGCAGAAACCACGCCGGCACAAGCTCCGGCGTGGTTCGACGGACAGCGGATTACTTGATGTTGGCCAGCTTCAGGCCCGCCGGCGAGCTGACTTCGATTTCCGCGCGCGAGGCGTCGCGCTGGATCTTGCCGATCACGCACACGGTCTTGCCTTCCAGGGTTTCCAGCGGGAAGGAGAACTTGCCGCGGTTCTCGCCGGCGATGCGGGCCGAGAAGGTGTGGCGCGGGAAGGCACCGCCCATGTACAGGAAGGTCGGCTGGCCTTCGGAACCTTCGGCGTAGCGGGCCTTTTCGACCTTGCCACAGACCATGCCGTCCTTGCCGACCGAACGCGGGGCCAGTTCCGGCGGGATCATGTCGGCCGCCTGGGCGAACGCGGAGGAAGCGGTGGTGGCCAGGACAGCGGCCGAAACGAACGCAAGCAGGGACTTCATCGAGGTGTATCTCCGGGGATGGTGATGGTCGTTCCGGTTCCGCGCGCTCCTGCGCGACCGGCTTCTGTCCCCCTATCGGCACTGCTGGGGGGAACTGAAGGGTTTTGTGACCAGAACGTGAAGCAGGTCCGATGGATCAGGCGGCAGCGTCTTCGGCGAGGGAGGCCTGGCCCATGTCGGCGCTGTCGAGCAGGGTCTCGATGTCCAGCAGGATCAGCATGCGGTCGTCGTGGGTGCCGATGCCGGAGATGAAGCGGGTGTCGACTGCAGCGCCGAACTCCGGGGTCGGGCGGATCTGCTCGGCCGACAGCGGGATCACGTCCGACACGCTGTCGACCACGATGCCGACCACGCGGTCTTCGACGTTGAGCACGATCATCACGGTGAAAGCGTCGTAGCGGGCGTTGTCCAGGCGCAGCTTCAAGCGCAGGTCGATGACCGGCACGATGGTGCCGCGCAGGTTGATCACACCCTTGATGTAGTCCGGGGCGTCCGGCACGCGGGTGACCGCATCGTAGCCACGGATCTCCTGCACCTTGAGGATGTCCACGCCGTAGTGCTCGGCGCCGAGGGTGAAGCTGAGGAATTCGCCACCGGCGCTGGCGGCGGAGCTGGTCTTGTCGTTCATCGAGGGGTCCTGGTTCTGCCGGAAGTCCCGGTGTCAGGCTCGATATCGGCCCCGCGTGGGGGGACTTTAGGTGCCGGGGGAGAGGCATCCACGCATGGCGGGGATCTACCGCGGCGCGGCCGGCACGCGCATATGGCGTGGATCCGCCGAAGATCGGTAGTGCCGGCCGCTGGCCGGCGACGGCATCATGCGGGTTGCCGGCCGCCGGCCGGCACGAACGGTCGAACGGGCCTCAGAGCTCGCCGTTGCGGCGCGCCTTGCGCTGGCGGTCGATGCGGAAGATGTAGCGCTGGATGGCGCTGTCGCCGCCGCGCGGCAGGCTGTCAAAGCGCATTCCCACGCGCTTGACCTCGATGCCATTGGGCTGTCGCTGTGGCAGCAGGTTGCAGACCACCAGTTCGATGTCCAGGTCGGGGCCATCGGGCAGCGACAGCTGCGCCGGGTAGCGCTTCTGCAGGCCGAATACGGCGCAGTCGTTGGGAACCACTACGGCCAGGCCGCCACCGCTGATGTCCACCACCCGCATCGACAGCGCTTCGGCACGTGCTTCGCCGGGTGGCAGCAGCAGATGCGGCGAGTCGGTGACCGGGGTCTCCAGCCGGTACAGCTCACGGCGCTGCAGATGCACCAGTTCGTCCGGCAACGGGGCGCGGAAGGCGACGTGGCCATCGTTGTCCACGCGCTGCAGTTCGTGCAGGCGGAACCGCACAAGGACACGTTCAAGCTGGGCGAAGCAGAGCAGGTGGTCGGCCTGCTCGGCGGCACGGTTCGATGCCTCCTGCGGGCTGCCGTCGAGCAGCAGGTAGTCTTCGTCCTCGTCGAGATCAAGCAGGGCGGTCGGGAAGGAACGATCCCGGCCGTCGATATGCGCGTTGATCAGTGATCGCTGGTCGATCAGCGAGCGCAGCAGCTGCCGCAGCTGGCGGGGGTTGCGGACCAGGAAGCGTTCGTCCGCGGCGTCGGCCGCGTGGACATCATGCAGTTCAGTGTCGTGGCCGTCGGACATGGAGTCTGTGATCAGGGGCGGGCGCCAGCACGCGTTGGCGCAGGCTCGATGGGGATATCGGCCTCTTCATTGGATTATGAAGTGAGATTTGCATCACTTTCCATGCATAAGGGGTCAGATCCCTTTCCGGTGGGAAAGGGATCTGACCCCGTGGCCCGCCACGCTGGTGCATCCACCCCATGGGCGGATGCTTTCTGCGTGGGGTCAGAACTCCTGCCAATCACCCTCGGCAGCCAGCGCCGGCTGGGCGGCCGACGCCCGCAGCGGCCGTGTCGGTGCTGCCTTGGTGACGGGCAGGGCGGCCGCGACCTGACGTGGCTGCGGTGCATTGGCCAACCGTGCCGGCGCAGCGGCGACGCCCTGCGATGCCAGCCGGAAGCGCGCGACGGCTTCGCCCAGCTGCACGGCCTGGTCTTCCATGGCGCGTGCCGCAGCAGTCGCTTCCTCCACCAGCGCGGCGTTCTGCTGGGTGGTCTCGTCCATCTGCACCACGGTCTGGTTGACCTGCTCGATGCCGGCCGACTGTTCCTGCGAAGCGGCGGAGATCTCGGCCATGATGTCGGTCACGCGCTGCACCGAGGCGACGATCTCGCCCATGGTGCTGCCGGCCTGGTGGACCAGGCTGGAGCCTTCGGCGACCTTGCCGACCGAATCATCGATCAGGCCCTTGATTTCCTTGGCCGCCGCAGCCGAACGCTGGGCGAGCGTACGCACTTCGCTGGCGACCACGGCGAAACCACGGCCCTGCTCGCCGGCACGCGCGGCTTCCACTGCGGCGTTCAGCGCCAGGATGTTGGTCTGGAACGCGATGCCGTCGATGACAGAGATGATCTCGGCGATCTTCTTCGACGAGGCTTCGATGGCCGACATGGTGGTGACCACCTGGCCGACCACCTCGCCGCCCTGCGAAGCGACGCCATGCGCGCCGATGGCGAGCTGGTTGGCCTGGCGGGCGTGCTCGGCGTTCTGGCGCACGGTGGAGGTCAGTTCCTCCATCGAGGCGGCGGTCTCTTCCAGGTTGGCGGCCTGCTGCTCGGTACGGCGCGACAGGTCGCTGTTGCCGGACGCGATCTCGCCAGCGGCCAAGGTGATGCTGGAGGCACTGGCCTGGATCTGGCCGACGATCTGGGTCAGCTGTGCGACGGTGGTGTTGGCGTCGTCACGCATGCGCGCGAACACGCCGTTGAACTGGCCGTCCATGCGTGCGGTCAGGTCGCCGGCGGCGATCGACTGCAGCAGCTGCGAGAGCTGGCCGAGGTTGCCGTCGGCCACCTGCATCATGCTGTTGAGCTGCTCGATCATCACGCGGAAATCGTGATCGAAACGCTGCGCATCGCCGCGCTGGCTGAAGTCGCCGGCGGCGGCGGCCGAGGCCAGCTGCTGGATCTGCGTGTTGATGGCCAGCAGGCTGGCCTTGGCCGCGTCCATCGACTCGTGCAGGATCGCGCGGCTGCCGGGCAGGCGGCGGGCGTCCGGGGCGAGGTTGCCGGTGGCGTACTGGTTGAGTACTTCAATGGCATCGACGATCGCATCGAGGTGTTCGAAGATCACCGTGTTGATGCCGCTGGCCAGCTGGCCATACACACCCGGGAAATCCTCCGGGATGCGGTGGCTGATGTCCGGCCCAGCGTGCATCTGTGCCATCAACTGGGTCTGCTCGCTGAAGCGGCGCAGCATTGCGGTCATCTCGGCGGTGGCGGCCAGCATCTTGCCGGCTTCGTCCTTGCTGGTGGCCTGGGTGCTGACGCTGAGGTCGCCGCGGGCAACCGCCTGGATGGCATGCACGGCCTTGCCCAGCGGGCCAGTGACGGCGCGCGAGATGACGGTGGCCAGTGCGGCGGCCACCAACGAAAGCAGCACGATGCAGCTGATGATCGCGATCATGCTGTTGCGATGGGTGGCGTTGGCGTCGGCGATCTTGCCGTCCATCTGGCCGGCGATGTGGGTGCCCAGGGCCTTCATCGCAGCGAACAGGTCGCGACGCGCCGGGCGCGACTGCTCGTCGGAGATCTGCTGGGCCCGAGCGCCATCACCGGCGGCCACGGCGTCGCGCATCGCCTTGTTGGCGGCGAAGTAGCGGTCCAGCTGTGCGCTGGCCGCGCGATAGAGTTCACGCTCCTTGGCCAGCGCCGGCAGCGCCGAGTACGCGGCCAGCTCGTCATGCACGGCCTTGGCGGTGTCGTCCATGCGCTTGTTGTAGTCGGCGACCTTCTCCGGCTGGTCGAGCATGCTCAGCTGTGCAAGTTCATAGGTGCGGAATTCTCCCAGCTGCGAGCGCGCCTCGCCCAGGTGCTGGACCGAGGGGATGTCGTTGCCAGCCATCTCGCGCAACTGCGCGTTGGCTTCGCTCAGGCGCAGCAGTGCGAAGGCGCCGAGGATCAGGGTCATCAAGGTGGTGAGGGTGAACCCCACGGCCAGCTTGCGGGCGATGGGCAGATCTTGGAACCACTTCATGCAGGGTGCTCCAGGTGGGCAGAGTGCCGGCGTCTGTGCGCCGGTTCGGGAGTGGTTGCAGAGCGAACGGGGGTGCCCGGTGGGGTTCGGTGACGACCGTCATTGCGAAATAACGGCGCCGTTCGCGTGGACTTTATGGACGCAGATCACATTCGGTTGCGTAGGGATGACAGCGCGAAAGCGTTGCAGCGGCGTGCTTTCGCTTGGATGAAGTAGTTGCGCCCGCAACCATCATGGCGACGGAGTTCACAGAAGGGATGGGGTCAGAGCTCTTTCCTGCGGAAAGGAATGCGCCCCCCTTGGCAGAGCGCGCACAAACAAAAACCGCCGCCCCGAAGGGCGGCGGTCCAGTACACGCATGCAGCGTGGATCAGGCGGCCTGCGGCATCCGCAACGAGCGCACCAGTCCGCCGATGTCGACGATCAACGCGACGCGGCCGTCGCCAAGGATGGTGGCACCGGACACCCCGCCGATACGGCGGTAGTTGTTCTCGATGTTCTTCACCACCACCTGCTGCTGGCCGACCAGTTCATCCACTTCCAGTGCGATCTTCTGGCCATCGCCTTCGACCACGACCACCAGCGATTCACTGCCCGGCGCGCGGTTGCCGTAGCCGTAGTACTCGCTCAGCGAGAGGATCGGCAGGTACTCGCCACGTACGCGCAGCACGCGGCCTTCGCCGGCCATGCTGCGGATGTCCTCGGCCTGCGGCTGCAACGCCTCAAGCACATAGGCCAGCGGCAGGATCAGGGTTTCGCCGGCAACCGCCACGGTCATGCCGTCGAGGATGGCCAGGGTCAGCGGCAGGCGGATCAGCGTGCGGGTGCCAGTACCCAGGCTGCTTTCGATCTGGACCTCACCGCCCAGTGCCTGGATGTTGCGGCGAACCACGTCCATGCCGACGCCACGCCCGGACAGGTCGGTGACCGCATCGGCAGTGGAGAAGCCTGGCTGGAAGATCAGGTCCCAGACCTGCGAATCGGTCGGGTTGTCCGGTACGGCCAGGCCGCGTTCGGTGGCCTTGGCCAGGATCTTGGCGCGATCCAGGCCGCGGCCGTCGTCGCTCACTTCAATGACGATATGGCCGCCCTGGTGCGAAGCGGCCAGGGTGATCGTGCCGGTTTCGTCCTTGCCCGCGCCGCGACGCACGTCGGGCATTTCCAGGCCGTGGTCGATCGAGTTGCGCACCAGGTGCACCAGTGGATCGGCGATCTTCTCGATCAGCCCCTTGTCCAGCTCGGTGCCCTCGCCGACGGTGCGCAGGCGCACCTGCTTGCCGAGGCGGCTGGACAGGTCGCGGACCAGGCGCGGGAAGCGGCGGAACACCGCGTCGACCGGCAGCATGCGCACGCCGATCACCGCTTCCTGCAGATCGCGAGTGTTGCGTTCCAGCTGGTCCAGGCCGGCGAACAGGCTCTCGGCGTGGACCGGGTCCAGCGCGTGCGAGACCTGCTTGAGCATGGCCTGGGTGATGACCAGTTCGCCGACGAGGTTGATCAGCGCATCGACCTTGTCGACGCTGACGCGGATCGACGTTTCGGCTTCCTGGGTGGCAGCACCGCCGGCGGCAGGCGCAGCAGGCGCTGCCGGCACGACGGCAGCAGGTGTGGAAGGGGATGCAGCAACGGGCGCCTGGGTTGCCAGGCTCGGCGGCGCTGCCGGACGGATGTCCAGCTCGCAGTCGTCCAGTACCCAGGCGAAGGTGTCTTCGATCTTGCTGCGCGGCACCTTGCCGACCAGGCCCAGGTCCCACGCCAGGTGGGCCTCGAGCGGGTCGAGCTGGGCGAACCCCGGCAGGCGTTCCATGCGCGCGGCCACCTGCAGCGAGCCGAGGTGTTCCAGTTCGCGGATGATGCGCAACGGGTCGTTGCCGCTCATGAACAGCGAGGGCGCCGGAGTGAACCCGATCTGCCAGGCTTCCGGCGTATCGTCCACCTTGGCTGCGGTAGCGGCCGGCGCGCTTGGTGCGGCCTGGCCGGAGAGAACGGCTTCGAGGCGCGCCTTCACTGCGGCGACCGCAGCGGGGTCTGCGGCCTGGCCATGTTCGGCTTCGCGCAGCAGGGCGCGCAGTACATCCACCGAGGACAGCATGGCATCGACGGCATGGCCTTCCAGGGCCCGCTTGCCGGCACGCAGCTCATCGAGCAGCGTTTCCAGCACGTGGGTCAGGCCGGCGATGGCATCGAAGCCGAAGGTGCCGGCGCCGCCCTTGATCGAGTGGGCGGCGCGGAACACCGAATTGATGATCTCCGCGTCCTGCTGCCCCGATTCCAGGGCCAGCAGGCCAGCCTCCATCGCGTCGAGGCCTTCGCGGCTCTCCTCGAAGAAGGTGGCGTGGAAGCGTTGCAGGTCCATGCTCATGGCAGTGGTGGTCCGGAAGCGAAGAAGGGGAGCGGTGCGGGGCGATCAGCCCAGCACTTTCTGCACGGTGGCGACCAGCTGTTCCGGATTGAACGGCTTGACCAGCCAACCGGTGGCACCGGCGGCCTTGCCTTCGGACTTCTTGTCGGCGGCCGATTCGGTGGTCAGCATCAGCAGCGGGGTGAACTTGTAGTCCGGCAGCTGGCGCAGTTCGCGGATCAGCGCGATGCCGTCCATGTTCGGCATGTTGACGTCGGTGACCACCGCGTTGAAGCGCTGGCCCTTGGCGCGACCCAGCGCGACCGCGCCGTCTTCGGCTTCTTCGACGGCAAAACCGGCCGAGGTGAGGGCGAAGGAAACCATCTGGCGCATCGACGCCGAATCGTCCACCACCAAGATACGTGCGCTCATGCAGCGTTCTCCACAGATTTCAGGTTGTCATGGGTTACGTCCAGGCCCAGGGCCTGGGTGACGCCCAGCAGGCGTGCGGCGTCACGGAAGGTTGCGGTGCAACCGTGGAAGCCGGTGCCCAGGCCTGCATCGCGGCGGGCCTGCACGAATGCACACAGCACCTGCACGGCGGCCGTGTGGATGCGGGCGACCTGGCTTGCATCCAGGGTCAGCTCGCCTGCCTGCGCCACCAGCGGGGCGAGGCGGTTCTTGAGCTCGGTGCTGCTCTCGATGCCGAGATCCTCACCCAGTTCGACAGTGCTCATCGTTGCTCCGGACAAACGGTTCCGTGATCCATAACGGCACCCCGGCGGGGTTCTTTAGAGGAATCGACGCGGTGCGTCGATGCGGTCGCAGCTGAAAAGGGGACGGCGGGGATCAAGTCGCAAGCGACCTGGCTCTACTGCAGCCCCCTCGGCAACGGCGACCGCGCAGTGGGGACGCAAGGTGTTGATCCAACGGATCAACTCCTTGCGTCCCCGACAGGCACCGCTTCGGCGCAAAGCGCCGAGCCACTTGCGACTTAATCCCCTCCGTCCCCTTTTTTCCAGATCAACTCAGCAGCCGTGTGGCGTCCAGCAGGATCATCGGGCGCTGGCTGACCCGGGCGACGCCGCGGAACAGATCATTGGAGATCTGGCAGATGCGGGCGGTATCCGGGGGTTCGATCTGTGAATCGGTGAGGTTGGCGACATCTTCCACTGCCGACACGCGCAGGCCGATGGTCTCGCCGTCCTCTTCCAGCACCACGATGCGGGTCTGGGCATCGTCTTCTGCCGCTGCGGCGCCGAGGTGCAGGCCGAGGTCCATCACCGGCACCACCTGGCCACGCAGGTTCATGATCCCGAGCATCGCCGGTGCCGTGCCACGCAACGGCAGCAGTGGCACCGGCAACACCACTTCCTGCACTTTCAGCAGTTCCAGCGCATAGGCCTGGGTCCCGCAGCGCAGGCGCAGCCAGCGCGAGGTGCGCTCGCCGGCGCGGCGGTTCTGCGGGTGCGGGCTGCTGGCGGGCTGGTGCGCCTGCGCCTGCAGCTCCTGCCAGGTACCGGGACGGTTGGTGGCCGGGGCATCCAGGGCAACGCGGGGCGGCGGCGCGGCGGCAGCACGCGCGACCGGGGCGGGCGCGGGTGCAGCGCGCGGTGCCGGGGGCGGAACCACGGCCGGTGGCGGCGTGGGGACATCCTCGCCACCCGCAGCGGCTTCGAACGCAGCCTGCAGACCGGGGCTGTCAGTGTGGGCGAGCTGATGGCTGTCGGCCGCGTCGGTCTCGTAGATCACTTCGTCGGGCAGGTCGTCCCAGGTGGGCTCCGGGCCGGCCTGGGCCGGGGTCGTCTCGTGGATCACCTCGTCAGGCAGGTCATCCCAGGTCGGTTCGCGCTCGGGAGCGGCGACCGGCATTGCGGCGGCCTCGAAGGCGGCTTCCAGTGCTGCCTCGTCCTGTGCCGGGGCAGCGGCAACAGTGCCCGTCTCATAGATCACTTCGGCGGGCAGATCGTCCCAGGTGGGTTCGCGCTCGGCCGTTGTGGCCGCCTCGAAGGCGGCTTCGAGCGCGGCGTTGTCCACGGCAGGCCCCGCGGCAACGGTGTCGGTTTCGTAGATCACCTCGGCCGGCAGGTCATCCCAGGTCGGCTCGCGTTCCGGTTCCGATGTGCTGTCCGGAGCCGGGGCGGCGCTGTCCGGCGTTGGCAGCACGACGGCCGCCGGGGCGATCGCTTCGCCCAGCAGTTCGTCCAGGTAGTCGTCCAGTACGCCGGTGCTGTTCATGCGGCCTGCTCCAGGGCACGGGCATCCTCAACGAGGATCCAGTTCAGTGCGCGGCGATAGGCGGCCAGGCCGCGGCCCGGGTAGTCCTCACCAACGCTGGGCAGGGTCAGGCCTGCGGCATTGCTGATGCGGGTGTCGATCGGGATGGCGTCTTCCCACACGCGGGTGCCATGGCGATCCTGCATCGTGCGCAGCGACTCGTTGCCGGCGCGGGTGCGGCGGTCGAACAGGGTCGGCAGGATCGAGATCGGCAGCGGGCGGCGGCGCGAGCGCTCGACCATCTCGCCGGTGCGGACCATGCCGTCCAGGCCATGCAGGGCCAGCGGCTCGGCCTGGGTGGGAATGATCAGGCGGTCGGCAGCGGCCAGTGCGTTGATCATCAACAGGCCAAGGGTGGGGGCACAGTCCAGCAGGATGTAGTCGTGCTGGCCCTGGTGACGCGCCAGTGCGTTCTGCAGGGCCAGGCCGAGGCCGGGCTGGTTGGCGCTGCGGCGCTCCAGCGTGGCCAGCGCCGACTGCGCGCAGACGTAGTCCAGGCCGTGGATGCTGCTGGCATGGCACAGGCTGGAAAGATCGGCCGGCGGGGCGCCGAACAGTTCCAGCACGCCCGCCGGCGGCGGATCCACCGGCACGCCGAAGGCGCGGCTGAGCGAGGCATGCGGATCGAGGTCGATCAGCAGCACGCGATGGCCAAGCGCGGCCAGGCCGCGGCCGAGGGCGAGGGTGGTGGTGGTCTTGCCGACTCCGCCCTTCTGGTTGGCGACTGCCCAGATGCGCATCGGTTTACTCCTTCATTGCCGGGGGAACGGCGGCGCCGACGCGGCTGCCAGCCGGCACCGGCGGCAACTTCACCGGTGCGATGGGGGAGGTGGGGGCGGTAGCCGGAGTTGCGGCGGCTTGTTCGGTGGTGTTGTCGTCGACGGCGCCGGTGGCCGCATTGAGGCGCTGGCCAAGCGGATCCACCGAATGCGAGGTGTCGGCCAGAATGATGACCATCACCCGGCGGTTGCGGTTGCGCCCCTGCGCGCTGTCGTTCTCTTCGCGCGGACGGAACTGGCCATAGCCAACCATCGCCAGCCGTGATGGCTGCACGCCCTGGTCGGCGAACAGGTGCACCACGCTGGCGGCGCGTCCGGCCGACAGTTCCCAGTTCGAAGGGAAGGTGGCGGTGGCGATCGGCACGTTGTCGGTATGGCCTTCCACGCGCACGCTGTTGGGCACGTCGCGCAGCACCTCGGCCAGGCTGGCCAGCGTCTGCCGTGCATGCACGTCCAGCGCGGCCGAGCCGGTGGGGAACAGGATGTCGCTGTTGATCTCCACTTCGATCCACAACTCGGTGCGGCGCACGCTGATCATGCCGCGGTCGATCAGCGGTGCCAGCGCGGCGGTGAGGCGGTCGGCGATGCTGTTGAGCTGGCGCTCGGCACGGGCGATCTGTTCCTGGTTGTGCACGGAGACCGGCATGCGCATCTGCGAGGCCATCGACGGCAGCAGGGTCGGGTCGTGCGACGGCGCGGGCGCGGAGGGGCCGATCTTGGTGCCGGACTTGATCACCGAGGGGCTGTCCCAGCCGCCACCCTGCACCTGCTTGTTACCCACCTGCACCGGATTGATGGTGCGCGGTGCGCCGCCGAAGGCATCGGTGAGCGCGTCGGCCATGATCCGGTACTTGCCCTCGTTGACCGAGGAGATCGCGTACATGACCACGAAGAAGGCGAGCAGCAACGTCATCAGGTCGGCATAGGGGATCGCCCATGCTTCATGGTTGGCGTGCTCTTCGTGGTGCTTGCGGCGGGCCATGTCAGTGCAGGAAGCCGGAGAGGTTGGTTTCGATGTTGCGCGGGTTCTCGCCCTGGGCGATCGAAATCAGGCCTTCAATGACCATTTCGCGGTCGCGGGTGTTGTGCGAGATCACGCTCTTGAGCTTGGCGGCGATCGGCAGGAACAGCAGGTTGGCCGAGGCGATGCCGTAGATGGTGGCGGTGAACGCGGCGGCGATGCCGTGGCCGAGTTTGCTCGGGTCGGCCAGGTTCTTCATCACCGCGATCAGGCCGAGAACGGCACCGATGATGCCGAGCGTGGGCGCGTAGATGCCCATCGCTTCGAAGACCTTGGCGCCGGCCTGGTCCTGGTGCTCCTGGCTGCCCAGTTCGATCTCCAGCATGTGACGCATCGATTCGGGTTCAACGCCGTCCACCAGCAGCTGCAGGCCCTTGCGCAGGAACGGGTCCTGCTGCGCTTCCACCTGCGATTCCAGGCCCAGCAGGCCCTGGCGGCGGGCGATGTTGCTCCACTCGACGATCTGCTGGATCAGTTCGCGGCGATCGCTGTGCGGCGGGCGCACGACCCAGCGCACGATCTTGAACGCATGCTTGAACACCGCCGGCGAGGTGTGAAGCAGGATCGCGGCAACGGTACCGACGATGACGATCACGAACGCCGCAGGCGACCACAACGACGCCAGGCCAGCGCCCTTGAGGATGCTGCCACCGACCAGCGAGGCCAGGGCGAGAAAGAGTCCAATGAGGCTGAGTCTATCCATGGTTCCGGTATCGGCTTGTATGAATGGGACTTGAGACACCGGGAGAATGCGTACAGACGGTAGTCACAGTTTTCGGGTCGCCGGGCCATGCCCGGCGGCGTTCAGCGTATGCCGTCCACGTCCAGGATCAGTGCCATGCGACCATCGCCGATCAACGTTGCACCGGCATAACCGCGCAGGCCGCGCAGGGCTTTTGGCAGTGGCTTGATGACCACTTCCTCGCGCCCGCGCACCTGGTCCACGACCAGGCCGAAGCGCGCTTCGCCGGCCTGCAGCACCACGATGGTCAGCAGGGTTGACGCGGCCGGCGTCACATCCAGCCACTGGCGCAGGTCGACCAGCGGCAGGGTGTGCGAGCGGCGATCAAGCACGGCGCGGCCATCGAACCAGCCCAGCGAGGTGCGCGGCGCGTGCAGCACTTCCATCACGCGTGCCAGCGGTAGCGCGTAGACGTCCTCGCCGGCCTGCACCAGCAGGGTCGGCAGGATCGCGAGGGTGAGCGGCACGCGGATCAGGAAGCGGCTGCCACGACCCAGTTCCGACTGGATCTGGATCTGGCCGCTCAGTTCGCGGATGCGCGACTGCACCACGTCCATGCCGACGCCACGGCCGGAGATGTCGGTGACCTGCTGCTTGGTCGAGAAGCCGGGCAGGAACACCAGGTGCAGGCATTCCTCGCTGCTCAGGCGGGCGGCGGCTTCCGGATCGATCAGGCCTTTCTCACGCGCCTTCGCGCGCAGCTTCTCCGGGTCGATGCCGGCGCCATCGTCCTGCACCTCGATGCTGACGTAGTCGCCTTCCTGCTGCGCCGACAGGCGTACATGGCCCATCCGCGGCTTGCCTTGTGCTTCGCGCAGGTCGGGCATTTCCACGCCATGGTCGATGGCGTTGCGGACCAGGTGCACCAGCGGATCGGCCAGTGCTTCGACCAGGTTGCGGTCGAGTTCGGTTTCGGCGCCGACCAGCTCCAGGTCCACTTCCTTCTTCAGCGAGCGGGCGACGTCGCGGGCGACCTTGGGGAAGCGCGAGAACACCTTGCCCACCGGCTGCATGCGGGTACGCATCACCGCCGACTGCAGGCGGGCAGTGGCGATGTCCAGCGTCGATACGGCGCGGTCCAGCTCCTCGTCGCGCAGGCGTGCACGCAGGGTCTTCAGGCGGTTGCGGGAAAGCACCAGTTCGCCGATCAGGTTGACGATCGCATCCAGGCGCTTGGTGTCCACGCGCACGGTGTGCTCGGCCTCGGCCATCGGCTTGGGCGCCGGCTTGGCGGCGGGCGCCGGTACGGGCGCTGGGCGCGGTGCAGCGGCAGGTGCCGCCGCGACGGTGGCAGCAGGCTTCGCGCCTGGCGCAGCGCCGCCGTGCAGCTGGTCCAGCAGCGCTTCGAACTCGTCTTCGCTGATCAGGCCGTCGTCGGCCTTCCTGGCCGGCGCGACCGCGGTCGGTGCGTTGCCGCCATGCAGCTGGTCGAGCAGGGCCTCGAATTCGTCGTCGGTGATCAGGTCGCTGCCAGCTGCCGCAGGGGCGGCCGCAGCGACCGGCGCGGCAGTGCCACCGTTCATGTCGAACTGCGCGATCAGGTCCGGCGGCGCATAGCCTGGCTCGGTGCCGGAGGACACGGCGTCCAGCATCGACTGCAGGTAGTCCAGCGATTGCTGGGCGGCGTCGAAGTGGTGGGCCTGCAGCACCGCCTGCCCGGCACGCGCGATGCCCAGGGCCTCTTCAGCGGCGTGGCACAGTTCGACCATCGCGGTAACGCCAAGGAAGCCGGCACCGCCCTTGAGCGTGTGGTATCCACGGAACACGGCGTTGAGCTGCTCGGTGTCCTGCGGTGCCTGCTCCAGCGACACCAGCTGTTCGCCCAGGCGATCCAGGATTTCCTGTGCCTCGATGATGAAATCGGCAGTGATGTCGTCGGATACCGCGCTCATGCTTACAGCCCCAGATCCGACAACAGGTCGTCGGCGTCGTTCTGCGAGACCGCGTGGCGGTCCAGTCCCTTCAGTGCCGGCCCGGCCAGTTCCGGGTCGGTGCGATGCTGTTCCGGCGGCAGGCCGAGTGCGCCGAAGCCCTCGTGCACGCGGCGGACGATGCCGACCACGCGACGGATGATCTGCCCGGTCAGGTCCTGGTAGCTCTGGGTCAGGGCGATCTCGGTCAGGTTGTGGCGGATGCGCTCGAGCTGCGCGTCCTGGCCCGGCTGCAGGCCTTCAGCACGCAGCTGTTCGGTCAGGCTGCGGCATTCCTCGGCCAGGTCCAGGGTGCGGTGCGTGGCCTGTTCGGTCATTGCCACCACGTGGTCCAGGCGTGCGCAGGCGTCGTCCAGCTCACCGGCCTCGCTGGGCACGGTCGGCAGCTCACCCAGTGCCTGCCCCAGCTCGCGGGCCAGCCGCGAGAGGCCGCTCATCATCGGCTGCGTACGCAGCGCGACCAGTCCGTCGATGCGCTGCCGCCAGGCGGCCTCGTCACCGGACTCGAGTGCGTCCAGGGCTTCCTGCAGGCGCAGGGAGAGGGCGCTCTTGTCGACCGTGGTATCCATCAGGCGCTGGCCGCCAGGCGTTCGAAGATCTTGCCGAGCTTCTCTTCCAGCGTCTGCGCAGTGAACGGCTTGATGATGTAGCCGTTCACGCCGTTCTGGGCGGCTTCGATGATCTGTTCGCGCTTGGCTTCGGCGGTGACCATCAGCACTGGCAGGGTCTTCAGCTTGGCATCGGCACGGATCGCCTTCAGCAGCTCGATGCCGGTCATCACCGGCATGTTCCAGTCGGTGACCACGAAATCGAACGGCTGGCTCTGCAGCAGCGACAGCGCGGCATGCCCGTCCTCGGCTTCGGCGGTATTGGTGAAGCCCAGATCGCCCAGCAGGTTCTTGACGATCCGACGCATGGTCGAGAAGTCATCGACGATCAGGATGCGCATGTTCTTGTTCAAAGCAGAGTTCCTTTGTTGTTCATTCCGGGCGGCCGGGGGCAGCCGCCTCGGGCATGTTCATTCTTCCAGGCCGGCGTCCGCCGCCTCGAAAATCTTGAGCCGGCCACGCAGGCGCAGCACCGCCTGGCCGTGGATCTGGCAGACCCGCGACTCGCTCACGCCGAGCACCGCGCCGATCTCCTTCAGGTTCAGTTCCTGCTCGTAGTAGAGCGAGAGCACCAGCTGTTCGCGCTCGGGCAGGTGGCCGATGGCCTTGCCCAGCTCGCGGCCGAACTCACCACGCTCCAGTACCTGCTGCGGGGTCGGGCCGCCCTGGGCGACGGTGTCCAGCTCGCCCTGGTCCTCGATGCGCGACTCCAGGCTCAGCACCTGGCCACGGGCGGCGTCTTCCATCAACCGCAGGTATTCGGGCAGCGGCATCTCCATCGCTGCGGCCACTTCGGTGGCGCTGGCGGCGCGGCCGCTGCTCTGTTCCAGGCGGCGGATGGTGGCGGCGGCATCGCGTGCACGGCGGTGCACCGAGCGCGGCACCCAGTCGCCACGGCGGATCTCGTCGATCATCGAACCGCGGATGCGGATCGAGGCATAGGTCTCGAACGAGGCGCCCTGGTCGGCGTCGTAGCTGCGCGACGCTTCGATCAGGCCCATCATGCCGGCCTGGATCAGGTCGTCCACTTCAACGCTGGCCGGCAACCGGGCGGCCAGGTGGTGGGCGATGCGCCGCACCAGGTCCGAATGCTGGGCGATGACCTCGTTGGCCGCCGAGCGCTGGACTTCCCTGTACTGGGCTGCGCCTTTCATGCGGCCACCCCGCGCTGCTTGAGGATGCGCTCGAGGAAGAACTCGACGCCGCCACGCGGTTCGGTCGGCGCCTGCCAGCGTGCGGTGCGACGCGCGATCTCGGTGATCGCCAGCGCGGCCGGGCTGGACGGGTAGGCCTTCACCACCGGCTGCTGGCGCTGCACCGACAGGCGCAGCCAGTCGTCCTGCGGCACGCAGCCCAGGTAGTTCAGCGAGACATCGGCGAGGAACTTCTCGCACACGCGGGTCAGCTTTTCGTACAGCACGCGGCCCTCGTTGGGGTCGCGCACCATGTTGGCCACTACCTGGATGCGGTCCACGCCGCGTTCGCGCGACAGCACCTTGATCAGCGCGTAGGCGTCGGTGATCGAGGCCGGCTCGTCACAGACCACCACCACGGTGTCCTGCGCGGCCTGGCAGAAGGTCAGCACGCCGTCGGTGATGCCTGCGGCGGTGTCCACCACCATGATGTCCAGTTCGCGTTCCAGCTCGGAGAACACGTTGACCAGGCCGACGTGCTCGGCCGGGGCCAGCTCGGCCATGTGCCGGCGGCCGGACGCGGCCGGCACCACCAGCACGCCGTTCGGGCCTTCGACGATGACGTCGTCCAGCGAGCAGCGGCCGGCGACCAGGTCGGCCAGCGTGAAGGTCGGGTTCAGCCCCAGGATCACGTCGATGTTGGCCAGGCCCAGGTCGGCGTCCAGCAGCAGCGTGCGCTTGCCCATCCCGGCCAGTGCCACCGCCAGGTTGGCGGACACATTCGTCTTGCCCACGCCGCCCTTGCCGCCAGTGACGGCAATGGTGCGCACAGGGCCGAGCGGCTCGCTGCGGGTGGCCGACAGCGGGAAGGTCTTGGTCAGCTTGGCGTACTCACGCGACGGCATGGTTCAACTCCGGGTTGCAGGGCATATCGGCCGCGCGGCGCAAATCTTCAAGGCGAAGTACGAGATTGGCCGCACTGGCCCGGTGCAGGTCCTCCGGAACGTCCTGGCCATCGGTCACCCAGTTGATCGGGAGGGCGTGGTCCACGGCCACTGACAGGGCGTTGCCGAAGCGGCCGGTCTCGTCCAGCTTGCTCAGCACCAGGCCCTGCAGGTTGGCGGCGCCGAAGCGGCGGACCACCTCGTCCATGTCGCCGAAGCTGGTGTTGGCCGGCAGCACCAGCAGGGTGCGTACCTGGCGGGCGGCGCGCAGCCACTGCAGCTGCGCGGCCAGCGCGCGGTCGCGCGGGCCCAGGCCGGCGGTGTCGATCAGCACCAGCTTGTAGTCCTTCAGGCGTTCCAGCAGCTGGTCCAGGTCGGTGCCGCTGTTGGCCTCGTGCACCGCGATGCCGAGCTGGCGGCCGTAGCCGTACAGCTGCTCGCGGGCGCCGATGCGGGTGGTGTCGGTGGTCACCAGGGCCACATCGCGCGGCGCATGCTTCTCGGCGAAGCGCGAGGCCAGCTTGGCGATGGTGGTGGTCTTGCCGGCGCCGGTCGGGCCGACCAGGGCGATCACGCCGCCTTCTTCCAGCGGGTCGACCGGGGCGATCGGCAGCTTGCGCGAGATCAGCCCCAGCATCAGGCCGCGGCCACGATGGGCTTCGGTCTCCAGCGGGATCTGCATGGCCACGTCGCGGGCCAGCCCGGCGTCGAAACCGTACTCGTCCATCAGGTCCAGCGCGGTGGCGCGCACCGGGCTGCCACGCAGGCGCTCGTCGGTGAAGCGGTTCATCTCGCGCTCGATCACCTGGCGCATGCCGGCCACTTCCTGGCGCAGCTGGCGGATCTCGGCGTCGTCCTGGGCAACCACGGTCAGCGTCGGTGCCGGGGCCAGCATGGGGGCCGGGCTGGCTT
Organism: Stenotrophomonas sp. I18B00994; assembly: GCF_014145825.1. Classification (NCBI taxonomy): domain Bacteria; kingdom Pseudomonadati; phylum Pseudomonadota; class Gammaproteobacteria; order Lysobacterales; family Lysobacteraceae; genus Stenotrophomonas; species Stenotrophomonas sp. I18B00994. The sequence continues at coordinate 28,308 of NZ_JACIUW010000005.1, read as the reverse complement.
CGCCGGCGGCTTCGAGCGCTGCCGTTTCGCTGGCGGCGATGTCAGGCTGGACATCGGCCATGGCAGCGCCCGGCAGCGGCGGCGGCTGCACGGCGGGGGGCACGCTTTCGTGATGCGTGTCGTGCGGCGGGTCGAGCTGGAAGCGGGCGCGGTTGGCCGGCGCGGTGACGGCCGGGCCCGGTGCGACGATGGCCTCGGCGAACGGGGCGAAGATCTGTTCGGGCAGCGCCGGTTCGTTGACGGCGGCGCGCGCCAGGGTGGCTGCGAAGCCGGTGCTGCCGCGGGTCGGCACGATCTCGTCGGCGCTGTCCAAGGTGCGGCCGGTGGCACCCACGGCCGCACGGGCGAGGGCGGCCACGGCCGAGGTGGTGGCGGCCACCGGCTCCGGCGCCGGGGCAGCGCTGCGGCGGCGGGTGACCGCGGCGATCACCGCGTCAGCAGCGGTGCGCGGCTTGGGAGCCGGCGGCGGTGCGACATCACGGCGCGAGGCTTCCAGTGCACGCTGCACGGCGCTCTCGTCGTAGTTGGCCGCGGCGACGATCTCGACGCCTTCCTCGATCCGGCGGTTGGACAGGATCACGGCGTCAGGACCATGTTCCTTGCGCACCAGGTTCATGGCCGAGCGCATGTCGGCGGCGACGAATCGTTTGATTTTCATGCTGTGGTCACGGGACGAAGACGGCGGGGTGGCGGTCGGAGAACTCGGGTGGTCGGTGGTCTGCACGGTGCGGGTTCCCCTTGGTATCTGTCTGTTGCGTTGGTTCGAAGGTGGTGTCTGTTTTCTGGCGCATCGGTGGGCGGCGTCAGCTGATCGTTCCGACCAGCTTCAGGCGCTTGTCCTCCGGCACCTCGCTGTAGGCCAGGACCGACAACGACGGAACGCTGTGGCGGACCAGGCGCGCCAGCGCGGCGCGCACCGGGCCCGGTACCAGCACGACCGCCGGCTCGTTTCGCGCTTCCTGCTTGCTGACACATTCGGCCAGGCTCTGGTGCAGTCGCTCTGCGAGTCCGGGTTCCAGCGCGGCGCCGTTGCCCTGCGTGGACTCCTGCAAGACACGTTCCAATTGCGGGTTGAGGGTGAACACCGGCAGCTCCGCCGACATTCCGGCGATCTCCTGCACGATGAAGCGGCCCAGCGCGGTGCGCACGGCAGCGGTCAGCACCGCCGGGTCCTGGCTGCTGGGCGCGTGTTCGACCAGCGCTTCGGCGATCTTGCGCAGCTGTCGGATCGGGATGCGCTCGACCAGCAGGTTCTGCAGCACGCGCACCACTGCCGACAGCGGCAGCGCCTTCGGCGTCAGATCTTCGACGAGCTTGGGCGCGCTCTTGGCCAGGTTGGCCAGCAGGTGCTGCACTTCCTCGTGGCCGAGCAGTTCCGGCGCATGTTCGCGGATCAGGTGCGAGAGGTGGGTGGCCACCACGGTGGCCGGGTCGACCACGGTGTAGCCCAGCGTTTCAGCCTGGGCACGCTGGTGCGGCTGGATCCAGGTGGCATCCAGGCCGAACGCGGGATCCTTGCCGGCAATGCCCTCCAGGGTGCCCAGCGCGCTGCCCGGGTCCAGCGCCAGTTCGCGGTCCGGGTGGATCTCGGCGGTGGCCACTGGCACGCCATGCACCAGCACGCGGTAGCCGTTGGCCGGCAGTTCCAGGTTGTCGCGGATGTGCACCGAGGGAATCAGGAAGCCGACGTCCTGGGTCAGCTTGCGGCGCACGCCCTTGATGCGCGCCATCAGTTCGCCGCCCTGGTTGCTGTCCACCAGCGGGATCAGCCGGTAGCCGACCTCAAGGCCCAGCGGATCGACCGGGCGCAGCTCGTCCCAGCTCAGTTCGGCGGTCGGCGCAGGTGCCGCCGGGCGGCCGAGTGCGTTGAGTGCGGCCGCGTCATTGCCGGCGGCTGCCGGGTCGGTGGCTGCGGCCTTGCCCTTGCGGTAGACCTTCCAGGCGATGAAGCCGAGGATAGCGGCCAGCGTCAGGAAAGCGACGTTGGGCATGCCCGGCACCAGGCCGACCACGCCGATGATGCCGGCGGTGATCGCCAGCGCGCGGTACTGGCCGAACACCTGGCCGGTCATCGCCTGGGCCATGTCCTGCGAGCGCGAGGCGCGGGTCACCAGCATCGCCACCGCGCTGGAGACCAGCAGGGCCGGCAGCTGCGCCACCAGGCCGTCACCGATGGACAGCAGGGTGTAGGTGGCAGCGGCTTCGCCGAACGGCATGCCATGCTGCAACACGCCCACGGCCAGGCCGCCGAGCATGTTGATGAACAGGATCAGGATGCCGGCGATGGCGTCACCGCGGATGAACTTGCTGGCGCCGTCCATCGCGCCGTAGAAGTCGGCTTCCTCGCGCACTTCCTCGCGGCGCAGCTTGGCTTCTTCACGCGTCAGCAAACCGGCGTTGAGGTCGGCGTCGATCGCCATCTGCTTGCCGGGCATCGCGTCGAGGATGAAGCGCGCGGTCACTTCCGAAACGCGGCCGGCGCCCTTGGTGATGACCACGAAGTTGATGATGGTCAGGATCGCGAACACCACGATGCCGACCGCATAGTTGCCGCCGATCACGAATTCGCCGAAGGCGGCGATGACCTTGCCGGCGGCGTCGTGGCCGTTCTGGCCGTTGAGCAGGATCACGCGGGTGGAGGCCACGTTCAGCGCCAGCCGCAGCATGGTGGTGATCAGCAGCACGATCGGGAAGATGGTGAAGTCCAGCGGGCGCTTCACGTAGACCACCGCCAGCAGCACCATCAGCGAGATGGCGATGTTGAAGGTGAACAGCGCATCGAGCACCGGCGCGGCCAGCGGCACCACGACCATGGCCAGCAGGGCCAGCACGATCAGCGGCGCGCCAAGGCCCTGGCGGATCATTTCCAGGGCACGGCGGGTGTTGAAGCCGGCGGAGGGCTGGGCGCTCACGGGCGGCCCCCCTTGCCGAATTCATCCACCTGGATGTGCGGGGCGTCCGGCATCGGGCCAGTGCGCCAGGCGCGCAGCTGGTAGACGTAGGACAGGACCTGGGCGACGGCCGAATACAGTCTCACGGGGATTTCCTTTCCGAGTTGGCCTTCCCGATACAAGGCGCGTGCCAAAGGCGGGGCGGAGACGATCGCGACCTTGTTGCCGTCGGCGACCTCACGGATGCGCAGGGCGGTTTCGTCCACGCCCAGGGCGACCACGGTGGGAGCATTCATGGTCCCACCCTCGTACTTCAGGGCCACCGCGTAGTGCGTCGGGTTGACCACCACCACGTCGGCGGTGGGTACCGCTTCCATCATCCGACGGTTGGCCATCTGCTGCTGCAGCTGGCGGATGCGGCCCTTCACCTCGGGGCTGCCCTCGCTCTCCTTCATTTCCCGGCGCAGCTCTTCACGGGTCATCTTCAGCTTGCGCATCCAGTTCCAGCGCTGGTAGGGCGCATCGATGGCGGCCAGCACCAGCATCGCGCCGGCGGTGGCCAGCAGCAGGCGCAGGGTGAAGCCCAGGCCATCGGTGATGGCGGTTTCCAGCGGGTGGTGGATCAGCCCGCGCAGGGTGTCGAAGCCGGTCCAGACCACCAGCCCTGCGGCGACGCCGACGAAGGCCACGCGCAGCAGCGATTTGGTGAATTCGGCAATCGCCTCCGGGCCATACAGGCGCTTGAGCCCGCTCATCGGGTTCATGCGGTTGATGTCGGGCAGCAACGCCTTCTGCGACCAGCGCAGGCCGCCCATCACCAACGGGGCGACGAAGCTGGCCAGCAGGCAGACCAGCACCAGCGGTGCGATCACCAGCATGAACTGCAGCAGCAGGTCGCCGAAGTGGCCGAACAGTTCCTTCGGGTTCTGCCGCAGGCCCTGTTCCGGGCTGAGCGCGTGCTTCATCCAGGCACTGGCGCCACGGCCGATCGAGCCGCTCATGGCCATCACCGCCAGCACGCCGGCACCGAACACGGCGGCGGTGCCAAGTTCGCGCGAGCGCGGCAGGTTGCCTTGTTCACGGGCGTCGCGCAGGCGTTTTTCGGTAGGTTGTTCGGTCTTTTCGCCGGCGGATTCGTTCTCGGACATCACGGGCACTGCGGCAGGGGATGCCGGGGTGCGTGCAAGAAGTGTTCCGTGATGGGCCGTTGCCTATCCACGCATGGTATGGATCTACTGTAGGGAGTCGCTGGCGGGGCGCAGGGGAATCGTCAGAACACTGTCGCTGTGCCAATCCACCTGCAGCGGGGTGCCCCCATCAGCGGCCGATTCGTCGCTGACATCGCGGCCGCTGCCGTGGTTGACCTGGTGCATGGCGTCCTTCAGCACATCCACCTTCACCAGCAGGCGGCTGCCGGCAGCCAGGCGGCGGGCGACCATGCGCGTGCGATCGAAGGGCAGGTGGGTCCATTGGCCGGGCTGCAGCAACTGGCGCGTACCCGGGTCACGCACGTGGCTGGCCCGGCCCATGTAATAGGACAGCTGCATCCGGTGTCCATCGGCCATCAGCTCGTACAGGGTGACGGTGAAATCGAAGTCGCGCTTGTTGATCCGTACCTTCAGGTCTCCGGAGAAGCTGCCTACCAGGTCCATGGGGCCGGTGAAGGGTTCCGAGACATAGGCCAGCGCGGTGTCGGCTTCATCCTGTGCTGCGACGATGGGGAACGGGTAGTAGCCGTGCCGCATTTCGTTGCGGTCGGCCATGTTCACGGTCTGCCCCAGCTGGCCCGGCGCTGGCGGCTGTTCCTGCAGGCGGTGGTAGCCATCGGGCGAAGCGGGTGCAGCCGACAGGTGGTAGCGGCGGTGGGCACCCGCGGCGGCGTCCAGTGTTGCCGCATGCCCCCAGCGATTGGCGCCCATCAGCTGGTAGTTCACGCGGTCAGGCACCAGCGCCGGGCGAGGGGCGCCGCGCAGCATATGGTCCAGCCACTGGAAGGTCAGTGCGGGCGTGTCGAACTGCGCGACAGGATCCAGCTCATGGCCACGTAGCTGCATCGGCTTGAGCGCCGACTGCGCACCGCGGTGGTCGTAGGGGCCGATCAGCAGGGCATGGTCGGCATCGGGGCGGTGCCGCAGGTGGTCCTTGAAGTACTGCAGTGCCGAGATCTGGCCGTCGTCGTAGTACCCGGTGATGGTCAGCACCGGGATGCGGATGTCGTCGAACTGGTCGCCATAGGGAACCATCGACTGCCAGTAGGCATCGTACGTCGGGTGATCGAGCCAGCGCTGCAGCCAGGGGTTGGGCGTGCCGTCGATCTGGTCGATCTGCCGGTAAGGGCGGCCGGAGGCATACCAGCGGCGGGGCAGCTGTGACCAGCGTTCGTTCTGGTTGTAGGTGTCGTTGTCCAGCATCGGGTCATTGGCCACATAGAACGCCCAACCGTAGTTGGCACTCAGGAACACGTTGTTCTCCATCGGCAGGCCCTGGCCGGGGATGGCGGCAACGTAGGGCACGATGGTCTTCAATGCGGGATGGTGATGGCGCGCCGCCGCCCAGGCAGTAAAGCCCTCGTAGCTGCCGCCATACATGGCCACCCGGCCATCGCTCCATGGCTGGCGGCTGATCCAGTCGATGGCCGCGTTGGCGTCCGCGCCGTCATGCTCGTAGGGGGCGATGGTGCCGCTGCCCTGGCCCTTGCCGCGCGCATCGACCACGATGCCGGCGTAGCCATGCGCGGCGGCCAGCAGCATCTTCTGCCGGTTCTTGGGTGGATCGGTGTAGATGGTGAACAGCATGGCCGCAGGCAGGGGCACCGATGCGGCGCGAGGGCGGGCCAGCTGCGCCGACAGCACGACGCCATCGCCAACGGGGATGCGCAATGCGTCGTCGATGGCGAAGCGGCGCTGCTCTTCCGCCGCGACCAGCGGAGGGGCCAGGGCAGCGGCCAGGGTCTGCGCACGCAGTGCCGCCCGCAGGCGCAGCAGTTCCAGGGCGACAGCCTCGGCAATGGTCGTCGCCCCCGCCTGTGCCGCGACGGCCTGCTCCAGCTGGGCGCGCACCGGGGCTGGCTCAACCGAGAGTGCGGCACCGGCCTGCACCGCGGCAACGTCGTCGAGGGCGGCGAAGGTGGCGTGGAAGGCGCGCGCATACTCCGCTGCGTCCTGCTCGCCGGCGGTGACGAGCAGCAGCATCGGTACCCAGCGTTGCACTGCTGCGGTATCACCGTCGCTTGCAAGCGATGCGCGTGCCTGCTGGATCGATCGCCGCGCTTCGGCCGTCTGGCCCGCCGCCACCAACGCGTGGCCGCGCTGTGCATCGGTCAGGCTGGGCGACTTCAGCATGCCCTTGCCAAGGGCCTGCAGGGCAGCGTCGACCTGGGCCGGGGAAGCATCGGCTGGCAATGACCACGGCAGATCAGCGGCGTTGGCGTGGCCGACAGCAAGGGCCAGCAACAGGCCAGCAAGAGTGGTGCGTAGGGCCACGGGCGCTTCCTTGGATGAGGGTGGAACGGCGCATCCACGCATGGCGTGGATCTACCGAAGGCCAACCAATGGTAGCGCCGGGCCGTGTCCGGCGGGAGCCGAGCGCAGGCTCGGCGCTACCGGGGCGCGTTGTCGCTGGGCGGCGGGCTCTGCGCCAGTTCCACCCGCGGCCGGGGCAGGTCGTGCAGCTGCATGAAGCGCGCCGCATCGACCGGCCGTCCCAGCAGGTAGCCCTGCAGGTAGTCGCAGCCCAGGCGCTCCAGGTAGGCGCGCTGGGCGGCGGTCTCCACGCCCTCGGCGACGATGTCCATGTCCAGCGCATGGCCCAGCGCCACGATCGCCGAGACGATCACCACGTCCTCTGCACTGTGTTCCAGGTCGCGCACGAACGCATGGTCGATCTTGATCTCGGTGGCTGGCAGCCGCTTCAGGTACAGCAGGCTGGAATAGCCGGTGCCGAAGTCATCGATGGAGATGCCTACGCCCAGCGCCGACAGCGCCTGCAGCAGGCGCAGGCTGGTGTCGGTATCGCGCATCACCGTGCTTTCGGTGATTTCCAGCACCAGGTGGCGCGGGGCGATGTTGTGGCGTTCGATCACCGCGCGCACATCCTGCAGCAGGTGCGGCGAACTGAACTGCACCGGCGACAGGTTCACGGACATCGACCAGCCTTCGTGACCGGCATCGTGCCAGCGCCGCAGCTGCAGGCAGGCCTGGTCCAGTGCCCAGCGCCCGATATCGTTGATGGCACCGCTGCGCTCGGCCAGGCGGATGAACCGATCGGGCGGAATCAGGCCATGCTCCGGGTGGTGCCAGCGGATCAATGCTTCGGCACCGGCCACCTTCTGCGTGGCCACGCGGATCTTGGGCTGGTAGTGCAGGAACAGCTGCTCGCTGCCGATGGCCCGGCGCAGGTCGGCCAGCAGCCGGAATTGTTGTTCGGCGCTGTCATTCATCCAGTCGGCGAACAGCACGAAGGCGTTGCGCCCGGATTCCTTGGCCTGGTACATCGCCGCGTCGGCAAAGGCCATCAGCTGCCGCTCGCTGGCGGCGTGATCCGGGCAGATCGCCACGCCGATGCTGGCGGTTACCTGCAGTTCGTTGTCCGGCAGCAGCGGTCCACTGCCGACCGCCTGCAGGATGCGCCGGGCGAGGGTTGGCAGATCCTCATCGTGCTCGATGCGCACCACCAGCACGAACTCATCGCCGCCCAGGCGCGCCAGCATGTCATGCGGGCGCAGCAGCTGGCGGGTGCGCTCGGCCACCGCCACCAGCAATGCGTCACCCGCCTGGTGGCCATAGGCATCGTTGACCTGCTTGAAGCCGTCCAGGTCCATGAACATCACCGCGAAGCGGCTGCCGCCCTGTTCGGCCTCGGCCAGTGCCTGCACGATGCGGCGCTGCAACAGCAGGCGGTTGGGCAGGCGGGTGAGCGGATCATGCAGTGCGGCCTGGGTCAGTTCCTGCTGCGCATCGGTCAACGAAGTGCTCAGCATGGAATTGCGCAGTCGTAGCAGCTGCGCCTCCACCCGCTGGTCCAGCCAGGACACCACCAGCACCACCGCGAGGATCGCGACCGTCAGCACCACTACCAGCATCGCCAGCCACTCGTTCTGCAGGCCATCGCCGACCGCCGCGCCGCAGATGCTGCCTTCCGGAAAGCGTGCGGCGGCCATGCCGGTGTAGTGCATGCCAACGATGGCCAGCCCGAGCAGGCCAGCGGCTGCCAGCCGGTCGCCGACACGGGTGCGCTGCGCGCGCAGGCGGAAGGCTACGTACAACGCAGTCCATGAGGCGGCGACCGCCACGATCAGCGAGAACAGCAGCCAGCCCGGGTCATAGTCGATGCCGGGTTGCATGCGCATCGCCGCCATGCCGACGTAGTGCATGCCGGCAATGCCGGTACCCATCAGCAATGCCCCGCCGGCCAGGCGTGGGTGCGGCAGGGTGCGCAGCGAAACCAGCCACAGCGCGAACACCGATGAGGCGATGGCCAGGGCCAGGGAGAGCAGGGTGATCGGCAGGTCGTAGCCGAGCGGAATGGGCAGGTCGAAGGCGAGCATGCCGATGAAGTGCATCGACCAGATACCCAGGCCCATGGCGAAGCCACCACCGAGGCGCCACCACCAGGCCGCGCCCTTGCCGGGTGCGGTGACCGTGCGCCCGGCCATCGCCAGCGCGGTGTATGACGCCATCACGGCAACCAGCAACGAGATCGCCACCAGCCACGGGTTGTACGTGCCTACCAGCATTCGTCAGTCTCCCGGACCTGCCTGTCGACGGAAACCACGGTGGGGCATGCATGAGGCAGGCCGACGCAGGGCGGCGGCCACGTGCGGCATCCCCCCGGTTGCCGCGCATTCACTCTAGCGCGCAGACCCGGGGGAAGGGCAAGCAGTAAAACGTGATGATCGGGTCAGTGTGTGACCGCGTCCGCAGCCTGGAAGGCGGCATCGAACAGGCGCTGTACCGGCGGACCCATTTCCCCGGCCAGCAGGGCCAGCAGGAACAGGCCCAGCAGCAGTGAGACCGGCAGGCCCAGCTGGATCGGATTCAGTGCCGGGGCAGCACGCGCCAGCACGCCGAAGGCCAGGTTCACCGCCAGCATCGCCACGGTCAGTGGAATGGCCAGGGTCAGTGCGCCGCGCAGCACGGTCAGCAGGAAGGTCGGAGCGATGCTGAAGAAGGCGTGCGGGTCCGGCAGCGGGGCGCCGATCGGCAGCGCCCGGTAGCTGTCCACCACCAGCGAGATCAGCGCCAGATGGCCGTTGGCGGTGAAGAACAGCAGGCCGAACAGCAGGTAGAACCACTGCCCGATCACGCCGGAGGTGCCACCACGAAGCGGGTCGCTCATCTGCGCGAAGGCCAGGCCGGTGCCCTGGGCGATCAGTTCGCCGGCCATCGCGCCGGCCTCGAACACCAGCCGGAGCAGGAAGCCGATGGACACGCCGATGGCCAGCTCGCGGGCGATGGTCAGTACGGTGGCAGCATCGAAGCCGGTCCAGTCCGGAACCGGCGGCAGCAGCGGTGCCAACGCGATGGCAAGGGTACCGGCCAGGATCACGCGGATCCGTGCCGGCACCGCACGGGTGCCGACCATGGGCATGGCCATGGCCACCGCGCCGATGCGCAGCATGGTCCACAGCACGGTGCCGATCATGCCGAAGGCCTGCAGGCCGTCGGCAGCCATCTGGGTGGCGGCGTCCATCGAGGCGCGTGTCCTAGCCGATCAGGTGTGGAATGCGCTGGAACAGCAGCGTGGTGAATTCAACCAGGTGGCCGATCAGCAGGCTGCCCAGCGCGAACAGCACCGCGGTCAGTGCCGCCGCCTTGGCAACGAAGGCGATGGTCGGTTCGTTGAGCTGGGTCGCGGCCTGCACCACGCCCACCACCACGCCCACCACCAGCACGGTGAGCAGCAGAGGGCCGGCCACCCACAACACGGTGATCAGGCCGCCACGCAGTTCGGTCAAGGCAAGTTCGGGAGACATTCGGGGTCCATCTGCTTGTGTGGAGTCGAGCCGCGCTCGACTGTGCTTCTGTAGAGCCGAGCCATGCCCGACTACCTCTCAATCACGCCGGATTGAAGCTCGCCGCCAACGTACCCACGGTCAGCACCCAGCCATCCACCAGCACGAACAGCAGGATCTTGAACGGTGCCGACACCAGCATCGGCGACAGCATCATCATGCCCATCGACATCAGCACGCTGGCCACGACCAGGTCGATGATCACGAACGGGATGAAGATCAGGAAGCCGATTTCGAAGGCGGTCTTCAGTTCGCTGGTGACGAACGATGCGACCAGTACCGGGAACGGGATCGCGTCGGGGCTGGCGTAGGTGCCGTGCCCGGCGATGCCGGCGAAGGTCATCAGGTCGGTCTCCCGGATCTGCGCCAGCATGAAGCCGCGCAACGGCGTGGTGGTCAGCGTCCAGGCGGTCTGGAAGTCGATCTCGCCGTTGAGGTACGGCGCCATGCCGGTGCTCCAGGCCTTGTCCCAGGTCGGCATCATCACCATCGCGGTGAGGAACAGGGCCAGGCCCAGCAGCACCTGGTTGGACGGCGTCTGCCCAGTACCCAGCGCCTGGCGCAGCAGGCCCAGCACGATGATGATGCGGGTGAACGAGGTCAGCACCAGCAACATCGACGGGATCAGGGTGATCGCCGTCATCAGCAGCAGGGTCTGCAGCGGCAGGCTGACCGGCGCACCACCGATCTTGCCGACGTTGATGTCCGGCAGTGGCGTGGTCGGTGCGCCGGGTGCAGCGAAGGCCAGTGCCGGCAACAGGCACAGGGCGAGCATCAGCAGCCACGGCATCAGGGTGGCAAGACGGGTACGGGTGACACGCATGTCAGGGGTCCTTGCGCAGCCGCTGCTGCAGCAGCTGGGCGAAACTCGGAAGATTCTTGAAGTCCGGCACGCGCACGGGCGCGGGCGGCGGCAGCGGTTCGGGCAGGGTGTGCAGGGTGTTGATGCCGCCGGCGGTGACGCCCAGCAGCAGCTGCTGGCCGTTGACCTCGACCACCACCACGCGCTCCTTGGCACCGACACTCAGGCTGGCCACCACCTTCATGCCTTCGGCCGGGCGGAAACCACTGCCGGGCAGGCGCTTGAGCAGCCAGCCGAGGCCGATGACCAGCGCCAGCACTGCCAGCAGCGCCAGCACCGCGCCGAACAGGCTCGGTGCGGCGGCTGCGTGCTGGCCGATCTGCGGTCCGGCCGGAGCGGCGGTCTTGCCGACCGCCAGCAGGGTGGAGGCCAGCAGGCTCAACGCAGTCTCCGGATCCGCTCGCTCGGGCTGACCACATCGGTCAGGCGCACGCCGAAGCGGTCATTGATCACCACCACTTCGCCATGGGCGATCAGGGTGCCGTTGACGAACACATCCAGCGACTCGCCGGCACCACGTTCCAGTTCCACCACCGAACCCTGGTTGAGCTGCAGCAGGTTGCGGATCGGCAGGCGCGCGCGACCGACTTCCAGCGACAGCGTCACCGGTACGTCGAGGATCACGTCCAGGTTCAGGTCCGGGCCGTTCGCCTCATCGGCCTGCAGGCTGCTGAACTGGGCCGGAGTGGGTTCGAGGGCGTCGATATCGTTCATTGCGGGTCTTCCTGGATGACGGGTACGCGCGGGCGGGTGCCCGGCGGATGGGTAGCGGTGATCTTCACGGCGTTCATGCCGTTGGCGATGCCGAACTCGCCGGTGAACACCGGGATGTTCTCCACGCACACCGGCACCTGCGGGCTCAGCTCGATCGGCAGGATGTCGCCGACCTTCAGCTGGGTCAGGTCACGCAGGGTCATGCGCTTGCTGGCCAGTACGCTGGACAGGGTGACTTCGGCGATGTTGAGCTGTTCACGCAGGGTCTTGCCCCAGCTCTCGTCGCGGTCGTTGCGGTCGCTCTGGATGCCTGCGTCGAGCAGCTCGCGGATCGGCTCCAGCATCGAATACGGCAGGGTGACGTGGATGTCGCCACCGCCGCCATCGAGTTCGACGTGCAGGCGGCACACCACGACGTATTCGCGTGGCGTCACGATGTTGGCGAAGTGCGGGTTGATCTCCGAGTTGATGTACTCGAAGTCGACGTCCATCACCGGTGCCCAGGCCTCGCGCAGGTCGGCGAAGGTCTGCTTCAGCAGCAGGTGGATCACCCGCATTTCGGTGGCGGTGAACTCGCGGCCTTCGATGCGGGTGGGGTAGCGCCCGTCGCCACCGAAGAAGTTGTCGACGATGGCGAACACCAGGGTCGGCTCGAACACGATCAGGCCGGTACCGCGCAGCGGTTTGAAGCGGATCAGGTTCAGGTTGGTCGGCACATACAGCGAGTGCATGTAGTCGTTGAACTTGATCAGCTCGATGCCGCGCACCGACAGCTCGGCCGAGCGGCGGATCAGGTTGAACAGGCCGATCCGCCACAGGCGCGCGAAACGCTCGTGGACCATTTCCAGGGTCGGCATGCGACCGCGGATGATGCGGTCCTGGCTGGCGAAGTCGTACGAGCGCGCTTCGCCTGACGGCGGTTCCGGATCGGTTTCGACCGCGCCACTGTCCACGCCGTGGAGCAGGGCATCGATCTCGTCCTGGGACAACAGATCATTCATCGGTGGGCCCTTACTGGGTCACGAAGCTGGTGAACAGCAGGTCGTCGGCACCATTGCTGCCGGTCTCGGCCTTGAGCACTTTCTGCACTTCGGCCAGCGACGCAGCCTGCAGCTTCTGCTTGCCGGCGACATCGGCGATCTGGTCCGGGCTGACCTGCGAGAACAGCATCAGCAGGCGTGCGCGGATGGCGGGTGCATGGGTCTTGATCGCTTCCAGCGCAGCCGGGTCGCGGGTCATCAGCTGCACTTCCAGCTGCAGGTAGCGCGGGCCGTCGACCGGGCCGTTGAGGTTGACCACGAAGGCCGGGTCCAGCGCGAAATACTGGGCCGGTGCCGGGGTCGTGGTCTTCTTCGGGGCCTGCGCGGCCTTGTCTTCGTGCTTGGACTGGGTGAAGAACCAGACGCCGCCACCGGCGGCAGCGGCGGCCAGTACGGCCACCAGCGCGGTGATCAGGATCGGACTGCGCGGCTTGGCGGCCTTGTCCTTCTCGGCGGTCTTCTTGGTTTTGTCAGCGGCTGCGGCCACGGGGTGAAGCTCCTGAGGGTTGCTTCACCGGGATATGCAAGGGGTGTGCCGAAGGCGGGGCAGAGGGGTGCGACGGAATTCCGTCGGGGGGCGGTGGGGCCGTGCGGAGCAAGCTCCGCACCCACCAACGCGATACTGGCCGGTGCCAACCGCATCGCCCTGGTGGGTGCCAACCGCCCCGCTCTGGTGGGTGCCAACCTTGGTTGGCACGCCTGTCAGGCGTAGGCGTCCAGCAACCCGCGCTGGCGGATCAGCTGTGCGGACGACACGTTGGTGTCGCCCGGCGACGGTTCTCCGTCACCGGCGGTCCCACCGTTGCCAGATGCTCCCGACGCATTGCCGTCGCCCCCCGGGGCCTGGTGGCCAACATCAGCGTGTGCCAGCTGGAAGCCCTGTTCGCCCAGCAGCTCGCGCAGGCGCGGCAGGCTGCTTTCCAGAGCCTGTCGCACGTCCACGTGCGGGCTGCTGAAGCTGGCATGCACCTTGTCGCCGTTCAACTGCAGGCGAACATCCACCGGGCCCATGTCGTCCGGGCTCAGGCGGATGTGGGCGTGGCCGATTTTCTGGTCGGCCAGCCAGCCCAGGCGTGCGCCGATGGCCTGGTCGAAGCCGTCGTCACCCAGCACGGGCTTCGGTGTGGGTTCGCCATTGAAGATCGCGTTGCCGGTGGCGAGCGCCGCCTTCAGGTCCTGTACGGCGGCCCCCGCCGGTGCATGCAGCAGTGGTGCACTGGCGCGGTCGCCGAGGACAGCCACGTCGCTGCCTTCGCCGCGCTCGCTGCGCTTGCCGGGCAGGATCATCTCCGGCAGTGGCAGCGCGCTGGCATCGTCCGCGCTGGTCGCCGCCGGTTTGCCGTCGGCCGTCGCTGCGGCTGCGGTGGCCGCTGCTGGCGCGGTTGCAGGCAGTGCCGGGTTCGCGGCAGGGGCAACGGGCAGTGCGCTGCCGTCGCTGGCCTGCGACGGTGCAGCGGTGGTCGGCAGGGCAGCGGCCGCATCCACGGGCGTCGGCATCGCCAGCACCAGGCCGGCCAGACCGAGCGGCGGCCAAGGGGCGTCTTCGGTCGCGGCGGGCTTGTCCTTGTCGGTAGCGGGTGCAGCCGGGGTCACGGCAACGGGCGGCAGCGGCGGCGCTTCAGCGGTTACCGCTTCGGCGTCGCTGCGTTCGCCTGGTGCCTGGCCACTGCTGTCTGTGGTCGACGGCTGGCTCGACGTGGATGGCGACGGCGTGGTGGCGCTGCCGGCAGGGGCGGGTGCAGAGGGCGCGCCGTCCTGCAGCAGCTGGCTGAAGTCCTTTCCGCCTTCGCTGCGCGGGCCGCGCGCCGCACTGTTGCTGGTGGCCGGCGTGACAGGGTTGGCACTGCCGGCGAGTGGGGAGGGCATCACGAGCGACCTCCCTGCTCGGTGCCGTCCTGGTCTTCGGCCTGGACCAGGCGCGCGCGGCGCGCACCGATATCGTCCATCTCGCGCTGGTCGCGGCGGTCGGTCACCACTTTTTCCTGCGCCCGGTAGCTGGCGGCAAGCTGTTCCAGCACGGCCTTGTCACGGCTGGCCAGGATCAGCCGGGCGCGCTCGGCTTCCACCTTTTCGCGGTTGCCATTGACCGTGGCCTGCTGCTGTTCAACGGCACTGTCCAACCGGTCGAGGAAAGCGCGTCGGTTCAGCAGCTGCGCCGGGCTGGTGGCGGCCATCTGAGCGTTGGCGTACTCCTCGGCGTAGCGGCGCAGTTCGTCCAGTCGCGATAGATGGGTATCGAGCACGCGCTGGCGTTCGGCCAGGTCGCGGGCAACCGCGTCCTCGTGTTCCTGGGCCCGCTTGAGCAGGGGATCAATGCGCTTGGACTGATTCATGGCTTAACTCTCTTGTTCCACCAGGCGCTGCAGCGCCGCCTGGCTGTGAGGGAGATCTGCGGCCTTGGCAACGTCCTGGCCGAGGAACTCCATGATTTCCGGCCAGCGTTCCAGGGCTTCGTCGGTGGCCGCGTCGTTGCCGCGCTGGTAAGCACCGATCGCGATCAGGTCCCGGTTGGCCGAATAGGCCGAGACCAGTCGCTTCAACTTGCGGATGCGCAGGCGCCACGGTTCGTCGGCGATTTCCGTGACCACGCGGCTGACCGACGACTCGACGTCGATGGCCGGGTACAAGCCGCTGTCGGCCACGCGGCGCGAGAGCAGGATGTGGCCGTCGAGGATCGCGCGCGCGGCATCGGCGATCGGATCCTGCGGATCATCGCCTTCGGTCAGCACCGTGTAGAACGCGGTGATCGAGCCACGGCCCTTGGCGCCATTGCCGGCGCGTTCGACCAGTGCCGGCAGCTTGGCGAACACCGACGGCGGATAGCCGCGGGTGGTCGGCGGTTCGCCGACCGACAGGCCGATCTCGCGCTGCGCCTGGGCGAAGCGGGTCAGCGAGTCCATCAGCAGCAGCACGTTCAGGCCCTGGTCGCGGAACCACTCGGCAATGGCGGTGGAGCGGTAGGCACCATGCAGACGCGCCAGCGGCGGCCGGTCGGCAGGGCTGGCGACCACCACGGCGCGGCGCAGGCCTTCCTCGCCCAGCGTGGTCTCGACGAAATCGCGCACTTCGCGGCCGCGTTCACCGATCAGGCCGACCACGATCACGTCGGCGGCGGTGTAGCGGGTCATCATGCCCAGCAGCGTCGACTTGCCGACGCCGGAGCCGGCGAACAGGCCGACACGCTGGCCGCGGCCGATCGGCAGCAGCGCGTTGATCGCGCGCACGCCCACGTCCAGCGGCTGGGTGATCGGTTCACGCGCCAGCGGATTGATCGACACGCCGGCCATGCCAACATGGCCTTCGGCGCGGATCGGGCCCTTGCCATCCAGCGGCACGCCGTCGCTGTCGATGACGCGGCCGAGCAGGCCTTCGCCCACTTCCACGCCGCCCCGGCGCGCCGATGGCACCACCCGGGCATTGGGCAGCAGGCCATGCAGTTCGGCGCTGGGCATCAGGTAGGTGCGCTCGCCGGCGAAGCCGACCACTTCGGCGTCGACCCAGCCACCATCGACCACTTCCACCTTGCAGCTGGCACCCAGCGGCGCTTCGCAGCCGACCGCCTCCAGGGTGAGCCCGACCGCACGGCGCAACACGCCCTCGCGGATCAGGCCACGACCATGCGCGGTGTCCACGCGCAGGCCATCCAGGCGCCGCGCCAGGCGCAGGTTGCGGGCTACGGCCCAGTCGGCCGGCGGCGGAGTGGTTTGCGGTCCGACGCTCATGCGGTGGCTCCGGTCTGGCGGATCACCGCATCCAGGGCCCCGCGCAGGCGGGCTTCCAGGGTGCCGTCGATGCGCACGGCTTCGGCGTGCACGCGCAGGTCGCCACGGCTGAGGCTGGTATCCGGTACCAGGCGCTGCACCGGTGAAAGGTTCAGCAGCGGGGCGAGGGCAGCGATGTCATCCGGGTGCAGCCGCACTTCAACCTCGCGGGTGCTGCCGCCCACGGCGTCGATCGCTTCGCCGACCAGCTGCGCCAGCAGTGCCGGCTCGGCTTCGTAGGCGCGGCCGACCAGTGCGCCGGCGATGCGCACCGCCAGTTCGCCGAGTGCACCGACCACTTCGTTCTCCAGCCGCACCAGCGGCCGGCTGAAGTTGTCCAGGATCCCTTCGATCTGCGCGGCGAGGCGACGTACTTCGGCCTGGCCCTGGCCGTAGCCGTCGGCATGGCCCTGTTCGAACCCTTCCTTCTCGGCGCTGTCCTGGATCGCCTGGATCTCTTCAAGGGTCGGCAGCTGCAGCGGCGGCTCCGGATCGTGTTCCGGATCCGGCTCGGTGAGTTCGAACGCACCCTCCTGCTCCAGTACCGGTTCGGGCTGGGCCAGCAGGTCCGGGGCAAGCCAGCGCACGACGTTGCTCACAGCATGGCCTCCGCGCTGCCACCGATGGTGACGGTGCCTTCATCGGCCATGCGCTTGACGATCGCCAGGATCTCGCGCTGTGCGCCTTCCACGTCGGACAGGCGCACCGGGCCGCGGGCTTCCATGTCCTCCAGCAGGATCTCGGCCGCGCGCTGCGACATGTTGCGGGTGATCTTGTCGCGCACCTTGATGTCGGCGCCGCGCAGGGCCAGGCCCAGGCGCTCGCCGCTCACCTCGCGCAGCACCAGCTGCATCTCGCGATCGTCCAGGTCGACCAGGTCGTCGAACACGAACATCAGGTCCTGGATGCGGTTGCTCAACGGCGCATCGATGCGCGCGATTTCGCCCAGGATTGCCTGGTCCTGGCCGCTGTCCATGAAGTTCAGGATGTTGGCCGCGCACTGCACGCCGCCGATGTTCGACGACTTCAGGTTCTGGTTGCCGGCGAACTGGCGCTCCATGATCTCGTTGAGTTCATTGAGCGCGTTCGGCGGAATACCGTCGAGGGTGGCGATGCGCAGCAGCACATCCACGCGGGTACGGTCCGGCAGCAGCTTCAGCGCGTCGGCGGCCTGGTCGGTTTCCAGGTGCGCCATCACGATGGCGATGATCTGCGGGTGCTCGTTGCGCACCAGGTCGGCCACTGCACGCGGGTCCATCCACTTCAGCGCGTCCAGGCCGGTGGTGTTGCGGCCGAGCAGGATGCGGTCGATCAGGTTGCCGGCCTTCTCGCTGCCCAGCGCCTGCACCAGCATGTTGCGGATGTAGTCATCCGAGCCCACGCCCAGCGAGGTCTTCGAGCCCAGTTCCTGGCCGAACTGGTCCATCACCCGCTCCACCTGCTCGCGGGTGATGTCGGTCATGGTGGCCATGGCGATGCCGATCTTCTGTACTTCCTTGGGTTCCATGTGGCGCAGCACTTCGGCCGCATCCAGCTCACCCAGCGAAAGCAGCAGCACGGCCGCGCGCTGTACTCCGGTCAGTTGTGCCTCAGTCATTGGCCACCCAGCCTTTGACCACCTGGGCCACGCGCTTGGAGTCGGTCTTCACGGCTTCACGCGCCATCCGCAGTCGTTCCTCATATGAATCCACCGGCAGTGCGAGCGCATCCGGTCCGCCCAGGCTTGCCCGGTCGGTGCCCAGCGCTGGCAGCGCAATGCCATCGTCATCGACCAGCTGCACATCCGCCGTATGCGGCTCCAGCGCCTGCTCGTCTGCCTTCCTGCTCTGGCCGGTGATCGCGCGCAGCGCCGGACGCAGCACGCCGAACAGCAGCGCCAGCACCACCACCGCGCCCAGCAGCATGCGGCCGGCATCGTGCACCCACGGCAGCTCCCACCAGGCCGGGCCTTGTTCGGGCGTGGTCTCGCGCACGAACGGGGCATTCATCACCGACACGGTGTCGCCACGCTCGGCGTTGAAGCCGACGGCCTGCTTGACCAGCGCCTCGACGCGGGTCAGTTCGGCGGCCGACAGCGGCTGCGGGCTCATCTTGCCGTTGGCGCCGGCGCGCGGCACGTTGTCCACCAGCACCGCCACCGACACGCGCTTGATGCGGCCGGCCGGCTGGCGGGTGTGCTGCAGGGTGCGGTCCAGCTCGTAGTTGCGGGTGGCGTTCTTGCTGCTTTCGGTCGGGGTCTGCGCGGTGGCCGGCGCGGCCTGCTGGCCCGGCGGACTGTTGCTGGTGGCACCCGGCACGCCCTGCGGACCCGGCGTGCTGCTGGTGTTCTCGCTCATCTGCTCGCTGCGCAGCTTCTGCGGTTCACCGTTGTAGAGCTCACGGGCTTCCTCGGTCACCGAGAAGTCCATGTCCACGCTCACTTCCGGGTTGACGCGGCCGGGGCCGGTCATCGGCTCCAGCAGCTCGCGGATGCGCTGGTTGAACGAGGTTTCCTGGCGCCGCACCTGCTCGAACTGCGCGGCGTTGACCGCCGCCTCGCTGTTCGGGTCGGTGATGCTGAGCATGCGCCCGCTCTGGTCGACCACGGTCACCCGTTCCGGCGCCAGGTCCGGAATGCTGGCCGCGACCATGTGCACGATGGCGTCCACCTGGCTGCGTTCCAGCTGCTGGCCGCCCCGCAGTTCCAGGGTGACCGAGGCGCTGGCCACGTCACGCTGGCGGGTGAAGGCGCTGGGCTTGGGAATGGCCAGATGCACGCGTGAATCACGTACCGGGCGCAGCGTGTTGATGGTGCGCGACAGCTCGGTTTCCAGCGCGTGCTGGTAGCGCGCGCTTTCCACGAACTGGCTGACGCCGAAGCCCGGGTCGCGTTCCATCAGCTCGAAGCCGAGCTTGCCACTGTCGGTCAGGCCGGAGCCGGCCAGCTTCAGGCGGGCGTCGTGCAGGTTCTTTTCCGGGACGGTGATGCCACCGGTGGCCGGATCGAGCGCGAACGGAATCTGCGCGGCGCGCAGCAGGTCGGTCGCCTCAGCGGTCGCCTTCTGGTCCAGGCCGGTGTACAGCGGGACCATGCCCGGCTTCTGTGACCAGAAGAACACGGACAGGCCTGCCGCCACCGCCACCGCGATCATCGCCATCAGGCCCAGCCGACGGGTGATCTGCAGACTCTGCAGGCGGTCGAACCATTGCCCGGCCTTCTCGGCGTTCAGGCTGTCCTTGGAGAGCGTCAGTGCCATGCGTCAATGTTCCTTACAGCGGCATGTTCATCACGTCCTGGTAGGCCTGGACGAGACGGTTGCGGACTTCCACGGTGGCGCGGAAGGCGATCTGGGACTGCTGCGAGGCGACCATCACCTTGGCCAGGTCGGCGCTGGGGTCGCCCATTTCAAAGGCCTTGGCGAGGGCGCCGGACTTCTGCTGCGCATCGTTGACGCCGGCAATCGCACCACGCAGGGTTTCGGTGAAGCTGGCCGGCTGGGCCTGCGGCGCGTCCAGCACCGTGCCCGGCAGGGCGTTGCTGCGCGGCGTTTCGCCCAGCGGGTTGAGCGCCGGCTGTCCCATCTGGGTCTGATAGGAGCGGATCTGCGAAAGGATCGAAGTGACGGAGTGGGACATCTGCAACGGTTCCAGAAACAGGGATGGGGTTGTCTGCTGGAGCAGGTGCAAGTGCCGTGCCGAAACCGGTTTTCGATTCAGTGACGTGAGGGTCTGGTGTGTGTGTGCTGGCAGGGCTGCGCCCTGCACCCGCCGAATCAACGTCAACGTCAACGTCAAAATCGGGCTATCCGTGGCGTGGCGGGCTGGGTCCGGCGACAGGTGGCCGCGATCTGTTGAAACCTGCTACTGATGGTGGGTGCCGACCGTTGGTCGGCACGGGGTCGGATCCCGTTGCAACGCAACGGGCTCTGACCCCATTGAAGGCGCCATTTAACCGGCGTCGGTTTTCTGGCCTACGGCTGCAGGGTCCAGTGGCCGGAATTCTGGCGCTGGCGCGGCGCGATGGGGCCGTCGTGCTGGGTGTAGATGAAGCGGCCCTGGCGGTCGCTCAGGCAGGTCAGCAGCAGGGTGTAGCGTGCGGGGCCGGCCGGGTGGCTTTCGCTCATCTGGATCTCCGCGATATGCGGGGCCAGGCGCTGGTAGCGGTAGCTGCCGCCGATGCGCAGGTCGGTGCCGAGGATATCCAGCACGTACTGGTTGCCGGTGAAGCTGACCTGCACCATGCGTCCGGCGTTCGGATTGTCCGGCGCATACAACGGATCGCTGAGGTTGGTGAAGTGGCGCTGGTCCAGCGTGACAGGTAGCGTGCAGTTGGCCGCGGTGGCCAGGGCCGGGCAGAGCAGGGTGGCGAGCAGGGCAAGGCGATGCATGGTGGAACCTCCTTGGGGGTGTCCTCGCCATGCTCCGCACTGCGGCGGTGTTGTCTCTAGGAAAACGTGCAAAAGCAATGGGCTCAGATCCCGCTCCGCAGCAAGGGGATGTGAGCCCAGGGGCCCAAAACACCAACGCCCGGGCGAGCCCAGGCGTTCGTGCCCCCTTCATGCTGGTGGCGCGGTTCAGCCGGCCAGTTCGGCCTGCTCGCGTTCGATGCCGTACTTGCGCAGCTTTTCCACCAGGGTGGTGCGGCGCAGGCCCAGCAGTTGGGCGGCGTGGGCAACCACGCCCTGGGTGCGTTCCAGGGCTTCGTTGATCAGGCCCAGTTCGATGCTGGCCATGTGGTTGCGCAGGTCCAGGCCGTCGTCGGGCAGGGCCGCCGGGGCGTTGGCGCGGTTCACTGCGATGCCGTGTTCCAGCGCCGGCTGGCCGCCGCTGCCGGGGGTGTGGAAGGAGAAGCTGCGCAGGTCCAGGCGGTCTTCGCTGCTGGCCACCGGCGTAGGGGCAGGGGCGGGCGCCACCGGGGCCAGCGCGGCGTCGCCACGGTAGCGGGCCGGCAGGTCCTGCACGCGCACCGAGCCACCCGGGTGCAGCACGGCCAGGCGCTCGACCAGGTTGGTCAGTTCGCGCACGTTGCCCGGCCATTCGTAGCCGGCCAGCGCCTGCAGGGCCTCGGGGGTGAAGCGCACTTCGCCACGGCCGGTGCGGGCCAGCTGCGCGGCGATGGTTTCCACCAGCGCGGGCAGGTCTTCGCGGCGTTCGCGCAGGGCCGGTACGTCGATCGGGAACACGTTCAGGCGGTAGAACAGATCCTCGCGGAACTTGCCTTCGGCAATGCGGCTTTCCAGATCCCGATGGGTCGCGGCGACCACGCGCACGTTGCAGCGGATGGTCTGGTTGCCGCCCACGCGTTCGAAGCTGCGTTCCTGCAGCACGCGCAGCAGCTTCACCTGCATCGGCAGGCTCATGTCGCCGATTTCGTCCAGCAGCAGGGTGCCGCCCTCGGCCATTTCGAAACGGCCCTTGCGCGCGGTCAGTGCGCCGGTGAAGGCGCCCTTTTCGTGACCGAATAGTTCGCTTTCCAGCAGGTCGGCCGGAATGGCGCCACAGTTGATCGCAACGAACGGGCCGTCACGGCGCGGCGAGCGCTGGTGGATGGCGCGCGAGACGACTTCCTTGCCGGTGCCCGATTCGCCCAGCACCAGCACGGTGGTGTCGAAGGCGGCCACCTGTTCGATCATGGTGCGCAGGGTGGTCACTGCCGGGCCGGTGCCGGTCGGGCCCTGGTCCTGCACGGCGCCGGCCTGGTGCTCGGCATCCAGCCGCTTCAGGCTGGCACGTCGCAGCAGGGCTTCCATCTGCGCGTGGCGCAGCGGTGCTTCCAGCGGCCAGATGTTGGCTTCGTGCAGGCCATGCTGGTGGGCGAACGTGGCGGCATCGCCATCGGCCAGCAGCACCGGCGGCGGCAGGCTGCTGCCACCAAGCCACGCGTACAGCGCGGTGCTGGCCGGGCTTTCGTCCAGGCTGCCGACGATCACCGCCATCCAGTCGTTCTGGCGCTGGCGGCCCAGGTCGAAATCGGCCGCGTCGGAGACCCAGCGCGGGTTGAAATCCATGAATTCCAGCAGGGCAACGGTGCGCTCGGCGCGCACGGCATCGTTGTCCAGTACCAGGATGCGCGATTCGCTCACGATCTATCCTCCCTGAGGCCTTCCAGGATCGGCATGACTTCCTGGATATAGGACAGCTTGCTGACGAAGTTGTCGGCGCCGGCGCGCAGCGCGTGTTCGCGGTGCTCGACGTCGTCGAAGTGGCTGGCAATCACGATGTACGGGGCATCATCCTGCGATTTGATCAGGCGGGTGGCCTGCAGGCCGCCCATTTCCGGCATGGCCAGATCCATCAGCACCACCTGCGGGCGCAGGCTTTCCGAGCGCTCGATCGCTTCCAGGCCGTTGCCGGCGCTGCCAACGATCTGCAGCCAGTCGATCTTGCGGAAATGACGCATGGCGGCGTTGATGAAACCTTCATGGTCATCGACCAGCAGCACTGTGAGCTTGTTCATGTCCAACATCCTTTTCAGCCCACCCGGGCCAGCTGGGGTTGCCTGGCGCTGATCCGGCGCCGTTCGCGGGCCGGAGCGATATCCAGTTGTTCGCGGTATTTTGCGACGGTTCGGCGGGCAATGTTCACCCCCTGTCGCGACAGCAGGCCGGCGATGGCCTCGTCGGCCAGCGGGCGGCCGGCCGGCTCGGCGTCGATCAGGCGGCGCACCATGGCTTTCACGGCCTGCCCGGACACGCTGGCACCTTCCAGGCGCACGGCGAAGAAGTGCTTCAATTCGAAGGTGCCGCGCGGGGTCTGCAGGTACTTGCCGGTGGTGATGCGCGAAACGGTGGATTCGTGCATACCAATTTCTTCGGCCACTTCCTTCAGGGTCAGCGGTGCCATGGCTTCGTCGCCACGGACCAGGAAGGCGGCCTGGCGTTCGACGATCACCCGCGCGGTGCGCAGCAGGGTGTCGTAGCGCATGGACAGGCCGCGGCTGAACCAGCGGGCTTCCTGCAGCATTTCGCGCAGGGCAGGGGCGGCATCGGCGGTATCGGCCAGGGCCTGTTCGTACTGGCTGTTGATCGACACGCGGCGGCTGGTGGCCGGGTTCAACGCCACCTTCCACTGCTCGTCGGTATGCCAGGCCACCACGTCCGGTACCACGGCCACGTTGCTGTCGGTCTGCAGGCTGTCGCCCGGGCGCGGCTGCAGGGACAGGATCAGGCGCACCGCTTCACGCACGTCGTCCACTTCAGCGTCGTGCTGGCGGGCCAGGGCCAGGTAGTCGTGGGCGGCCAGGGCGTCGAGCGCACCTTCCAGGATGCGCCCGGCCAGGTGCCGGCCCGGTACCAGACCCTGCAGGCTGTACAGCTGGGCCAGCAGGCATTCGCGCAGGTCCTGCGCGGCCATGCCGGCCGGTTCGCCGTGCAGCAGCTGCTGGCGGATGGCTTCCACGCCTGCGGCGTCGACATCGAACTGGGCGCTGGCCAGCAGGTGCAGCTGGGCCAGCGGGGCCTGCAGGTAGCCGGCGTCATCGCAGTGTTCCAGCCAGAACGCGGCGATGGCCAGGCCACGGTCGTCCAGGTCCAGTGCCAGGCGCTGCAGCACGCGCAGCTGCGGGTCGCTGGATTCGCCGGCGGCAATGCGCGCCATGCGGTCATCGTCGCCGTCCTGCCAGCTGGTGCCGGCCACGTCCCACATGGACGATTCGGGCAGCTCATCGAAGGCCGCCGTTTCCAGGGTGGTGGCGGTGGCATCGCTGGCGTCGGCAACGGGTGCCTCGGCTTCTTCGATTTCCAGCAGCGGATTGGAATCGAGCAGGCGCTGGATTTCCTGTTCCAGGTGCAGGCCATCGAGCTGCAGCAGGCGGATCGACTGCAGCAGCTGCGGCGTCAGGTGTAGTTGTTGGCCCAGCTGGGTCGAGAGTGCAGCCTTCATCGTGGTTCCCCGGCACCGCTCCCCGGCGCCTTGTGGAACACATCTTGCTTTTGATCCGGCAGGTCCGGAATCGGGGGGTTCCTGAGGCGCTTGGTTGAGTTCCCGACACGCTGTAGGGGAAATCCCTACGAAAGCGCGGGAAGTTGACGATGGCCGCGGCTAAATCGTTGATTGCTGGTGAGCAAAGCCGGGCAAAGGTGGGTCGGGCTGTACGGAAACCTGTCAGGGTCTGTCGGGGTGACGGGAAGTCGTCGCCGATGCAGGGCCCGGGTCGGTAGGGTCGACCGTTGGTCGACCAACGCGCAATGCGCGGGGTTTCCGGCGGACGATCATTCCAACTCGTGCTGGTGGCGGGCGGCCAGCAGCAGCAGATCGTTGGCGCGGCGGCAGCCCAGCGATTCCATCATGCGCGCGCGATGGGTCTCCACCGTCTTCACGCTGATGCCCAGGTCGGCGGCGATTTCCTTGTTGCTTTCGCCCTTGCCGATCTGCCGCAGGATCTCGCGCTGGCGCGGCGACAGCGCGGCAATGCCGGTGGGCTTTTCGCGGCCCAGCATGGGCGCCAGCATCTTGGCCGAGATCTGCGGGCTCAGGAACACCTGGCCGGCATGGGCGGCACGCAGGGCCAGTTCCAGTTCCTGCGGCGCGGCATCCTTCACCACGAAACCCACGGCGCCGCGGTCCAGTGCATCGCGCACATGGGCGGCGTCGTCATGCATGGTCATCATCACCACCCGGGTGCCGGGTGCGCGCAGGCGGATGTCGCTCAGCGCTTCCAGGCCGGTGCGGCCGGGCAGGGAAAGATCCATCAGCACCACGTCAGGTGCATGCTGCAGGGCCAGTTGCAGCGCCTGTTCGGCGTTGCTCGCTTCGGCCACCAGCTGCACGTCGGCAAACCCCTGCAACAGCCGCGCCAGGCCGGCGCGAACCAGAGTGTGATCGTCGACGATGAGAACTCGCACAGGCACGCAGCAGGTCCGTGAGGGGAGTCCACCTTAACTTAGCTGAACGGGCCCGCCAAGGCCCGTCGGCCACGCACTACGGTGACGGCGTTCAGCGCGCCCGGCGCGCTTCGGCAACCTGTCGACGGTGTAGACGGAAAAGGTGGCGTTCCATGGCCATTTCCAGGCCATCGCCCAGATGACTGAAGCGCAGCCACAGGAAGTGGCCGCCGCTGCCGTCGGCGGCTTCGGCCACCACTTCCACCGGCAGGTCGATATGGTCGGGCAGCCAGTCGCTGGGCTGCAGGCGGACGACGCCGGCCTGGCCCGGGCTGGCGCCGCTGCGCGGGCCCAGCTGCAGGCGGATGCCGCGGCGCGACCAGCGTACCGGGCGCAGGGGCAGGTCGTGGCCCTGCTGGCGCACCAGCCGGCCCAGCAGCACCATGGTCAGGTCCAGCTTGGCTTCCAGGCGCTGCAGCTGCAGGGTGGCTTCGCTGCGCTCCTCGTGCTCGTCAACTCTGCTGTCTTCCACCAGGGCCAGGCTGCGCAGCAGGGCTTCGGCATTGCCGGTACGGCCCAGCGCGCTGCCGGCCTGGTACTCGGCAGGCAGGGCCAGTTCGCAGCTGAGCGTTTCGTCGAACAGCTCGCTTTCGGCCGGGTGGTGCAGCGAGGTGGTCGGCAGCAGGGTCATGCCAGCGATTCTGCCTGCAGGTATGCATGGGCTGCGCGAAGGGAGGTGCGGCCCTGCTGCAGGTGGCTGGCCGCTTCATCGCGCAGCAGGCGCATGCGCGCGCTCAGGTCGTGCTGGTGCTGCAGCAGGCCCTGCAGCGCATCGGCGCCCAGGATCGCACCGTGCACGTCCATGGCCTTGCGCAGGTTGGCATCGTACTGGCCCAGCAGCGCGGCGCAGTCTTCGCCCGAAACGGTGGTCAGCGCAGCGTCTAGGGCGTCCAGTTCGGCGTGCAGCGGGGCAAGCACGGCGTCCATCAGGCAGGAGCCCCGGCGGCGCGCTGGCGCTGGTCCTGCGGAATCGCATTCCAGGCCGCGTCGATCTCGGTCAGCAGCTGCAGGGCTTCCTGCAGGGCCACCACATCGTTGTGCAGGTTGGCTTCGGTCAGGCGCTGCTGCACGTAGTCGTACAGCGCCGACAGATTGCCGGCGATCTCGCCGCCGGCCTCATGGTCCAGCGAACCATTGAGGTGGCCGACGATGGCGCAGGCCTCGCCGATGGCCTTGCCCTTGCGCGCCTGGTCGTTGCGCTCGATGCAGGCTTCGGCCAGGCGGATGCGTTCGCACGCTCCGGTCAGCAGCAGTGCAACCAACTTGTGCGGGTCGGCGTCGGACACGGCGGTGTTCACCCCGACCTTGCGGTACTGCTCTGCGTACTGACGGCTGGAACCGTACATTGAATGAGTCTCCTGGTTGGCCACCCGGCGCATGGCCTGTCGGTGGCATCAGGGCCCGCCACGGGCCCTGCATTGTGTTGCTGTTTGTATCGGCGCCGGCGGCGCCAAACTTGAGCGCCGCCGTGCGGGTTCAGCTGCTGGTCTTCTTGGCCAGCTGCTGGGTCAGGTAGTCGCTGGTGGTCTGCATCTGGCTGACCAGCGACTCCATCGAGGTGAACTGCTTGGTGTAGCGGGTGGACACCTGTTCCATGCGCGCATCCAGATCGTCCAGGCGCTTTTCCAGATCCTTGATCTGCTTGTTCAGCGTGTTGGTGCGCTGGGTGATGGTGCCGGTGGTGGCGTCCAGGTTGCTCTTCAGCATGTCGGTCATCGACTTGCCGACCTTGCCGTCGGCGCCGAACATGTTGGCGACCGATTCGGGGTCCTTGGCGATGGCCGCGTCCAGTTTGGTGCTGTCCAGCGTCAAGGTGCCGTCGGTGGCCAGGGTGATGCCCAGCGCCTTCAGTTCATTCACGTTGGGGCTCAGCTGCCCGCGTAGCTGCTGCTGCAGGCCACGCACCATGGCATCGCCAGTCAGTGCCGAGGCCGTATTGGTCGTGCTGTTGTAGGCGGTGGCGGACTTCAGCTGCGTGTTGATCGCGTTGTAGGCAGTCACGAAGGCGGTCAGGTTGGCCTTCAGCGCGCTGTTGTCGCGGCCGACGGTCAGGGTCTGCTTCACGTCCGGGTTGGCCTTGGTCAGCGTGAGCGTGACGCCCGGCACCAGGTCGGAAATGGTGTTGGAGCTGGAGGTACGGGTGAAGCCGTCCACGATCACGATCGCGTCCTTGGCTTCCACCATCACTTCCATCTTCGAGGAGGCGGTGCCGTCGTAAGCCAGGTCATCCAGGGTGCCGTTGCCGCCGGACGGGGTGACCGTGATCGCGCCGGCTTCGCCGGAATCCACCGCGGTCAGTACCAGGTGCTGGCCATCGTCGGCGGTCACCACCGAGGCGACCACGCCCTTGCCGCCGGAGGCCTTGTTGATCGCCTTGGCCACGTCGGCCAGCTTGCTGTCGGCGGCAATGTCCACGTCCAGGCTGGTGTCGCCGTAGCCGATCGTCAATTTACCGCCGCCGATCGCCGCATCCTTGTCGAATGCCTTGGAGCTGAGCTTCTGGTTCTGTGCCAGCTGCTGCACCTGCACCTGGTGGGTGCCGGCCACCGGGCTGGTGGCGTTGTCGCCGGTATCGACGGCGGCGGTGAAGGTGACATCGGTGCCCAGGGTGGTCTTGTAGCCGGGGTTGTCGGCACTCTTGACCAAAGCGGCCAGCGCGGTCTGCAGATTGGACAGGCCACTCTTGATGGTGCTGATGGCCGACAGCTTCGAGGTCGCCGCCGTGCCCAGCGCGTTGATCTGGTTTTCCTGCGGCTCGCGCTCCTTGGCAACCAGCTGCGCAACCAGGGTGGGGATGTCGAGACCGGTACCGATGGTGCCGATGGCCATGAGAAGTCCTTGTGCTGTGGGCGGGCGAAGCCACTGCCGTTGCAATGGCTATCGGCCGCCGGAATGGAAGCTTGAGCGCACATGCGTGCGCCGATGCATGCGCCGCTGCAAGGCCTGTGCCAGCCGGGGGGGGCGCTGGACGCCGGCCGCGGTCACAGACGCAGAAAGGCCGCCCGAAGGCGGCCTTTCTGTACTGCCTGAACCGGTGCGGGGGATCAGCCCTGCAGCAGGCTCATCACGCTGGACGGCGACTGGTTGGCCTGGGCCAGCATCGCGGTACCGGCCTGCTGCAGGATCTGCGTGCGGGTCAGTTCAGCGGTTTCCTTGGCGTAGTCGGT
>NZ_JACIUW010000049.1:0-1065 GCF_014145825.1 Stenotrophomonas sp. I18B00994 | reverse complement strand
GGCGACCGTGTGGATCCAGGTCTTGCGACCGAGAAGTAGCTTGGGTCCCCACGCCGGATTCTCCCTGAACCGCCCGAACAGTTGGTTGAGTTGGCGCTCGAACTGATAAGACTGGGCAAGCGGGGAGAGCTCTCGACCCTGTCAGCCTAGCGGAGTTCTGCCATGTTTGGGATCGGGATCGATGTGAGCAAAGCCACGCTGGATGTGGCCGTCCATGGAGAGCAGTTTCGCCAATTCAGCAACGACAAGCGCGGCTTTGTGCGCTTGATTCGGTGGCTGAAGACGTGGCCGATCAAGCAGGTCGTTCTTGAGGCAAGCGGGGGTTACGAGCGTGCTGCTCTGGATGTATTGCACGCCGCTGGCCTGCCGATGGTACGAATCAATCCGGCGCGTGCACGGCGATTTGCCCAAGGCACGGGCCGTGCCGCCAAGACCGATCGGCTCGATGCGACAGTGCTGGCACAGATGGCCCATTTGTTGCCGCTGACCCGCTACGTACCGCCTGCTCCTTGGCAGCAGCGTCTGGCTGAATTTGCGCAATGCCGCAGGCAACTGGTGCAGATGCGGGTCAGTGAGATGCAGCGCTTGCGGCGATTGGTCGATCCGGATCTGATTGCGATGAAGCAACGCCATATAGCTCAGCTATCTGACGACCTGAAGCAGTTGGATAAAGCTATTGCCGAGCAGCTTGAGGGGCAGCCTGGCTGGAAGAATATCGGCGCGCTCAAAGGCGTCGGCCCCATCCTGATCAGCACACTGGCCTGCGAGTTGCCCGAACTGGGCAGCTTGGGAAGCAAAGCCATAGCATCGCTGGTGGGGTTGGCCCCGATGAACCGCGAAAGTGGCACCTGGCAGGGCCAACGGCGGATCAGTGGTGGGCGCGCGGTGGTACGCGAAGCCCTTTACATGGCGGCCCTGACGGCCATCCGGTACGAGCCAAGGCTGCGCGCGTTTTACGCTGGCCTGAAGGCCAAGGGCAAAGCGAGCAAGGTGGCGCTCGTGGCGGTCATGCGCAAAATGCTGGTGATCCTCAACGCCCGTAAGCGAGACGCCGAGGTGGCCCTC
>NZ_JACIUW010000048.1:0-1133 GCF_014145825.1 Stenotrophomonas sp. I18B00994 | reverse complement strand
GTTACAAAGCCACCTTACCGAGCCTGGCCGGGCCTCGTGGGATCCGGTCGCAGCGCCCCTCGGCAGGGGAGAACCCCCATTATATAGCGGCCCCGGCGTGACATCCGGATGACCCAACCATCGGCAGGCATCGCTCTGTGTAGGGCAGCCCAGAGGTTGCCGGCCAGCGGCCGGCACTACCGGTCAGTCGGGGGCCTTGGCTGGCACGAACGGCGAGGTCGGGTCGCTGGCCGGGAAGGTCTCCTCCAGCGCCTCGTCCTGGTTGTCGCTGGCGCGCTGCTTGCGTTCACGGCGCTTGAGCGGGCTCTCCTGACCACCGCGATGGCGGTCGCCGCCATCCTTGCGGTCCTGGGCCGCCTGTTCAGCCTCGTGCTTCACCGGCAGGTGGTCGTGCTCGGCATCGAAGAACGGCGCGCCGGTTCCGCGGTAGTCGGCGTTGTCGGCATCGCGCTTGCCGCGCTGCTCGCCGGGAATGGGCGGGTGGTTCTCCCGCAGCGGGTCTCGCGAGGTCTCTCGGCTCATGGTCTGGTACCTGCCCTTGGGGGGATTCCACTACACCGCCCCGCAGGTAAAGCCGTTGCGAACCTGGCGTCATGAACATCTCGCTCACCCCCCGGTAACGGCACCGCGCGTATTCCTGCCCACCCGCCCCCGCTGCAGGAGCCGGCCATGCCCCGTCTTGAACGACCCGCACCGTCCGTGTTCAACGCCCTGCTCGATCCGCTCGGTCAGCGGACCGCGCAGCGCCGTACGCGTCGCCATGAAGACCCCCAGGCGGTGGCGCAGGACTACCTGCAGTACATGCTCAGCGACTACGAGGAGCGCCGCGGGCAGAGCCACCGGAACTGGCGCGACCTGTGCCCGGTGTATGCCTTCGCGTTGACCACGCATGCTGCGGATTGGCCACGCGGTGATGCCGCCGATACCTGCGAGGAACTGGCCGAGCACTGGGAACAGATGCGCGGGCAGTCACGGTTGGGCTGGTCGCAGGCGCGGCCGGTGGTGGAGGACGCCTGGCGCGCGCTGGACCATATTCCGGCGGCGGCGGTGAGGCCGTTGCTGCAGTAGTGCCGGCCGCTGGCCGGCAACCCCAGAAAACTTCAGGCCGCGAGCCCTGCCGGCCAGCGGCCGGC
>NZ_JACIUW010000047.1:0-1228 GCF_014145825.1 Stenotrophomonas sp. I18B00994 | reverse complement strand
AGCCTTATCTGATGAAAATCTGTCAGCGTAGGTGTCGAGAGCCGGCGTGGGCCGCCGTACGAGCCTGGATCTCGACGATCGCCATGTAGCTTGGCGCCCACGCCGGAATCTCCCTTGATCCGCCCGAACAGTTGCTGGAGCTGACACTCGAAGCGATAAGACTGGGCAAGCGGGGGAGCTCTCGACCCTTCCAGACTATACGGAGTCGGGCAATGAACGGGATCGGGATCGATGTGAGCAAGCGCCGATTGGATATCGGCACGACAGACGGCCAGACCCTGCAGGTCAGCAATAGCCCCTCTGGCTATGCCGAGTTGAGCACTTGGTTGAGTACGCGGCCGGCCATTCAGATCGTTTTGGAAGCCACCGGCGGCTATGAGCAGACTGTCCTGGACTTCCTTCACAAGGCCGGCCATCCGGTGATCCGTGCCAACGCACTGCGAGCGCGTAGACTGGCTCAGGGGCTGGGTAAAGTGGCCAAGACGGACCGCTTGGACGCTCTTGTATTGGCGCAGATGGCCGCGCTGGTGGAATTGCCTTCCTATCAGCCGCTGGAGCCCTGGCAGCGGAAACTGCGTGAGTTTGTGCGGGCGCGTCGACAAACGATGCAGGCACTGACCGTAGCCCGCCAACAGCAGGAAATGGTGACTGACCGCGAGCTACGCCGGCAGATGCAAGGCAACATCATTCGCCTGCAAACACTGGTCGAGCGGCTGGGCAAGCAGATCTCTGAACAGGTCGCGCAGCAGCCTCAACTGGCAGTGCTGAAGTCAATGAAAGGGGTCGGCCCGGCATTGCAGGCGGTACTGGCCAGCTACCTGCCTGAGTTGGGTCAGATCAGCGGAAAAGCCATTGCCAGCCTGGTCGGCGTGGCGCCGATCTCCCACGACAGCGGAGCCATGCGAGGGAGGCGAAGCATCCATGGCGGCAGGGCCGAGATCCGCCAGGTGCTCTACATGGCAGCCATGTCGGCCATGCGACATGAGCCACGATTGCGGGACTTTTACCGGTCGCTGCGGGCCCGCGGCAAGGAAGGAAAAGTAGCGATCGTGGCGGTGATGAGGAAGATGCTGGTGATCCTCAACGCCCGGGTGCGCGACGCTGAAAACGGGCTGGTCCCTGCCTAAGGCCAGCCAGGGCGCAAGACCAAAGGCTGCCGGCCAGCGGCCGGCACTACCGTGCCCGTCTCATGGAGGGGCCAAGTCCCTCCATCAACACAGTTGCTACA
>NZ_JACIUW010000046.1:0-2469 GCF_014145825.1 Stenotrophomonas sp. I18B00994 | reverse complement strand
AGGAAACCGCTGAACTGACCCGCACGCAGATCCTGCAGCAGGCCGGTACCGCGATGCTGGCCCAGGCCAACCAGTCGCCGTCCAGCGTGATGAGCCTGCTGCAGGGCTGATCCCCCGCACCGGTTCATGCAACACCACGGAAAGGCCGCCTTCGGGCGGCCTTTCTGCGTGTGGGCGAGAGCGGAATCACGCCCCCGTTGACATTGGCGAAAAAACTTTTCGCGCAGTCCCTAAAGGTCTGGCGCGGGGTGTCGTTATTGGTATCAACGGGGCACAACACCCCAGCGGTCCTCCCCCGGGGACCTCCCCTTTCCAGCACCAGATACAACTCTCGGAGAACGGCAATGGCACAAGTCATCAACACCAACGTGATGTCCCTGAACGCACAGCGCAACCTGTCGACCAGCGGCTCCAGCCTCGCCACCACCATCCAGCGCCTGTCCTCGGGCCTGCGCATCAACAGCGCCAAGGACGACGCCGCCGGCCTGGCGATCTCCGAGCGTTTCAGCACGCAGATCCGCGGCCTGGACGTTGCCGTGCGCAACGCCAACGACGGCATCTCGCTGGCCCAGACCGCCGAAGGCGCGATGGTTGAAATCGGTAATAACCTGCAGCGCATCCGCGAGCTGTCGGTGCAGTCGGCCAATGCTACCAATTCCAGCAGCGACCGCGAGGCACTGGATGCCGAAGTCAAGCAGCTGACCTCGGAAATCGACCGCGTTGCCCGCCAGACCAACTTCAACGGCACCAACCTGCTGGACGGCACGTTCTCCGGCGCCCTGTTCCAGGTGGGTGCTGATTCGGGCCAGACGATCGGCATCAGCAGCGTTGTAAACGCCCGCACCAGCTCGTTGGGTTCGGGTCTGTTCGCTGCAACGCAGACGAGCGATGCCGCAGTGGTGGCTGATGCTGCGGAGTCGGACGGCAAGATCACCGGCATGGAGATCAATGGCGTCGCCATCGCTGACGTGAGCTTCAAGGCCGGCGCAACGGCCAGCGACATCAACAACGGCATCGTCAACGCGATCAATGACAAGATGGACCAGACCGGCGTCTACGCCAAGCTGGACAAGGACGGCAATCTGGAGCTCACCTCGCTGAAATCCGGCAAGGATTTCACCTTCACCGCCGGCACTGCCGACGGCGGCGGCACTCCGGACGCCGACCCCGCCAATCCGCCGGCCGATCTGGCCGTTGACTTCACCGGCATCGGCGGCACTGCCACCGCGGTTGTCGCTTCGGAGAAGAAGACCGTCGCCGACCTGGACATCACCACGGTGGAAGGCGCCCAGCGCGCTCTGTCCATCGTTGACGATGCATTGACTTCGGTGAACTCCTCGCGTGCCGACATGGGTGCGATCCAGAACCGCTTCACCTCCACCATCGCCAGCCTGAACACCACCTCGGAAAATCTGTCGGCCTCGCGCAGCCGTATCCGCGACACCGACTACGCCAAGGAAACCGCTGAACTGACCCGCACGCAGATCCTGCAGCAGGCCGGTACCGCGATGCTGGCCCAGGCCAACCAGTCGCCGTCCAGCGTGATGAGCCTGCTGCAGGGCTGATCCCTGCCCCGTTTCAGGCAACACAGAAAGGCCGCCTTCGGGCGGCCTTTCTGCGTCTGCAGCTCCGGGCTCTGGCAGTAACGCGAGCGCATGAACACGACCTGCAGAACACCGCAAATTCCCGCTAAAGACAGTTGACATGTCGCCGTTATTGATATCAGCCGAGGCATTAAAACTGCAACGGCCCCTCCTACGGGAGGCCTCTCAACCGTCGGCGACATCATCGCCACCAGGAGCAAGAAAATGGCACAAGTCATCAATACCAACGTGATGTCGCTGAACGCCCAGCGCAACCTGTCCACCAGCGGTTCCAGCCTGGCCACCACCATCCAGCGCCTGTCCTCAGGCCTGCGCATCAACAGCGCCAAGGACGACGCCGCCGGCCTGGCGATCTCCGAGCGTTTCAGCACCCAGATCCGCGGTCTGGACGTTGCCGTGCGCAACGCCAACGACGGCATCTCGCTGGCCCAGACCGCCGAAGGCGCGATGGTTGAAATCGGCAATAACCTGCAGCGCATCCGCGAGCTGTCGGTGCAGTCGGCCAACGCTACCAATTCCAGCAGCGACCGCGAGGCACTGGATGCCGAAGTCAAGCAGCTGACCTCGGAAATCGACCGCGTTGCCCGCCAGACCAACTTCAACGGCACCAGCCTGCTGGACGGCACGTTCTCCGGCGCCCTGTTCCAGGTTGGCGCGGATGCAGGCCAGACCATTGGCATCAACTCGATCGTCAATGCCCGCACCAGCTCGCTGGGTTCGGGCCTGTTCGCCGCAACGCAGACGAGCACTGCCGCAGTGGTGGCTGATGCTGCGGAGTCGGACGGCAAGATCACCGGCATGGAGATCAATGGCGTCGCCATCGCTGATGTGAGCTTCAAGGCCGGCGCAACAGCCAGCGACATCA
>NZ_JACIUW010000045.1:0-2500 GCF_014145825.1 Stenotrophomonas sp. I18B00994 | reverse complement strand
AATACTACTGACCGACCGATAGTGAACCAGTACCGTGAGGGAAAGGCGAAAAGAACCCCGGAGAGGGGAGTGAAATAGAACCTGAAACCGTGTGCGTACAAGCAGTAGGAGCTCCGCAAGGAGTGACTGCGTACCTTTTGTATAATGGGTCAGCGACTTACTGTTCGTGGCAAGCTTAACCGTATAGGGGAGGCGAAGGGAAACCGAGTCTGATAAGGGCGCATAGTCGCGGGCAGTAGACCCGAAACCGGGTGATCTAGTCATGCCCAGGGTGAAGGTGCGGTAACACGCACTGGAGGCCCGAACCCACTCCCGTTGCAAAGGTAGGGGATGAGGTGTGATTAGGAGTGAAAAGCTAATCGAACCCGGAGATAGCTGGTTCTCCTCGAAAGCTATTTAGGTAGCGCCTCATATGTATCCTCTCGGGGGTAGAGCACTGTTATGGCTAGGGGGTCATCGCGACTTACCAAACCATTGCAAACTCCGAATACCGAGACGGACTGTATGGGAGACACACGGCGGGTGCTAACGTCCGTCGTGAAAAGGGAAACAACCCAGACCCACAGCTAAGGTCCCAAATTTTGTGCTAAGTGGAAAACCATGTGGAAAGGCACAGACAGCCAGGAGGTTGGCTTAGAAGCAGCCACCCTTTAAAGAAAGCGTAATAGCTCACTGGTCGAGTCGGTCTGCGGGGAAGATTTAACGGGGCTAAGCACAGAACCGAAGCTTGGGGTGCATAACTTTGTTATGCGCGGTAGAGGAGCGTTCCGTAAGCCGTTGAAGGTGGATTGAGAAGTCTGCTGGAGGTATCGGAAGTGCGAATGCTGACATGAGTAACGATAATGCGGGTGAAAAACCCGCACGCCGAAAGCCCAAGGTTTCCTTGCGCAACGTTAATCGGCGCAGGGTGAGTCGGCCCCTAAGGCGAGGACGAAAGTCGTAGTCGATGGGAAGCAGGTTAATATTCCTGCACCTCGCGTAAGTGCGATGGAGGGACGGAGAAGGTTAGGTGTACCAGGCGTTGGTTGTCCTGGGGAAAGGCGGTAGGTTTGGATCTTTGGCAAATCCGGGATCCTCTAAGACCGAGCACCGAGACGAGCCTTTATGGCGAAGTCACTGATACCACGCTTCCAGGAAAAGCTCCTAAGCTTCAGCTTACGCAGACCGTACCGTAAACCGACACAGGTGGGTAGGATGAGAATTCTCAGGCGCTTGAGAGAACTCGGGTGAAGGAACTAGGCAACATGGCACCGTAACTTCGGGAGAAGGTGCACCCTTTTTGGTGGCTCGTGCGAGCTATAGCTGAAGAGGGTCGCAGTAACCAGGCCGCTGCGACTGTTTATCAAAAACACAGCACTCTGCAAACACGAAAGTGGACGTATAGGGTGTGACGCCTGCCCGGTGCTGGAAGGTTAATTGATGGGGTCAGCCGCAAGGCGAAGCTCTTGATCGAAGCCCCAGTAAACGGCGGCCGTAACTATAACGGTCCTAAGGTAGCGAAATTCCTTGTCGGGTAAGTTCCGACCTGCACGAATGGCGTAACGACAGCGGCGCTGTCTCCACCCGAGACTCAGTGAAATTGAAATCGCTGTGAAGATGCAGCGTTCCCGTGGCAAGACGGAAAGACCCCGTGAACCTTTACTATAGCTTTACACTGAACGTTGAGTTCGTCTGTGTAGGATAGGTGGGAGGCTATGAAACCATGGCGCTAGCTGTGGCGGAGCCATCCTTGAAATACCACCCTGTCGTGCTTGACGTTCTAACCTGGGCCCATTATCTGGGTCGGGGACCGTGTATGGTGGGTAGTTTGACTGGGGCGGTCTCCTCCTAAAGAGTAACGGAGGAGCTCGAAGGTACGCTCAGCGCGGTCGGACATCGCGCACTGTGTGCAAAGGCATAAGCGTGCTTGACTGCAAGATCGACGGATCAAGCAGGTAGGAAACTAGGACTTAGTGATCCGGTGGTTCTGTATGGAAGGGCCATCGCTCAACGGATAAAAGGTACTCCGGGGATAACAGGCTGATACCGCCCAAGAGTTCATATCGACGGCGGTGTTTGGCACCTCGATGTCGGCTCATCACATCCTGGGGCTGTAGTCGGTCCCAAGGGTATGGCTGTTCGCCATTTAAAGTGGTACGCGAGCTGGGTTCAGAACGTCGTGAGACAGTTCGGTCCCTATCTGCCATGGGCGTTGGAGATTTGAGAGGGGCTGCTCCTAGTACGAGAGGACCGGAGTGGACGAACCTCTGGTGTTCCGGTTGTCACGCCAGTGGCATTGCCGGGTAGCTATGTTCGGAAGCGATAACCGCTGAAAGCATCTAAGCGGGAAGCGCGCCTCAAGATGAGATCTCCCGGGGCACAAGCCCCCTGAAGGAACCATGTAGACTACGTGGTTGATAGGTCAGGTGTGTAAGTACAGCAATGTATTGAGCTAACTGATACTAATGATCCGTGCGGCTTGACCATATAACCTCAAGTTGCCTTGGCTTTACGACAACGT